>NZ_POUA01000250.1 GCF_003236385.1 Spongiactinospora gelatinilytica
CCTCCCGCCCGCCGCGGACGCGCGGACGCCCGCCGTGCGGGAGGTGGTGGGCGCCGGGGGCGAGGGTGGAGAGCCAGTGGTCGAGTTCGGCGAGTGCGGCGGGCTCCTGGGCCTCGGCGGTGAGGCGGCGGGCCCAGCGTGCGTACGGTACGGGGACCGGGGTGAGCGTCTTGCCGCGCAGCAGGGCGGCCAGCTCCGGCAGCAGTACCCGCCAGGACACCCCGTCCACCACCAGGTGGTGGGCCACCACCAGCAGCCGTCCGGGCGCGTCGCCGAGGTCGAACCAGACGACCTGGAGCACGCGGCCCGCGCCGGGGTCGAGCCGGTCCACCGCCGCGCGGTATTCACCGGCGAGATCGGCCAGGCCGCTCACCCGGCGCACCTCGGCGGGCACCGGGTCGGCGATCTCGGCCGACCAGACGGCCGGATGCGGCCGGGACAGCCGCAGCCGCAGCGCGTCGTGGCGGCGCTGGAGCGCGTCGAAGGCGGCGGCCACCGCCTCCGCGCCCAGGCCGGAGGGCACCTGGAGCAGCCGCGCCTGGTGGAAGTCCCGCACCGGGACGCCCTGCTCGCGCAGCCAGTGGACCACGGGCAGCAGCGGGACCGGGCCCTCCAGCGGCTCGGCGATGCTCTCGCCGGCGCTCTCGGCGGGGGCCTGCCGCCCACGGGCGACGGCGGCCAGACCGGCCGGGGTCGGGTGCTCGAACACCTCCTTGGCGGTGATTTCCAGCCCGGCGTCCCGGATACGTGCGACCAGGGAGATCGACATGATGCTGTCGCCGCCGAGTCCGAAGAAGTCGTCGTCGGGACCGACCGACTCCAGCCCGAGGATCTCCGCGAACGCCGCCACGAACGGATTCCCCGCGCTCTCCACCCTGGTAGCGGGTGCTGTGGCGGCAGGTGTGGGGAGGGCGCGGCGGTCGAGTTTGCCGCTCGTGGTGAGCGGGAGGGCGTCCAGGGGGAGGATCACGGCGGGTACGGCGGGCGCGGGCAGCCGGGTCGTCAGCTCCCGGCGCAGCGCGGCCGGGTCCGCGCCGGCGGCCACGACATAGCCGATCAGGCGGCCGTCCACCGCCGCCGCGGCGGCGTCGCGGACCCCCGGCAGGGCGCGCAGCGCGGTCTCCACCTCGCCCAGCTCGATCCGGTGCCCGCGGATCTTCACCTGGTCGTCGGTCCTGGCCAGGAACTCGAGCGCGCCGTCACGGCGCATCCGGACCAGGTCACCGGTGCGGTACATGCGCCCGCCGCCGCCGAACGGGTCGGCGACGAACCGGGCGGCGGTCAGGCCGGGCCGGTTCAGGTAGCCCCGGGCGAGCTGGCGGCCGGAGATGTACAGCTCGCCCGGCACGCCCACCGGCACCTGCCGCAGCGCGGCGTCCAGCACGTACAGGCGGGTGTTCCACACCGGCCGCCCGATCGGCACGCCGGGCCCGCCGGGGTCGCCCTCGTACGGCTGCGCCGACACGTCCACCGCCGCCTCGGTCGGCCCGTACAGGTTGTGCAGCGGCACGTCCAGGGCCGCGCTGAAGGCGGCGGCCAGATCGGCGGTCAGCGCCTCGCCGGAGCAGAGCACCCGGCGCAGCCCGGAGCAGCCGGGCACGCCGGGGTCGGTGAGGAAGCCGCGCAGCATGGACGGCACGAAGTGCGCCGTGGTGACGGCGTGCTCCCGGATGAGCCGGGTCAGCTCGGCCGGGTCGCGGTGCGCGCCGGGCGGGGCGAGCACCACCGCCGCCCCCGCGCACAGCGGCCAGAAGAACTCCCACACCGACACGTCGAAGCTCGCCGGGGTCTTCTGCAGCACCCGGTCATCGGCGGTCAGCCCGTACTCGGCCTGTGTCCAGGCCAGCCGGTTGACGATCGCCCGATGCTCGACGACGACGGCCTTCGGGGCGCCGGTCGAGCCCGAGGTGTAGATCACGTACGCCGGGTGGGCCGGACCGGAGCGATCCTCGAAGGACGCCTCCCCGGACTCCCACGCCGCGCGCACGTCCTCGGCGGTGAGGACCAGCACGGGCCTGGCGTCGGCCAGCATGAACTCCCGGCGCGCGGCGGGCAGCTCGGCGTCGATCGGCAGGTAGGCCGCCCCCGTCTTCAGCACCGCGAGCAGCGCGGTCATCAGCTCGGCCGATCGCGGGATCGCGATGGCCACGATGGTCTCCGGCCCCGCGCCCGCCTCGGCGAGGGCCCGCGCCACCCGCCCGGCCCTGCGTTCCAGCTCCGCGTAGGTCAGCGTGAGACCGTCAGGCGCGACGACGGCGGTGGCGGCCGGGGTGCGCGCGGCCCGCGCGGCGATGAGCCGGCCGACCGTGTCCTCGGGTGCCTCCCGCGCGGTCGCGCCGACCCGGGCGATCAGCTCCCGCTCGGCGGGGGACAGCACGTCAACGGCGCCGGCCCGCAGCCCGGGATCGGCGGTCACCTGGCGCAGCAGGTGGATCAGCCGGTCGGCGAGCAGCCCGGCGGTCTCCTCGTCGTACAGGTCGCGGGCGTGGATGACCGACAGGTGGGTGGCCTCGCCGTCGTCCACGGCGGTGAAGGCCAGGTCGAACCGGGCGTGCACGCTGAGGTCGGGTTCCACCTCGCCGAGCGGGGACGGCCCGCCCGCGCGGTGGTACTGCGTGAGGACCTGGAAGAGCGGGTGGCGCGCCAGGGACCTGGCGGGCGCGGCGATCTCGACCAGCTTCTCGAAGGGCAGGTCCTGGTGGGCCAGCGCGGCCAGCTCGGTCTCGCGGACCCGTTCCAGCAGTTCGGTGAAAGTCGGGTCGCCGCTCACGTCGGCGCGCAGCACGAGCGTGTTGACGAAGCAGCCCATGGCGTCGTCGAGCGCCTCGTCGGGGCGTCCGGCCACCGGTACGCCGAGCGGGACGTCGGTACCGCCGCCGAGGCGGCACAGCAGCACGGCGACGGCGGCCTGAAGGACCATGAAGGGGGTCGTGCCGGTGGCCCGGGCCAGGGCGGCGACGCCCTGGTGGACCTCGCCGGGCAGGCGCCGCCGCACGGTGCCGCCCCGGTAGGACGGGACCTGCGGGCGCGGCCGGTCGGCGGTCAGCGGGAGTTCGGCGGGGATCCCGGCGAGCGCCTCCCGCCAGAACTCCGTCAGGGCCGTGGTGTCCTGCCCGGTCCGCCACAGGGCGTAGTCGGCGTACTGGACCGGCGGACGGTCCCACGCGGGGGCGCGGCCCTGCCGCCTGGCCTCGTACGCCGCGGCCAGGTCGCGCAGGAAGACACCCTCCGACCACTGGTCGGAGGCGATGTGGTGGAAGACCGCCGACAGCGTGGCCGCGCCACCGGGCAGGCGGAACAGGGTCACCCGCAGCGGCGGTTCGGCGGCCAGGTCGAAGGCGTGCGCCTCGGCGCGGGCCAGCGCGGCGGGCAGCTCCCCGGCACCGACCTCGGCCGTCTCGAACGGCGGGACGGCGTCGGCGACCCGCTGGTACGGCGTGCCGCCCTCGTCGGGGTAGACCGTGCGCAGGACCTCGTGCCGGGCCGTCACGTCGGCGAACGCGGCCCGCAGCGCCTCCTCCTCCACCCCCGGCCGCAGCCGCAGCCGCAGCGGGATGTTGTAGACCGGGCTCGGGCCCTCCAGCTTGAACAGGAACCACAGCCGGCGCTGCGCGTCCGACAGCGGCACCCGCGATGGCCGTGCCATCGGGACGATGGCCGCCGCGCCGCTCCCGGCGGATCCACGGCCCAGGCGGGAGGTCAGCCGTGCCGCCGTGCGCGACTCGAACAGGTCTCTGATCCCGACCGGCGCGCCGAGCAGCCTGCGCAGCCGGTTGACCGCCCGGGCGGCCAGCAGCGAGTGCCCGCCGAGGCCGAAGAAGTCATCGCCGGGGCCGATCCCCGGCACGCCGAGCAGGTCGGCGAACACCCCGCGGACGATCTCCTCGCGCTCGTCGCGCGCCGCCCTGCTCGCCGTGGCCGCCTGGGGCGCGGGCAGCGCGGCCCGGTCCAGCTTGCCGTGCACGTTGATCGGCAGCTCGTCCATCCGGACCACCGCCGGGACCATGTACGGCGGCAGCCCCAGCGCCCCCGGGTCGATCTCGGAGGCCGAGACGACGTAGGCCACCAGCCGGTCGTCCGCCACGATCACCGCCGCCCGCGTGACGCCGGGCAGCGCGAGCAGCGCCGCCTCGACCTCGCCCGGCTCGATCCGGTAGCCGCGCAGCTTGACCTGGTCGTCGGCGCGGCCCAGGAACTCCATCGTGCCGTCGGCCCGCCACCTGGCCACGTCGCCGGTGCGGTACATCCGCCCGCCGCCGCCGAAGGGGTCGGCGACGAACCGGGCGGCGGTCAGGCCCGGCCGGTTCAGGTAGCCCCTGGCGATCCCGGTCCCCGCGAGGTACAGCTCTCCGGGCACGCCGGGGGGGACCGGGCGCAGCCCGCCGTCCAGGACGTAGGCCCGGGTGTTGGCGATCGGCCGGCCGATCACCGGGTCCTCGCTCGCGGCCGGCCGCGAGCCGAACGCGTCCACGGTGAACTCCGTCGGCCCGTAGAAGTCGTGCGTGAGGAGTCCGGGGGTCTCCCGCAGCCGCCGCCACAGCGCCTTCGGCACGGCCTCGCCGCCGAGCAGCACGAGCCTCGGGACGTGCGGGCCGGACAGCAGGCCGTACTCCACGAGCTGCGCGGCGAACGACGGCGTCACGTCCAGCGTGTCGATCCGGCGCCGCCGCACCAGCTCGACCGTGGCCTCCGCGTCGCGCCGGGTCTCCTCGCCGAACAGGTGCAGCTCATGCCCGCACAGCAGCCACAGCAACTGCTCCCAGGAGGAGTCGAAGGAGAAGGAGGCGGTGTGCGCGGCGCGCAGCCGGCGGCCCCCCGCGGCGGCCACGGCGTCGGCGAAGATCGTGTCCCTGTGGTCGCGGTAGAGGTTCATCAGCCCGGCGTGCTCGATCTGCACGCCCTTGGGGCGGCCGGTCGAGCCGGAGGTGTAGATGACCGCCGCCCGGTGTCGCGGGTCCCTGGCCACCACGGGATCGGCGGTCTCTCCCTCGTCGGTGCCGGGCAGTTTGGTCAGTACCAGCAGCGGATCGGCGTCGGCGAGCATGAGCCGCCGCCGTTCCTCCGGATAGTCCAGGTCCACCGGCAGGTACGCGGCCCCGGTCTTGAGCACCGCCAGCAGCGCCACCACCAGGTCGGCGGTGCGCGGCAGGGCCAGCGCGACCAGGCGTTCCGGCCCGGCCCCGAGCGCGATCAGGGCGTGGGCGACCCGGTTGGCCCGGCGGTTCAGCTCGGCGAAGGTCAGCGAGCCGTCCTCGGTGACCAGCGCGGTGGCCTCCGGCGTCGCCGACGCCGTGGCCTCGAACACGTCGGCCACGGTGCCGCCGGGGACCTCGGCGGCGGTGTCGATCCACTCACCGAGCAGCCGCTCGCGCTCCCCGGGCAGCAGCACGCCGATCCGGCCGGACGGCTCGCCCGCGGCGATGCCCGCGAGGACCAGGGCCAGCCGGTCGGCGAACGCCTGGGCGCGCTCCCGGTCGTACAGGTCCGCCCGGTACTCCAGCACCAGCCCGAGATCGTCGCCGCCCGGCCCGAGCACCGGGTCGCCCGCGGGCAGCGCGAGCAGGGTCAGCGCGTAGTGGGTGTAGCCCCGGTTGCCCGCGCCGGTGACGCGCAGGTCGCCGGACTCCGCGGTGCCAGCGGGGTAGTTCTCGAACACCAGCAGCGTGTCGAACAGCGGGTTCATCCCGGTGAGCGCCTGGATCTCGGCCAGCCCGAGGTACTGGTGGCCGAGCAGGCGGGCCTGCTCGGCCTGCACCCGGGCGAGCGCCGCCCCAACAGGCTCGCCCGGGGCGATCCGCACCCGCACCGGCACGGTGTTGCTGAACAGGCCGATCATGCCCTCGACGCCGTCCAGATCGGCGGGGCGGCCGGAGACGGTCGCGCCGAACACGACGTCGTCGCGCCCGGTGAGCCGGGCCAGCAGCAGGCCCCAGGCGTACTGGAAGATCGTGTTCAGCGTCAGCCCGTGCGCGCGGGCCAGCTCCCGCAGGCCGTCCGCGACGCCCTTCGGCAGGCGGACCCGCAGGTCGGCGGGGGTGGCCGGAGTGCGGGCCCGGCCTCCTCCGCCGAGCAGCGTGGGGGACGCGAGGCCGGCCAGCGCCGTCCGCCACGCCTCGGCGTCGGCCGCCCGGTCCCGCCCGGCGAGCCAGGCGAGGTAGCGCCGGTACGGCGGGGCGGCCGTCGCGGGCGCGCCGGACACCAGCTCGCGCACGATGAGCGGGGTGGACCAGCCGTCCGCCACCAGGTGATGGCTCACGATCAGCAGCCGGTGGTGGCCGGCGGCCTGCCGTACCAGGACACAGCGCACCAGCGGCGGCGCGCTCACGTCGAAGCGGCGGGCCAGCTCCTCGCGCTCCAGGTCGGCCAGGCGCTCGGGCGCGTCGCTCAGGTCCACCTCCCGCCAGGGCAGCTCCACCTGGGCCGGGACGACCTGCACCGGCCGGTCCAGGTCGCCGGTCACGAACGCGGCGCGCAGCGCGTCGTGCCTGGCCAGCAGCGCCTCCATCCGGGAGCGCAGCCTGCCTGCGGGGCCGTCCACGTCCAGCCAGGTGACCGAGGTGTAGACGTCGGTCTCGTCGTGGGCGGCGTGGAACAACAGCCCTTCTTGGAGCGGCGACAGCGGCAGGACGTCCGCGGTCCCCGGCGGCAGGCGGTCGATCTGGTCCTGGGTGAGGGACACCAGCGGCAGGTCGGAGGGGATCAGCGCGCCGGGGGCCGCGGCCACGGCGGCGAGCGCGGCGGTCCACCGCCCGGTGATGCCGGCGAGGTCGGCCGTCCCGTCCGGGGAGGCCCAGTGGACGGCCAGGCGCGGCCCGTCCGGCTCGTCGTGCAGGAAGGCGTTGACCGTGAGCGCGTACGGCGTGGCGGGCTCTCCGGCGGCCGAGAAGGCCGCCCCGGCGGCGAACCGCCCGAGGTAGTTGAACAGGATACGCGGCTCGGCGAGCCCGCGCAGCCGGCCGCGCAGGTGCCGCAGCACCCCGTAGCCGACGCCGCGCGACGGGACCCCGCGCACGGCCTCCTTGACCCGGCGAAGCACCTGATCGGGGGTGGCCGCGCCGGTCAGGTCCGCCCGCACCGGGTGCTCGGCGGTGAACCAGCCGACCGTCCGGCTCAGGTCCAGCCGGTCGTCCAGGTCGCGGCCGTGTCCTTCGGCCTGGACCAGCAGGTCCTCACCGCCGATGGTCAGGGCCAGCGCGGCGAGCAGCAGTTCGTCCGGCCTGGTCCGGCAGCGCGCGGCGGCGGCCAGCAGGTCGCGGGTGAGATCGGCGGGGGCGTGGGTGACCAGCGTGGCGTCCGGGTCTCCGGCGGCCGTGGGAACCGGCGGGGCGGGCCGGTCGAGCAGCGCGGCCCAGTACGCCTCCTCGCCGGCGAAGTCCCGTTCGGCGAGCGTCCGGGCCCAGGTGCGCAGCGAGGTGCCGGCCGGCTCCAGCGGCCGGCCCGCCAGCGCGGCGCGCAGGTCCGGCAGCAGGATGCGCCACGACACGCCGTCCACGGCCAGATGGTGGACGGTCACGGTGAGCCGCCCGGGTTGGAGGGTGAAGGCCGCCATCCGCCCGGCGGCCGGGTCGATCAGGCCGGGCGGGCCGATGAGGTCGCGGGGGCGCGCCTCGTGCGGCGGCGGGACCAGCAGCGACCAGTCGGGCAGCAGCCGGGCGCGCAGTGCGTCGTGGGCGGCCAGCAGCGCCCGCACGGCTCCGGCCAGGCGGTCCTCGCCGAGGCCGGCCGGTACGTCCAGGGTGACGGAGTGCGTGTAGGCGGGCGGCGTGCGGCCGGGCCCGGCCGCCTCGCGCAGCCAGGCCACCGGCGGGGTCACCGGGACGACGCCCGTGCCGTCGTCGGCCTGGCGGGCGGGCATCGCCTCGGCGACGGCCGCCAGCGCCGCCACGGTACGCCGCTCGAACACCTGCCTGGGCGTGATCAGCAGGCCCGCCTTGCGCGCCCTGCCGCACATCTGGATGGACAGGATGCTGTCCCCGCCCAGCTCGAAGAAGTTGTCGTCGATGCCGACGCCGGGCAGGCCGAGGACTTCGGCGGCGACCCCGCACAGCGCGGCCTCCACCTCGTCGCGCGGCGCGCGGCCCCCGGCGGTGAACTCGGGGGCGGGCAGTGCGGCGCGGTCCAGCTTCCCGTGCGGGGTGAGCGGAAGTTCGCCGATCGCCACGACGGCGGCGGGCACCAGCGCGGCGGGCAGCCGGGCGGCGAGCGCGCCGCGTATCTCGGCGGGGTCGAGCCCCGCGCCGGTGACGTAGCCGACCAGCAGGCCGTCGCGCAGCGCGGCGGCCGCGCCGGTCACGCCGGGCACCCGTGCCAGGGCGGCCTCGACCTCGCCCGGCTCGATGCGGTGGCCGCGTACCTTGACCTGGTCGTCGGCGCGGCCGAGGTATTCAAGCGCGCCGTCCGGCCGCCGCCTGGCCAGGTCGCCGGTGCGGTACATGCGCTCGCCCGGGCGGAAGGGGTCGGCGGCGAACCGCGCGGCGGTGCGGCCGGGGTCGTTCAGGTAGCCCCGGGCCAGGCCGGTTCCGGCCAGGTACAGCTCGCCGGTCACGCCCGGCGGCACCGGGGCGAGCCGTCCGTCCAGCACGTACGCGCGGGCCCCGGTCACCGGGCGGCCGATGACCGGCGTGGGGCCGTCGGCCAGGTCGGCGGTCAGGGCGTCCACGGTGAACTCCGTCGGGCCGTACACGTTCCGGGCGGCCAGCCCGGGGATCTCGCGCAGCCGCCGCCACAGCCCCTCGGGGACGGCCTCGCCGCCGAGCAGTACCAGCCCCGGCCGCCCCGGCCCTTCCAGCACGCCGGCCTCGGCCAGGCGGACGGCCAGCGAGGGCGTCACGTCGATCACGTCCACCCCGGAGTAGCAGGCGGGGTCGCGGCGTTGGTGCTCGTCCAGGATGACCAGTTCGTGTCCCGACACCAGCCACAGGAACGGCTCCCAGGCCGAGTCGAAGGACAGCGCGTAGGAGTGCGCCACCCTGCGCCGCGCGCCCGCGGCGTGCAGCCCGGCGTTGTGGTGCCGCCACAGGGCCGACAGCGAGCCGTGGGTGACGGCGACGGCCTTGGGCGTGCCGGTGGACCCGGAGGTGTAGAGCACGTACGCCAGGGACGCGGGCGGCGGGTCGGCGAGCGGCGCGGCAGCCGCGGATCCGGCCGCCTCGGCCTCGGCGAGCGTGCCGGGCGTGACGACGAGCACGGGCGCGGCGTCGGCGAGCATCACCGCCCGCCGGTCGGCGGGCAGGTCCTCGGTCAGCGTGAGCTGGGCCGCGCCCGACTTCAGCGCGGCGAGCTGCGCGACGATCATGCCGGTGCCGCGCGGCAGGTCCAGGGCGACGATCCGCTCGGGGGCCGCGCCGCGCGCGGCGAGCAGCCCGGCCAGCCGGTCGGAGGTCTCGTCCAGTTCGGCGAAGGTCAGCGCGCCCGCGCCGTCGCGCACCGCCACCGCGGCGGGGGTCAGCCGGGCCTGGGCGCGGAACGCCGCGGCGATCGAAGGGCCGGGGGCGGCGTCGCCGCCCGAGGCGTCCGCGATGGCCCGCTCCCGCTCCCCGGCGGTGGCCAGCGGTACGCCGGCCAGCGGCCGGGCGGGGTCGCCCGCGAGCGCGGCGGCGAAGGCCGCGAACCGCTCGCCGTGCGCGGCCAGGTCGTCCTCGGTGCAGGTGCCGGCGTTGCCGTCCAGTTCGAGGGTCAGCTCGTCGTCGGGGGACTTGTAGAAGGAGAACTCCAGGTCGTCCACCGGCCCCGCGGCCAGGTTGCGGACCACGCCGGGCACGCCCGCGAACGACAGCTCGTAGTCGAACGCCTTGATGTTGACCGAGGGGCCGTGCAGCCGCCGCCCGGGCTCGGTGCGGCCGAGGTCGCGCTGGAGGTCCTCGCCACGGTAGCGCTGGTGCGCGCGGGCCTCGGCGATCTCGGCGGCGGCCCGGCGGATGAGCGTCGCGAAGGTGTCGTCCGGCCCGGCGGCGAGCCGCAGCGGCAGTACGTTGACCGCCATCCCCGGCGAGCGCATCGCCGGGCCGCCGAACCGCCCCGCGAACGGCATGCCGAGCACGATGTCGGTGAGGCCGGTCATCCGGTGGACATAGGCCGCGGTGACCGCGGTGACCGCGTCGGCCCAGGTCGCGCCCGCCTCCTTGGCCACGCGCAGCAGCGCGTCGCCGGGGAAGGACGCCGTGTGCCGGACGAAGCCGTAGGCCGGTTCGCCGGGCGCGAGCACCGGGACCTGCGGCGCGCCGGCCAGTTTGGCGGCCCACCACTCGCGGTCGCGCTCGTGCCGCTCCGACGCCCGGTACTCCCGCTCCTGGCCGGGGATCGCCGTGAACGGCCCGAACGGGCCGTCGCCGGGGTCGTGACCGGCGGCGAGGGCGGTGTAGACGGCCGCCACCCGCTTGGCGATCATCGCGACGGTGTAGCCGTCCACCGCGATGTGGTGGTAGCGCATGTACCACAGCCAGGACTCCGGCCCGGTCCGGTAGAGGGCTCCGGCGAACAGCGGCCCGTCGACCGGGTCCACCGGCCGGGCCAGGTCCGCCCGCATGGCCGTGAGCGCCTGCCCGCGCGGCAGCTCCAGCACCGGCAGCGGCCACTCCCCGCGATCCGCTTCGAGCGCCTGCCACGGCCCGCCGGGGGCGTCCATGATCCGCACGTGTAGCGCCTGCGCCTCGCCGACGGTGGTTCGCACCGCGCGCTCGAACAGGGCCGGGTCCAGCCGGCCGGTGAGCTCGACGTAGTGGCCCACGTTGTAACGGGGGTCGGCCGGATCGAGCCGCTGGGCGTACCAGACGCCGAGCTGGCCTCCGGTGAGCGGGAGCACCTCTGTGGAGGGGGACAACGAGACCTCTTCCTGCTGTTCCTGCTGCGGGCCTAGGCGCGGGCGGGCGTCGTCATCGGGCCTGCTCCTGCCGCTCGCCGACCAGCCGGTACCAGTCCGACAGGGTGGGCTGTTCGGCCAGCTCGACGAACGTGGTCTCGACCCCGGCCGCGCGCCAGCGTTCGACCAGGGTCATCACCCGGATCGAGTCGAGGCCGCGGTCGAGCAGGTTCTCCTCCTCCGGGATGTCGGCGGCGGGCGCGGACAGCACTTCGGCCACGTCCTCGCGGACGCGTTCGGGGGTCAACGACACGTTCGATCGCCACCTTCGCGGGCTGAAAGGAATATAGCTAAGGTAAGGCAAGCCTTACCTAACATTCACGGGACTGGCCCTGAAGTCAAGAGGTGAAATCTTGTGAAGCACGACACTTTGCCGGGGGCTTGACATAGGCGACTAATCACTAAAGATTAGGTATGCCTTACCTTAGTTGATCAATGGCCATGGGTCGGCCACCGCCGACCCGCAGGCCGTTCCCCCAGACCCCCGAAAGGGTCAGACCTTGACCATCTCCTATGAGCCGGTCACCGCGTCCGAGTTGCTCGGCGAGTATCGTCCCGGTCATTCCTCGCTGTTCTCCTCGCCGCAGCACACCCTGCTCGCGCAGGGCGTCGGCGACGTGGTCGGCCCGGCCGGCACCCTGCGTGCCCTTTCGGAGCAGGTACGGCTCCAGGGCAGGCTCGTTCTCGGCGCCGTGCCGTTCGACGACCCCGCCTCCGCCCACCTCGTGATGCCCGAGCGGGGCCGGTGGGCCGATCCCTTCATCGCCCGTCCGGTGACCCCGGACGGCCAGCCCCGGCCGTGGC
>NZ_POUA01000251.1 GCF_003236385.1 Spongiactinospora gelatinilytica
CACCAGGGGCCCCCGAAACCCCCGCGCAAGCCCGGCGCCCCGTACAGCACGGCGGCCTGGGTGTGCTTCGGGCTCGGGTTCGTGACCTGCGGTGTGGCGTGGATCCCGGCCATCGTGTTCGCCCTGATGGCGACCTCGGCCAACAAGGTGACCGACCCCGAGGAGTCCCGGCTGGCCCGCAACCCGGGGGCGCACATCGGCGGGGTGATCGCGGCCGTGCTGGCGGCGGTGGTCGGCATCGGCGTGGTGGCCGACTCCTCCCAGCCGGTCCACCAGATCACCATGGAGGTCACCGGCAAGGGCCCCGTCGAGGTGGAGACGGTCATCGATGGCGACGACGACTCCTCGTCCGAGGATCTCCCCTACTCCGAGACCCAGTCCGTCAAAGGCTCCTTCGGCGGCCTGAGCCTCGAAGCCCGGGTGCCCAACGACGCCAAGAACCCTGACCAGCGCCTGACCTGTGTGATCAAGGTGGACGGGGTTCCCAGGGACACGACGTCGGGCGAGGGCGGCTGCTCGGCCGACTACGAGGGAGACGACGACTGACGCAGGTCCACCGGCAGGGTCTTGATGCCGTTGATGAAGTTGGAGCGCAGCCTGCGGGCCTCGCCGGTCTGCCTGATGTGCGGGAAGCGCCTGGCCAGCGTCTCGAACAGCACCCGTAGCTCCAGCTTGGCCAGGTGGTTGCCGAGGCAGAAGTGCGCGCCCCCGCCGCCGAAGCCGATGTGCGGGTTGGGGTCGCGGGTGATGTCGAAGACCTCGGGCGAGTCGAACACCGACTCGTCGCGGTTGGCCGAGGGGTAGAAGACCACCACTTTGTCACCCTCGCTGATCTTCTGGTCACCGAGGACGGTGTCGGCCGTCGCCGTACGGCGGAACATGTTCACCGGCGACCCCCAGCGCACGATCTCGTCGGCGGCCGTGGCCGCGAGCCCGGCCGGATCGGCCACCAGGCGGTCCCACTGGGCGGGGTTGTCGAAGAAGGCGAGCATCCCGCCGGAGGCCGCGTTGCGAGTGGTCTCGTTGCCGGCCACCACGAGCAGCATCACGAACAGGTTGAACTCCTCGTCCGACAGCGTCTCGCCGTTCTCGTCGGGGCGGAGCAGGCGGCTGGCGATGTCGTCCCGGGGGTTCTCCCGGCGCTCGGCGGCCAGGCGGGCGGCGTAGGAGTAGATCTCGGTCGCGGCGGCCATGCCGTCCTCGGGGGCGGCCGAGTAGTCCGGGTCCTCGCTGCCGATCATGCGGTTGGACCAGTTGAACAGCTTGTCGCGGTCCTCCACGGGCGCGCCGAGCAGCTCGCAGATCACGTAGAGCGGGAGCGGCGCGGCGACGTCCCGGACGAAGTCGACCTCGGGGCGGCGGTCGACGTCGTCCAGGAGCATCTCGCAGATCTCCTGAATGTGCTTCTCCAGCTTGGCGATCATGCGGGGGGTGAAGCCCCGGTTGACGAGGGAGCGGCGGCGGGTGTGGTCGGGAGGGTCCTGGTTGATCATCATCATCCGCTGTACTTCGCGCTCGGCCTCGGGCAGCTCGTCGAAGAGCGCGAGCTTGCGGTGGGAGGAGAACAGCGCGGGGTTGCGGGAGACCTGGACGACGTGCTCGTGCCTGGTGACGGCCCAGAAGTCGGGCCAGTCCCTGGTCAGGTCGCCGTGGTGCCGGTAGACGGGCTCATTGGCGCGCAGCCAGCGGAACTGGCCGTGGGGGGCGCCGTTCTTGGCGTAACCGTCCGGGTCCACCAGGTTAATGATCATCAAATCCCCTCGCCAGGCGCTCGTTTCGGCAGATGTGCCCTCAATCTAACTCGATCACCTGGTTCGTGGCCGTACTGTCACTTCTGCGGCAGGTAGTGGTCCCTGATCGCGTCCAGCACCCCGCCGAGTTGGCCTCGGACCGGCCGGTTCACCCTGCACTACCTGGACCAGGTGATCGACAAGTACACCACCAGGTCGGTGTGGGAGGTGCGGGTGCTGCTGGTCGATCCCGAATCACCGGAAATCGATAATCTGCAAGAGGGGGCGACCGAGCAGATGATCGCGAGCTGCGCCATGCTCGAATCGATGCGGCGGAAGATCGCGGCCAAGGCCCGCCCGGTGCGGATCGAGTGGCGCGGATACCGGCACCTGCCGTCCATCCGCGCCTTTCTCATCGACAATGACCACATGTTCGTCGGCTACTTCGAGTGGCGTAAGGTCGGAGACTCCTGGAAGCTCCACGAACAGAACAAAAGGTTCATTTACGCCAAACAGGGAGACGAGCCGTCCAAGGACAGCACCGACTTCTTCCGCAACTGGTTCGATCACCAATGGGAGATCGGCCGGGTCCTCGCGCCCCCGGTGGCCGTGAGGTCGAGAACGCCGGCTGATCGGCCCGGCTACCGATACGCGCGGCGGTCGGCGTGCAGCCGCTCGGCCAGCCGGATGGTGATGAACTCGTTGTTGTCCGGCACCCCCGGCGTCCGCCCGTTGGAGCCCGGGAAGTTGTTGTCGTCGAGCACGCCGAGCGTGCGGTCGTCCAGGATGACCACGTCCTCGATGGTCTGGAACGGGAACCGGAAGGTCTCTCCGAAGCCGCCCAGCCGCCGTGGGTTCGCCACGTCCAGCAGGTCGGCGACGAGCGTCTTGTCCAGGGCGCCGTCGCGGTCGCGGTCGCGGGTGTCGGCCAGGTAGATCCGCTTGAACTTCGCGGCGTCGCCCTGCAGCCCGTCCCGTTCGATGATCAGGAACCGGTGGTCGTCCACCGAGACGGCGTCGCCGATGGCGTTGGCCGGGTCCTCCAGCCGGTAGGTCAGCCGGCGCGGGGTGTACCGGCCCCGGCGCAGATCGAACTCGTACATGCGCAGCGTGCCCGCCGGGTCGCCGCTCACCGTGCCCTCCAGCAGCGGGTAGAGCCTGCGGCCGTCCACCGACCTGGCCATGCCCTCGAAGCCCTTGCTGCCGCCCAGGTTCGGCTGCTCGCCGTTCAGGCCGGGGTTCTCCGGGGCCTTGACGCCGGGCAGCGGGACCGGCGGCTCCAGGAGCCGGCCGTGCCGGGACACGTGCAGCAGGAACGGGCCGAACTCGTCCCCGATCCAGTAGCTGCCGTCCCGCAGCCGCACGATCGACTCGATGTCGAAGTCCGCGCCGGTGAGGACCCGGTCGGGGCGGGTCAGCGCCCACGGGACGTGCCGGTGCGGGTCGGACAGGTAGAAACCGCCCAGCACCTTGATGGTGTTCGCCCGGAAGTCGGGCCTGATCCGGTGTATCCGCAGCAGGAAGTCGGCGCTGTTGGCCTTCGCGCCGAACCCGTTGTCCGACAGCGCCTCGAAGGTACCGTCGTGCCGGTCCACGATGCCGCTGAAGCCCTGCACGGGCTGGCCGGGGAAGGGCGCGGTCACGCCGTTCACCGGCGCGGTGCCGAGCTGGGTGCCCGAGATCGGGCTGCCCGGCACGTACGTCAGCGCCGGGAGCGATGCGAACCCGGTCAGCGTCGCCCGGCCCCAGCCCCGCTCCTCGGCTTCCTGTCCGTTGCCCGGGACCGGTTCGGCCTGCGCGGGAGCCGCGAGGGCCAGGGCGAGTACGGCGGAGCCGACCGCCATCGTGATGCGTCTCATGTGCGGCACGGTAAAGGCGGCAGATGACGTGCGGCCCAACAGAACACGACATGAGTGTCACTCGATGTCTTGCCCGCCCCTTCGGTCACGCCGAAAATGAGCAAGGAATGGCCTGGCAGGTGGTCAGTCTCGGAGTAAAGATTGTTTCCGAAGAGAGCCCAGCGATTCGAGAGGCTATGAGAGTCACTCCGCTCAGTTGGCGCGTTGTCCGTGCAGGCCATGCCGAGCTGGAGTGATGCCCGTATCGCGAGGCCGCGAGGACCGGCGGCCGGAGGCGAGCCGCCTTCCGTCCCGGCGATGGCCTCGCCGCTTCGGCGTCCGCCGAACCCCCGGTGCCGGAGTGTTTCCAGGTCGATTCACCGCGAGGAGTGCACCGTGCATGTCTTGGTCAGGTGTGGGATCGAATTGATCGGTTCCGCCATTGCCACTGAATTCGTAGACGCCGGGAATCACGCCGGGCGCCGGGGGACCGCCTCCGCGCGCTCGACGTCCTGGACGAGCCCCTTCTTTCCCGAGACCTCCCCGAGGTGAGCTGAGCGGTATGTCCAGTGACGAAATCGGCGCGGAATCGACGGCCACCAGACGTACCGTCCTTCGGGCAGGCGTCGCCGCCGCAGCGGCGGCGCCCATCGCGGCCGGCCAGGACACCGCCGCCGCGGACACCGAACCGGCGGGTACGCAAACCGGCCCGGCGCGGGTGCCGCTGAAGGTCAACGGCAGACTCCACGAGCCGGAACTCGAACCCCGGGTGACCCTGCTCGACGCGCTGCGCGAGCGGATCGGGCTGACCGGCACGAAGAAGGGCTGCGACCGCGGGGAGTGCGGGGCCTGCACGGTGCTGGTGGACGGACGGCGGATCAAATCCTGCCTGACCCTGGCGGTGATGCAGCAGGGCCGGGAGATCACCACCGTGGAGGGCCTGGCCCACGGGGAGCGGCTGCATCCGGTGCAGGCGGCGTTCATCGGCAACGACGCCCTCCAGTGCGGGTTCTGCACGCCGGGCCAGGTGATGTCCGCGATCGGCTGCATCGAAGAGGGGCACGCCGGCTCGGACGCGGAGATCAAGGAGTGGATGAGCGGGAACCTGTGCCGCTGTAGCTGTTATCCGAACATCGTGGCCGCCGTCCGGCAGGCCGCCAGGGAGCTGCGCTGATGGACGACTTCGCCTACACCCGGCCCGATCGGCCGCAGGTCGCGGTGGCGCTGGCCGCCCGGCCGGGGGCCCGGTTCGTCGCCGGCGGCACCGACCTGCTCAACCTGATGAAGGACGGCGCCGAACATCATGATCATCTGATCGACATCAACGCGCTGCCACTGTCCGGCCTGCGGAAGGTGGAAGGCCGGATCGAGATCGGCGCGCTGAGCCGGATGAGCGACGTCGCGGCCCATCCGGCGGTCCGCGAAGGGCTGCCCGTGCTGTCGCAGGCGCTGCTGGCCGGGGCCTCGCCGCAGGTGCGGAACATGGCCTCGATGGGCGGCAACCTGCTCCAGCGCACCCGCTGCTGGTACTTCCGCGACGCGGCGATGCCCTGCAACAAACGGTCGCCCGGCAGCGGCTGCCCGGCGATCAAGGGCCAGAACCGCCGGCACGCGATCGTGGGCGGCAGCGAGCACTGCATCGCGGTCCATCCGTCCGACCTGGCCGTCGCGCTGACCGCGCTCGGGGCCACGGTCCACACACTGAGCCCCCGGGGCGCGCGGTCGATCCCGATGGCCGGGTTCTATCTGTCGCCGGGGAACACCCCGCACCAGGAGACCGTGCTGGGCCAGGGGGAGCTGATCACCCGGATCGACGTGCCGGTGACCCCGCTGGCCCGCGGCTCCCGGTACGTGAAGCTGCGCGAGCGGGCCACGTTCGAGTTCGCGCTGGTCTCGGTCGCGGCACTGGTCCGGACGCAGGGCGGTGTGGTGCGCGAGGCGGGCCTGGCGTTCGGCGGGATCGCGCCCCGGCCCTGGCGGCCGGCGGCCGTGGAGGAGGCGCTTGTGGGCCGCCCGCTGGACGCGGCGGCGATCAAGGCGGCGGGTGCCGCGCTGGTACGGGACGCGGTGCCGCGGGAGCATAACGCGTTCAAGGTCGCGCTGGTCCAGCGGGCCCTGGCCGAGGCGCTGGGCGAGTTCGGGGGGTCGCGATGAGCGCGTCCGTGGTCGGCCGGGCGGTCTCCCGGGTCGAGGGGGTGGCCAAGGTCACCGGTGCGGCCCGGTACGCGGCGGACACCGAGGTCACCGGCGTGACGCACGCCGTACTGGTGAAGAGCACGATCGCGCGCGGCCGGGTCACCGGCATCGACACCGCGAAGGCGACCGCCGCCCCGGGCGTGCTCGGCGTCTTCACCCACCAGAACATGCCGCGCCTCACCGTCCCCGGCCCGCAGACCATGTTCCTCAAGGGCTTCCTGCCCGTGCAGGACGGCGAGATCCGATACTCCGGCCAGCCCGTCGCGATCGTGGTGGCGGGCACGCTGGAGCAGGCCCGGTACGCGGCCACCCTGGTCAAGCCGGCCTACGACGCCGAGACACCGCAGGTGTCGCTGGCCGCCAACATGGACCTCGCCTACCTGCCCGAGCCGCATCCCATGTCCGGCCCGCCCGTCTACACGCGCGGTGACGTGGCCGCCGGGCTCGAGTCCGCGGACGTCAAGGTGGCGGCCGAGTACTCCACGCCGCTCCAGCACCACAACGCGATGGAGCCCACGGCCATGGTCGCGGCCTGGGACGGCGACCGGCTGACCGTGCACGCGTCCACCCAGGGCGTCGGCGACCTCCAAAGGTCGCTGATGGCGGCGTTCGGGCTGCCGGGGGAGAGCGTGCGGGTGGTCTGCCCGTACCTCGGCGGCGGGTTCGGCGGCAAGGCGCTGTCGTGGCCGGAGCCCATCCTGGTCGCGGCGGTCGCTCGGCAGGTCCGGCGCCCGGTCAAACTGGTGCTCACCCGGGCCGACAGCTACACCGCCAGCGGCCACCGCGCCGAGACGCGGCACAGCCTCCAGGTCGGCGCGACCCGGGATGGGCGGCTCACCGCGATCGACCACACCCTCACCCAGCAGGTGTCGCGCACCGACGAGCTGATGTTCAACAACCCGGGACAGACCAGGGTCATCTACGCCTGCCCGAACGTGCGCACCACGCAGCGGGCGGTCCGGCTGGACCTTCCGATCGCCAACTTCACCCGCTCTCCGGAGGCGTCGGGCGGGCACGCGCTGGAATCCGCGCTCGACGAACTCGCCTACGCGCTGAACATGGACCCGGTCGAGCTGAGGCTGCGCAACTGGTCGGCCACCAACCAGGAGACCGGCCACCCGCACGGCAGCAACCACCTGCGCGAGTGCTACCGGCGCGGGGCGCAGCGGTTCGGCTGGGCCCGGCGCGACCCCCGCCCCGGCTCGATGCGGGACCGGGACGGGCTGATCGGCTGGGGCATGGCCACCGCCGCGCACGCCTCCGGGGGCGTCCCCGGCGCGGGCGCCGACCTGGTGATCAAGGAGGACGGCACCGCCCGCATCCGCTCGGCCACCCAGGACGTCGGCACCGGCACCTACACGGTGATGACGCAGATCGGCGCGGACGTGCTCGGCCTGCCGCTGCGCGGCGTCGAGTTCGCCCTCGGCGACTCGGCCTTCCCCCGGTCGGTGGTCGCCGCGGCCTCGACGACCGTGCCGAGCGTCGGCGAGGCCGTCGTCCGGGCGGCGACGCAGGGCCGCGACCGGCTGATCGCGCTGGCCGTGGCCGACTCGAAGAGTCCGCTGCACGGCCTGGACCCCAAGCGGGTCGCCGCCAGGGACGGGCACCTGTTCGACACCGAACGGCCCTCCCGGCGGATCGCGCACCGCGAGGTGATGCGCCGGCACGGCAAGCCGATCGAGGTCGTGGTCTCCCCGGCGGCGTTCACCCCGCGGCGGTTCTCGGTCGGCGCGTACTTCGCCGAGGTCCACGTCGATCCCGGCATAGGCCGGATCCGGCTGCGCCGGGTCGTCGGCGTCTTCGACCCCGGCCGGGTGATCAACCCGAAGACCGCCCGCAGTCAGGTCATCGGCGGGGCGATCTGGTGCGTCGGCATCGCGCTCACCGAGCACACCCTGGTCGATCCGTACCTGGGCCGCGTCCTCACGCCGAACCTGTCGGGCTACCTGCTCCCCGTCAACGCCGACGTACCGGACATCGAGGTCGATTTCATCGACCGGCCCGACCCCTCCAGCCCGGCGCTGGGCGCGCGGGGGTTCGGTGAGGTGCCCTCGACCGGGCTGACCGCGGCCATCGGCAACGCGGTGTACCACGCCACGGGCGTCCGCGTCCGTGACCTGCCGATCACCCCGGAGAAGGTCATCAAGTCCTGATCTCCCGGGCGGCCCGCCCCGGTGGCGCCGGGGCGGGCCGCTTCCGGCGTTGCACATACTGTGTGACACACACTATAGTGTGAGTCGTGCTAGAAGATGAGCTGCTCGCCACCCACCTGCAAGAGCTGCGAAGGGGCACGGTCGTGCTGGCCTGCCTGCTCATCCTGCGCAAGCCCGACTACGGCTACGCCCTACTCGACCAGCTCGACCGCCGGGGCTTCGCCGTGGACGCCAACACCCTCTATCCGCTGCTACGCCGCCTGGAGAAACAGGGCCTGCTGAGCAGCGACTGGAACACCGAGGAGTCCCGGCCGCGCAAGTTCTACCGCACCAGCGACAAGGGCGCCGCGCTCGCGGAGGCCCTGAGCCGCGACTGGGAAAGCCTCACCACCGCGTTCGGCCACCTGAAAGGCGAGCAACCATGACGTCCGCTCCGAGCGGTTCACTCACCGACCGTTACATCCAGGCCGTGCTGACCGGCCTGCCCGCGCGGCAGCGCCCCGAGATCGAACGGGAACTGCGCGCCTCGATCGCCGACGCCGTGGAGGACCGCGCCGGGTCCGGCGAGCCGGCGGCCGACGCCGAGGCGGCCGTGCTCACCGGGCTCGGCGATCCGGCGCGGCTCGCGGCCGGCTACGCCGACGGGCCCCGCCACCTCATCGGTCCCGCGCTGTACTCCGGCTACACCCGCCTGCTGACCGCGCTGCTGGTCACGGCCGTCCCCGCGGTGGCCGTCGCGGTGGCCGGGGCGCGGGCCGTCCAGGGCGCGACCCTCTCCGGCGTGCTCGGCGAGGCGCTGGGCGCTGCGCTCACCACCGGTGTCCACATCGCGTTATGGACGACGGTCCTGTTCGCGGTCATCGAGCGCGCCGCCGCACCCGGCCGAGGAGCGCGACGCGAGCGGCCCTGGACCCCCGCCGCGCTGCCCGATCCGCCCAGCCGCCGTCTCCGATACGGCGAGCTGACCAGTGTGACCGTCGCGACCGTGCTGCTGTGCGCGCTCATCCTGCTCTCGCCGATGCTCACCACCGAGCGCACCCCCGGCGGCGACCCCATCGGTCCGCTGTCCCCCTGGCTGTGGGAGACGGGCGTGGTGTACGTGTTCGTCGCCCTCGTCGTCGCCGACCTCGGGTACGCCTTCGCGAAGTACCACGCGCGTTGGAGCGTTCCGCTCGCCGTCGCCGGGACGGTCGCCGACGTCGCCCCGCCCGTCACGCTGATCTGGCTCGTCGCCAACGGCAAGGCGCTGAACCCGGCGTTCGTCCAGGCGGCCGGCTGGTCGCCGGACGTGCCGCGCTGGGTCGGCATCGGCCTGGTCGTGATCTCCGTCATCACCGTACTGAACGCCGTCGTGGGCGGGATCGCCCGTGCCCGGAACCGCTGAGGGAAGGCCCGTCATGAAAGCGATCGTCTACGACACGTACGGCCCGTCCGAGGTGCTGCGGTACTCCGAGGCCGCCGTGCCCGCCATCGGTGACCACGACGTGCTCGTCCGCCAGCACGCCACGTCGATCAACCACGGTGACCGGGTGTTCATGCACGGCCTGCCCGGCGCCGCGCGCCTGGTGTCGGGGCTGCGCCGGCCGAAACGGCCCATCCTGGGGCGGGCCGTGGCCGGCACCGTGGCGGCGGCCGGGCCGAAGGTCACCCGCTTCGCCGCCGGGGACGCGGTGCTCGGCGAGGCCGGCGGCGGCGCGTTCGCCGAGTACGTGGCGGTGCCGGAGTCCCGGCTGGTCGTCAAACCGGCCGGGCTGACGTTCGAGCGGGCCGCGACCCTGCCGGTGGCGGCGACCACCGCCCTTGCCGCGCTGCGGCTCGGCGAGGTCGGGCCGGGGCGTTCGGTCCTGCTGAACGGGGCCTCGGGAGGCGTCGGCACCTTCGCCGTACGACTCGCCCGCGCGCTCGGCGCGGAGGTCACCGGCGTGTGCAGCACGCGCAACGTCGAGCTCGTCGGCTCGATCGGCGCCCACCACGTGCTCGACTACACCACGGAGGACCTGCTCGGCGGCCCGCGCGGATTCGACGCCGTGATCGACTTCGCGGGCGGTCACCGGGTCGGGGAGATGCGCCGCCTGCTCGCGCCACGGGGCGTGTACGTCGCCTCCACCGGCGACGGCGGGCGGCTGCTCGGCCCGCTGCCCCGGGTGGCGGCGGTGGCCGTCACCCGGCCCTTCACACGCCACCGCCTGCGCAGTCTGACCGCCAGGCCCGACGCCGAGGCACTGACGCACCTCGCCGGGCTCGCCGCCGCCGGGGAACTCCTCCCGGTCATCGAGGAGACGTTCGCCCTGGAGGCGGCGCCCGAGGCCATGCGCCTGCTGGAAACGCGGCACGCCCGTGGGAAGCTCGTGCTCCTCCCCTGAGCGTCCGGCGCTCTTACGACCCGCTTACCGGCCTTCCGCAAGCATGTGACGAAGCATTGGAAAAGCGCGGAAAACGACCTGGCCGGCGGAACGGGGAAATCCGGCCGGCCCCGCCGGGCGCGTCGCTGAAATCGCACACCAGGGGGTAATGCGAATGCGGGAGGGCGAACCGGCGCGGCTTGACCCCGTCTCCCTGCCTCTGCCGGTGTTCGCCCGGATGAACATCCGGTGGCGGCTCACGCTCACCTACAGCGCGCTGTACTTCGCGGTGGGCGTGCTGCTGCTGATCGTCATGTATCCGGTGATCGGCCAGACGGTCGCGCCGGTCTACCGGCGGACGGTGCTGCTGCCCGGCGCCACGCCTGAGCAGGCGGCGGCGGTCGCCCGGGAGTACCGGCGGCAGTGGGAGGCGGCGGTGGGCGCGGGAGAGTCCACCTTCCTGACCCTGTCGCTGCCGGTCCTGATCGGGGTGGGGCTGGCCGCGGTGATCGCGGGGTACCTGGTCGCGGACCGGGCGCTGCGGCCGGTGCGCAGGATGACCGAGACCGCCCGCAAGCTGTCCGAGAACACCCTGGCCCACCAGCGGATCGCCCTTGACGGGCCGAAGGACGAGCTGAAGGAGCTGGCCGACACCTTCGACGCCATGCTGGCCCGGCTCAACGACGCGTACGACGGCGGGCGCAGGTTCGTGGCCAACGCCTCCCACGAACTCCGCACGCCGGTCACCATCAACCGGACCGTGATCGAGGTGGCGTTGTCACTGCCGGGCGGGCCCGCGGACCTGCGTACCCTCGGGCACGTCCTGCTGGAGGTCAACGCGCGCACCGAGCGGCTGATCGAAGGGCTGCTGGCGCTGGCCCGCAGCGAGCGCGAACCGGCCACCCGCGAATCGGTGGACATGCGCGAGATCCTGGACGCCGCGCTGCGGAACGCCGCCACGCCGGGCGTGGAGATCTCCGCCGATCTGCGTCCGGCGTGGACCACGGGCAACCGGGCCCTGCTCCAGCGCTGCGCCGCCGAACTCGCCGGCAACGCCGTCGGGCACAACCTTGCGGAGAACGGGCGGGTTCGGGCGCTGGTGCGGGTGCTCGGCGGTTCGGTGTCGATCGAGCTGGAGAACACCGGGCCGCACATCCCGAGGTACGCGGTGGACGACCTGTTCGAGCCGTTCCAGCGGCTTCACCCCGACCGCCCGGGCGCGGGGCTCGGCCTGGCCATCGTGCGCGCGATCGTGCGGACGCACGGGGGCACGGTGACCGCGACCCCGCGCGACGGCGGCGGCCTGACGGTGGCCGTG
>NZ_POUA01000252.1 GCF_003236385.1 Spongiactinospora gelatinilytica
GTTCACCGGTGACACGATCTTCGTCACGCCCGGCGAGGACCGGCTGACGTTCGTGTGGAGCGCGCCCAACCGGCTGCCGCTGCCCGAGCGCGACGTACGGCGGGTGGTGGACGCCGTGGCGCCCTACGATTTCGACCGCATCTACGGCGGCTGGTGGACGCCCGTGCTCCGGGAGGGAGCCAAGGGCGCGCTGCGGTCCTCGGCGGACCGCTACATCGAGTTCTTGAGAGGCGAGGCCCGGACGGGCTGAACCGACCACCACCCTCCCCCCGGTTCCGGCCCCCGGAAAACGCTCCGGAGGGAGGGGGCGGACAGCCTCAGAGGATTACGAGGTGCAGACCGCGCCAGGCGCGATCGTGGAGATCGGCTGCACCTCGTCGCGGTACCAGCCCGCCTTGAGCTGGAAGTCCGGGTTGCCGTCCACGCAGTAGTCGATGGACGAGCCGTTGGTGATGCCGACCATGGTGGCGGCGGGGTTGTAGGTCCGGGTGGCGCCGCCCGGAATCGCCTCGACGGCGCCATTGATGAACTGCACGCAGACGTAGCCGACCACACAGTTCGGCGCGGGCTTCGGAGCCGTCGCCGAAGCGGGAGCGGAGGCGGCGAACAGGGCCGCGCCCGCGATGGGCAGGGCCGCGACGGTCGCCAGCAGCTTGGTCCTCATGCTCATCTGAATCCTCCGTTTGTTGAGAATCCGGTCCGGCGGGGGCCGCCGCACCGACACGAGAAGCGTCGCAGCCGGGGTGGACAAAGCTCGGACGCATTGCGGACATGCCACCCGAAGTTCCGCGCGGAGCGGTCAGCGGGCGAACGCGTCCACGCCGGTCAGCTCGGCCGAGAGCGTCCACAGCCGGGCCGCGTGCTCCCGGTCGATCGCGTATCCGCGCACGCCCGCGGTGAAGTCGCCCTCGTCGGGGACCTGCTCGGCGATGTCGCAGTCCTCGCAGTAGACCCCGCCCATGTCCGCCAGGCGCGGGGAGGTCGCCGCCCAGACCTGTGTGGCGGCGCCCTGTTCCGGCGTCTTGAAGCTGGGGTTGGCGACGTTGCCGTCCTCGTCGATCCAGCCCATGGCGACCATCTCGGCCTTGGGCATGTGCCGCTGCAACGGGGTCATGATCCCCCCGGGGTGCAGCGAGAACGCCCGAACGCCCGCGTCCCTGCCCAGTTCGTCCAGCCGTACGGCGAACAGCACGTTGGCCGTCTTGGCCTGCCCGTAGGCGCGCCATTTGTCATAGCCGCCGGTGAAATGGACGTCGTCCCAGCGGATCGGGCTGCGGCGGTGGCCACCGGAGGAGACCGAGATCACCCGCGCGCCGCCCGCCTCGATGGCCGGCCAGAGCAGGTTGACCAGCGCGTAGTGCCCGAGGTGGTTGGTGGCGAACTGCGCCTCCCAGCCGGGGCCGACGAGGGTCCGCTCGGGCAGGGCCATGATCCCCGCGTTGCCGATGAACATGTCGATGCCGCGCCCCGAGGCCAGGAAGCGCTCGGCGAACCCCCGCACGCTCGCCAGGTCCGCGAGGTCGAGTTCGTCCACTTCGACACCGTCGATCCCCGCGACCGCCTCCTCCGCCACGCCCTTGCGCCGCGCCGGCACCACGACACGCGCGCCGGCGCGGGCGAGCGCCCGGGTGGTCTCCAGTCCGAGCCCCGAGTAGCCGCCGGTGACGATGGCGAGCCGCCCGGACAGATCGACGCCGCGCACCACCTCCTTCGCCGTGGTGCGCGCGCCGAACCCTGATCCGATCTTGTGTTGTGCGGTAGTCATGCAGCGGAGCCTACGAAGTGGAGTGCGCTCCAGGCCAAGGCGGGCGGTGTGCCGGACCTGCGTCCTCCGCCTCGGCGAGCAGCCGACGTAGCCGGTGAACAGCGCGAGGTCGCCCACCGTGAAGTCGCCGCGGCGCATGGCGGGCGCGGCGAGCAGCAGCACCAGGCCGATGCCGATCTCCACGGTGGCCCCGGTCGCGGTGTCCAGCAGGTCGGTGGCCAGGCGCTCCTTGACGGCGGCGGCGCGGCGGTTTCGGTTGTGCTCGCGCAGCCGGGCCAGCACGGCGTCCTCCGCGCCCGCGGTCTTGATCGCCAGCGTGCCCGCGAACGTCTCGCCGATGAAGGCGGTGACGACCGAGCCGAGGACGCGGGCGCGCCTGCGCAGCCGCCGTACGACCTCGCTCAAGGCCCTGCTCAGCACCCCGATGACCAGCATCGGGACCAGCAGGACCAGGGTGATGACGTGGTCGATGGACGCCATGATGCCGAGGGCCCCGGCGGCGAAGACGATCAGAGCCCGCCAGGGGCACGCTCTCGTCGGTGAAGTCGACGAGGTCGCCCACGTCGTCGCGGAGCCGGGATGGACTCCCCCGGCGAGTGCGGCTGCCGGTCGGCGGCGGCGCCGGGCGCGGTGAGGATCGAGCGCAGTACGTTGGCCCGCAGGACGGTCGCCGCGCCGTCCCACCAGTAGACCCCGTGCGTCCAGGCCACGACGAGGACCAGGCCGCGCAGCACCTCCACCCCGACGAACGCCGCGCACAGCCACACGACCTGGTCCATGCCGGCGGCGGCGTGCCCGCTCATCTGGTCGAACAGCAGCTTGAGCAGCAGGCCGCCGGCCAGCGGCAGGACCGGGTGGGGCAGCCACAGCTGGCGCGGATGTCCTCCATGGCGGCCAGCCGTTCCTCCAGGTGGCCGTACATGACCGCGCCCGCCTCGCGCGAGCGGGCCGCAGAGGGCACGGCCACCTTTTGGGCGCGGGCCATCAGGAACCCGGCCAGCGCGCAGTAGGCCAGCAGCGCCCCGCCGACCCGCGGGTCCACGGCCAGCACAACGGCGACCACACCGGCCAGCACCCGAAATTCCGACGCTCTTCCGTCCGGCAGTACAACAGACCGTCTGCGGGCGGGGCAACCGAGTTGACGATACATCGTGGGGCGAAGTATGGTCGCCGGCATGGCTAAGAAATCTCTGCCGGTCAGTGAGTCGACGTACTTCATCTTGGCCGCGCTGCTGGACGGGCCGTTGCATGGGCACGGGATCATCAAGCATGTGCTCGGGATGTCCGAGGGGCGGGTCAAGCTGCCCGTGGGCACGTTGTACGGCGCGCTCGACCGGCTGGCCGGCGGGGGGCTCATCGCGGTCGAGCGGGAAGAGGTGGTGGACGGGCGGCCGCGGCGTTACTTCAGGCTCACCGACGACGGCACCAGGCTGGTGCTGACCGAGGCCGAGCGGATGCGGCAGGCCGCCTCGGTGGTGACCGGACGAGCGCTGCCCGGGTCGGCGTTCGTGCCGCTGACCTCCCCGGCCGCGGCCGGTCTGGCGCTCGGGCGCCGGCCCGTATGGAGGCCGGCGTTGACATGACCACCACCCCCCGGCCCGCGCCGGGCCCCCTGGAACGCAGGTACCGGCGGATGCTGCTCGCCTACCCCCGCGGCTACCGCGCCGGGCACGGCGAGGAGCTGATCGCCACGCTCCTGGCGACGGCCGAGCCGCATCGTTCGACGCCGCCGCTCACCGAGGCGGTGGCGCTGCTCGCCGGGGGCCTGCGGACGCGGGCCGTCCAGGCCGCGCGGGGGCCGGCGTGGGCCGACGCCGTACATCTGGCGATCACCGCGCTGTCGG
Source organism: Spongiactinospora gelatinilytica (assembly GCF_003236385.1). Lineage (GTDB taxonomy): Bacteria > Actinomycetota > Actinomycetes > Streptosporangiales > Streptosporangiaceae > Spongiactinospora > Spongiactinospora gelatinilytica. The sequence continues at coordinate 3,610 of NZ_POUA01000252.1, forward strand.
TCGCGAACGTCGCCATGCTGCTGCCGTACGCCGGGACGATCCCGGTGTGGACCGGTCTGGCGGTGTTCACGGCGGTGGCCGTGGCCCGCCGCCGGTTCTGGCTCGCGCTTCCGGCGGCCGGGCTGACCTGCGTCAAGGTGGCCGCGATCGGCCTCGGCCTGCCGTGGCTGGACGGCACGCTGCTGCCCGTGTTCGCCGACCCGCTGCCACGGGAGTGGGGGGTGCCCGCGCTGCTGTCCATGGGCGGCCCGGCGGCCCCGGCGACCGCGCACGCGATGGTCTTCCTGGGCGCGGCGGTGCTCGCCGTACGATGGGCCGCCCCCCGCGCCCGCTCCTGGCGGTGGGCCCTGGCCGTACCGCTGCTGATCGGGGTCAACACCGACATGCGGGCCCTCACCGACCCCACCGCGACGCCCGGCAGGACCGCCCTGGAGATCGGCCTGCTGCTGCTCGCCGGGTGGGCCGGGCACGTCGCCGCGGACCCCCGCTGGGCGCTCGCCGCCCTGCTCTACCTGCCCGTAGAGGTCGTCGAACTGGCGGAGAACATCGGCACCGCCACCCGGGGCGACTACGCGCACCTGGCCCTGCTGGTCTTCCTGACCGGAGCCGCCGCGGCGGCCGTCCACCGGTCGCGCCGGCACGCCCTCCTCTGACCGAGCCTTCTGGCCGATCTGTCATGCCCCGAAACCGAGGTGAAGCATGCCCAAATCCATTCGCGCGGCCTGCGCCGCCGTGCCGCTGGCCCTGCTGGCCGCGTGCGGCTCCGCCGCGACCCCGACGGCCGCGTCCCCCGAGGCCACCGGCTCGGAGACCACGCGGAGGGTCGAGAACATCATCGCCGACTGCATGAAGGGGCGCGGATTTCAGTACGTGCCTTTCGTGGCCCCGCCGTTGCGGCCCAGCAGCGAGACCGCAGGCAAGGCGCTGACCGGCGACCACGCCGCGATGCGCGCGCACCGCCAGAAGCAGGGGTACGGCGTGTTCGCGATCTACGTCTACCCCCAGGAACTCGGCAACCCCATGGTCGAGCCGGACGAGACCGCCAAGCCGAAGGTCGTCGACCCGAACAACAAGATCATCACGTCGTTGTCCAAGAGCCAGTACGCCGCCTACCGGGAGGCGGAGGACCGGTGTTACGCCGACGCGATCGAGCAGGTCACCGGGAAGCGGATCGAGGGCCTCTTCGACCACTTCGAGCAGGCCGAAGAGTCCGCCCGGCGGACGGCCGAACAGGAACTCGACGGCGACGCCGAACTGGTCGAACTGGCCGCCGCCACCGCGTCCTGCCTGAAGGCCAAGGGGTACTCCGTGCCGTCCACCAAGCCGACCGCCATCGCCTCCAGGGGCAGGGAGCGGTTCGAGGCGGTGAAACGCCCGATGGGCGAGAAGATCCCCGACGACGTCGCCGAAGGGCTCGGCGCCGACAAGGTCGAGCGCTACGAACCGAACCTCACGGTCGAGCAGGCCCGCCCCTACCTGGACAGGGAGGTCAAGGACGCGCTCGACGACCTCGCCTGCGGCAAGGACTTCTACGCCGCCTTCCTGCCCGCCCAGCGGGAGATCGAGCAGCGCGTCCACCGGGACTTCGGGCTGTCACCGTGACGGTGAGATCCCCGCGCCGGCTGCTCGCCGGGATCGTCGGCGGGGTGGTCCTGATCGCGGGCGCCGGGTGGGTGGTGGGCGGCTCGCTGCGCTCCCCCGCCGACCAGGCCGCGCTGCGCGAACCGCCCCGGCCCTCACTGGTCACCGCCCCGGTACGCAAACAGAAGCTCACCAGCGCGGTGGCGCTCAACGGCACCCTGGAGTACGGCTCGCCGCTGACCATCACCCTGGCGGGAGCGGTCGGCCCGGCGACCGAGGGCGCGGCCCCCCAGCGCGTCACACGGGCGCCGCGCCCGGGCCGGATCGTTGCGGGCAGGCCGCTCATGGAGGTGAACGGCCGCCCGGTCTTCGCCCTGGCCGGGAAGGTGCCGATGCACCGCACGATCGCGCCCGGCACTCAGGGGGCCGACGTGCGGCAGTTGCAGCGGGCGCTGCGCCGCCTCGGGTTCGGCGCGCCCGCCTCGGGCGTGTTCGACGCCGGGACGGCGGCGGCTGTCCAGCGCTGGTACCGCGCGCGGGGGTACCGCGCCCAGGAGCCCGGCCTGGACGCCCGGCAGGCGCTCGGCGAGCTGCGCGCGGCGGTGCAGACCGCCGAGGAGACGCTGGCGGCCGACCGGGCCGCGCTGCGCAAGGCCGAGGACGTCGGCTCGCTGCGCAAACGGCTGGCCAACGCCCGCGCCGACCTGCGCGCGGCGCGGAAGACCGGGGACGGCAAGGCGACCCGGACCGCGGAGGAGGCGGTGCTGGCGGCCGAGGAGGCGTTGCGCGACGCCCGCCGTACCGGGCCGCTTCAGCTCAAGATCGCCAACGGCCGGGACGAGCTGGCCAGAGCCCGGGCGAACCTGCTGGAGTACCAGGCGGCGTACGGGATCAGCATCCCGCCCGGCGAGATCGTGTTCCTGCCCGAGCTGCCCGCCAGGCTGGCCAAGACCGCGCTGCGGGCGGGCGAGCCGGTCGCGGCCACGGTCGGCACGGTGACCGGCACGGCCATGGTGATCAATGGTTCGGTGGACGACCAGGAGGCCGGGCTGCTGCGCGAGGGCCTGCCCGCCGTCATCGAGACCGGCGCGGGCAAGACGCATCCGGCGCGGCTCACCGCGATGGGCGCGGACGCCCGCGTCCCCACCGAGAAGAGCGACGAACAGGCCGGCCCGGACAGCGTCCCGGTGCGGATCACACCGGCCGGCACGGCGAAACTGCGCGAGCAGGCGGGGGCCGCGGTGACGGTCCGGATCACGGTGGGCGAGACCGAGGGCGAGGTGCTGACCGTGCCGGTGGCCGCGGTGATCACGGCGGCGGACGGCAGGCCACGCGTCCAGGTGGAGTACGCGACCGACCGCACCCGCGCGGTGGAGGTGCGCACCGGGCTCACCGCCGACGGCCGGGTCCAGGTCAGCGGGGCCATCAAGGAGGGCGACCGGGTCGTGATCGGCAATGGCTGAGCCCGGGACCGCCGAGCCGGTGATCCGGCTCGTGGACGTGGACCGGGTCTTCCCGGCCGAGCCGCCGGTACACGCGTTGCGCGGCACGTCGCTGCGGGTCGCGGCGGGCGACTACGTGGCGGTGAACGGTCCTTCGGGGTCGGGCAAGTCCACCCTGCTCAACACGCTGGGCCTGCTGGATCGGCCCACGTCGGGACGGTACCTGCTGGACGGCATCGACACGACCACGCTGCCCGACGGGGAGCGCACCCGGTTGCGGGGCGGGCGGATCGGGTTCGTCTTCCAGTCCTTCCACCTGCTCCAGCACCGGCCGGTACTGGAGAACGTCATGCTGGCCGAGGTCTACCGGCAACCGCCCACGAACCTGCGCAAGGGGCGGCGGGCGCGTGCCGCACAGGCCCTGGAACGGGTCGGCATGGGGCACCGCGCGGACTTCCCGCCGAACCGGCTGTCCGGCGGCGAACGCCAGCGCGTCGCCGTCGCCCGCGCGCTGCTCGGCCGCCCGTCGCTGCTGCTGTGCGACGAGCCCACCGGCAACCTGGACGGCCACAACACCACGCTGCTCCTGGACCTGTTCGACGAGCTACGCGAACAGGGGCTCACCATCGTGGTCAGCACCCACGAGGACGAGGTCAGCTCCCGCGCCGGGCGCAGGGTGCGGATCATCGACGGCGTGCTGAGGGAGGAATGAGTGGACCCGCGCGACCTTTGCGCCGAGGCGGTGGCCGGGGTGCTCGCCCGGCCGCTGCGCACGGCCCTCACCACCCTCGGCACCGTCCTCGGCATCGCCACCCTGGTGATCACGCTGGGCGTGGCCGCCACGGCGGGCAACCGGATCGTCGGCCGGTTCGACGAGCTGACCGCGACGGCCATCACCGTGGAGGTGCCGCAGAGCGAGGACGGCCCGCTGGTCGGCTGGGACGCCCCGGCCGAGCTGACCCGGCTGCGCGGGGTCGCCTCGGCCGCCGCCGTCGCGCAGAACGAGGGCGACACCGACCTGACCGTCACCGCCAACCGGCTGGTGGACCCGACCAGGGTCTCCGGCCGCAACCTCGCCGTGGTCGCCGCGACGGTGGACCTCCCGGCCGCCGTGCGCGGGCGCGTCTCCGCGGGCCGCTTCTACGACGAGGGCCATGTACTGCGGCGCGACCGTGTGGTGGTGCTCGGCGCGGACGCCGCCCGCATGGTCGGCGTGTCCCGCCTGGCCGACGGCCCCGCCGTGTTCATCGGCGAGCGCGCCTACAGCGTCATCGGCATCCTGTCCGACCTCGGCCGCGATCAGGCACTGTCCACGGCGGTGATCGTGCCGCCCGGCATCGGGGCCGACTTCGGGCTCAAGGACGTCACCCGCGTCCTGGTCAACACCCGCCTGGGCGCGGCCGAGCTGATCGCGGGGCAGCTCCCCCGGGCGCTCAGCCCGGCCAGGAGCGGCGAGCTGCACGTGATCACCCCGCCCAGCCCCACCCGGGCCAGGGACGCCGTCGAGGGGGACCTCAACGGGCTGTTCCTGATCCTGGGCCTGGTGTCGCTGGTGGTGGGCGCGGTCGGCATCGCCAACGCCACGCTGGTCACGGTGCTGGAACGGACCTCCGAGATCGGCCTGCGCCGCGCGCTGGGGGCCGCCCGGCGGCACGTCGCGGCGCAGTTCCTGGTGGAGTCCACGCTCATCGGGCTGACCGGGGGCGTGATCGGGGCGAGCGTGGGCGTCGTCGCGGTGGTCGCGGTGGCCGCCGTACGGCAGTGGACACCGGTGCTCGACATCGCGCCGGTACTCGCCGCCCCGGCCGCCGGGGCCCTGGTCGGCCTGCTCGCCGGGCTCTACCCGGCGCTGCGCGCGGCCCGCATGGAACCGGTGGACGCCCTCCGCTGAGGGCCCGGACCGGCGGCGAGTGGCGGACATCAAGTGTCCTCCAGTGCTCATAACGTGCGGGTCCGAGAGAGAGGAGATTCCCCATGACGATTCTCGTGACGGGTGCGACCGGCAACGTCGGGCGGCCCCTGGTGGCCGAACTGCTCGCGGCCGGGCACCCGGTACGCGCGCTGACCAGGAACCCGGCCAAGGCCGATCTCCCGGCCGGGGCCGAGGTGGTGGCGGGCGACCTGGCCGGTGGTTCCGGGCTGGAGGCCGCCTTCGAGGGGGTCACCGCCGCGCACCTGATCTGTTTCGGCGGGGACGACTACGCGCCGCTCACCAACGGCGAGCAGATCGTGTCCACGGCGGTACGGGCGGGCGTGCGCAGGGTGACGGTGCTGAAGGGCGACGTGGACAAGAGCCCGCTGGAGACGGCCGTCGAGGCCGGCGGGCTGGAGTGGACCTACCTCGCGCCGGTGGAGTTCATGTCCAACACGCTGGAGTGGGCGGCCTCCATCCGGGAGGAGGGAACGGTACGCGAGGGGTTCGCCGAGGCCAGGAGCGCGATGATCCACGACTCGGACATCGCCTCGGTGGCGGCGGTCGCGCTGACCGGGGACGGCCACGCCGGGCAGGAGTACTGGCTGACCGGGCCCGAGGCGCTGACCATGCCGGAGCGGGTGCGGGTGCTCAGTGAGGTGCTAGGGCGGGAGATCCGGTTCGTCGAGCTGAGCCGGGACGAGATGATCGCGCGCTGGCGCGCGGAGGGCTACGGCGACGGTGACATCGAGTTCTTCCTGACCGTGCGCACCGACCCGCCGATCACGGGCGACCTGGTGCTGCCGACCGTGGAGAAGGTCACCGGCCGCCCGGCGCGGACGTTCGCCCAGTGGGTCCGCGAGCACGCCGCCGTGTTCAACTGAGCTGGATCACCCCGGCGAGCGGGCGCGATCACCGCGCCCGCGTCCGCCGTCGCGGTTTAGAATCAGCGCCGTGAAATCACATATTCGCCTTGGCGGGTTCGCCATTTTCCTGGCGCTGCTGAATGCCGGGCCGGTGTCGGCGGAAACCGGCGGCGTCGTGCATATAGAACTTCCCTCGACCGGGGTCACCCTGCACGAAAGGCCGGACGACCGGTTACGCGTGACGTCGTACGAGCTGTACCACGGCGTCTATCTGCGCGGTAAAGGAAGCGACGTCTTCACCAAAAGGACCCAGTACTACGGCTTGACGGTCTCGCCGCGCGGTGACCGGATCGCCGGCTTGTCGGAGGAGTTCGCGGCCGACGGACGCGACGAGGTCGTCCTGCTGGACCGCGGCACCTGGGCGGAAAAGCGCGTCAAAACCGTACGTGGGCCATGGATCACGGATTGGCTGCGCTGGTCGCCGGACGGCCGTTACCTCGTCGGCACCGAGCGCAGGAAACTGACCGACACCAAGTGGGCGGTCAGCGGCTTTTCCATCGTGGACAGGAAGAAGCTCACCTACCGCCAGGCCAAGGTGACCGACCCCAACCCCGAGGCATACTTCGAATGGACTCCCGGCGCCCGCAGCGTCATCTCCTGGCTGGACGGTGAGATCAAGGAATACTGGTTGGACGGCCGGCTACGGCGGTCGCTCAAGGTGGGAAACACCCCCAACGGCGAATACGCCTTCTCCCCCTCGGGCCGCAGGCTGCTCACCGGGTGCCCCTACGAGGACGACCCCGACGTCTGCGTGGTGCGCTGGCCGGAGGGGAAGATCACCAAAAAGGTGAACTTCCCGGCCGAGTCCCTGCTCGGCTGGTGGGACGAGCGGCACTTCATCGCGGTGGCCGGAAAAGGCCGCGATTTCCAGGTGGTGGTCGCCGGGTTGGACGGAAAACCGGTGCGGGTGCTCGCCGACCTCGACGAGAAAGCCTGGAAAATAGCCAGCGTCTATCTTCTGTACACCCGCGCCTGACGATTCACCGACGGCCACGAATGGTCGGCGAACAACCGCGCGACCAGTTCGCCGCGCCCCGACACCTCCGCCTTGCCGTACACGGCCTTGAGGTGGTCGCGCACGGTGTGCGGGGAGATGAGCAGGCGTCCGGCGATCTCGGCGACGGTCAGCCCGCGCACCGCGCACTGGGTGATCTCAAGCTCGCGCGGGGTCAGGCCGTACGCCTCGGCGATCATGGCCGCGAGGGCGGACGCGGCGGCGGGCTCGATGACCAGGGCCACCGGGCCCGGTCGTCCTCTGGGGCCGGTCAGGCAGGAGGCGTGGCAGGTCAGCCAGCGGCCGTCCACGGTGCGGATGCGCACGCGGGCACCGCCCCGGCCCCGGCCGAAGGCGATGGCCCGCGCCTGCAACGCCGTGCCGATGATCCAGATGGGCAGCCGCACCCCCAGCGCGGACGGCACCGACGGGCCGTCCGGCAGGGACGCGAGGTGCCGCCGGGCCTCCTCATTGATCGACGTCGCCTCGCCCGAGGAGTCGAACAGCACCAGGCCGGGCGCGAAGTCCGCACCTGCGGCGGGCACCCCCGAGGGCCGGGCGAACTCGCGCAGCCGTACCGCGAGCGGGCGGGAAAGGGCGGCCAGGAACGCGGTCTCGCCGGGGCCGAACGCGCCCGCGCCCGCCGTGCGGAACAGGCTCACCACCGCCCACGGCCGCTCGCCGATCCGCAGTACGGCCCGGAGTTCGTCGCCCACGCCCTGGTCGCCGAGCAGCCGCCGGAAGCGCGCGCTGCGCGCGGGCAGATCACCGGTGACCGCCCGCAGCCCCGCCACCGGCACGGCGGCGCGCGCCAGCTCCCGGAACGGCACGACGTTCTCCTCCAGCAGCTCGCTCTCCCAGTAGGCGGCGCAGCCTTCGCCCGAGCCGAGGTTCTCCACCAGCATCGGCGCGGTGATCAGCCCGCTGTCCGGATCGGTGGCCGCCCACACGGCCGAGTCGTAGGGCACCATCCGCCGCAGCCTCGCCGAGACCCGGCCGAACAGGTCCAGCGCGCCGGTGGCCCGCGCGGCGGCGGACTCCACCTCACCGCGCCGAAGTACGTTCATCGTCATCCCCCCTGGCGGCCCAGCCTGCCCCATTCC
>NZ_POUA01000253.1 GCF_003236385.1 Spongiactinospora gelatinilytica
TGAGCGCTAGTCTCGTGGGCTCGGAGATGTGTATAATAGCCAGCCACCAGCCACTGCCCGGCCCGCCACCGACCGCCCTGCGCATCCCCTTCGACGCGAGCCTGCACCGCATGCGACGCGGCCTGGCCGCCGCCGCCACCCTGCTCGCCCTGCCCCCCGAGCAGACCGAACGCCTGCTCCTCGCGGCCAACGAAATCGCCGCCAACGCCGTCGAGCACGGCGGCGGACACGGCACCGTCCACCTGTGGGCCAACGCCGGCGAGGCCGTCTGCGACATCACCGACACCGGCCGGCTCGACACCCCCTGCCCGGGCTACCTGCGACCCGACCCCACCACCTCGCGTGGGCACGGCCTGTGGGCGGTACGCCAATTGTGCGACCTCGTCCAGATCCGCACCGGCCACACCGGCACCCGGATACGCCTGCGCCTGCGCCCCGCCTGACCCACCGACCCACCGGCACCAAGGCGATGGCGCCATCGGCGGTTAAGATCGGCCGGGTGGACGCGCTCGCCCGACCCGCACCGCAGGGGCAACCGACCCCGGCACCGGCCGCCGCCGACCCCTACCACGCCTACCTCGATTCCCTGGCCAGCGCCGAGTCACGCCGCACGATGGCCGGCTGCCTGGACCGCATCGCCCGGATCCTCACCGGCGACGAGACCGTTACCGGGGCGGGGCAACCCTGGCACCTGCTGCGCTACGAGCACACCGTGCGCATGCGCGCCCTGCTCACCGGCCAGGGCTGGTCCCCCGCCCACGTCAACAAACACCTCGTCGCGCTGCGCCGGGTGCTGCGCGAGTCCTGGCGACTCGGCCAGATGACCGCCGAGGACTACCAGCGCGCCGCCGACCTGCCCACCGTCCAGCACACCCGGCTGCCCGCCGGCTCCCACGTGCCCCCGGAGGTGGTCGCCGCGGTACTGGCCGCCTGCGAGGCCGACAACGGCCCCGCAGGACTACGCGACGCGGCCCTCGTCGCCGTGCTGTACTCCACCGGCTGCCGCCGCGCCGAGATCGCCGGCCTCAACCTCGCCGACTACGACCCGGCCGCCCGCTCGCTGCGGGTACGCGGCAAGCGCGACCGCGAACGACTGGCCTACCTCACCGGCGCGGCGGTCGCCCGTCTGGAACGCTGGCTGGCCGTACGCGGGGCGACGGCGGGCGCGCTGTTCTGCCCGATCGGGCGCACCGGACGCCTGCGCCACCGCGACGGCGCACCCGCGCCGATGACCGGGCAGGCGGTGGCCGACATCATCCGCCGCAGACTCGCCGCCGCGGGCGCGTCCAGAAAGACGCCGCACGACTTCCGCCGTACTTTCATCGGCGAACTACTCGACGCCGGCGTCGATCTGGCCACCGCACAGGCCCTGGTCGGCCACGCCTCCCCCGCCACCACGGCCCGCTATGACCGGCGGCCGGAGCATCGTCGCAGACAGGCTGTTGATCGGTTGATCTTGCCGCAGGCACGGCCGCTTTAAACCCAACGCCTTTACAAAGTATAATATGTCCGAATTCGTCGGCTTCGCCTCACCAGGTCACCCGCAGCGACTTCAACCCGTACACGATGCTGAACGCCCGGAAGATCGCCTCCTCGTCCGGATCGGCCAGAGCGAGGCCGGGGAACCGCCGCAACAACGCCGGGAAGGCGATGCGCATCTCCATCCGCGCGAGCGGCGCCCCCAGGCAGTGATGCACCCCGTGCCCGAACGCGACATGCCCCACCGCCCCCCGGCTGATGTCCAGGGTCTCCGGGGCGCCGATGAAGGCCGGGTCACGGTTGGCGGCGGGCAGCGAGACGATCACCAGCGACCCCGCCGGGATGACCTGCCCGGCGATCTCCACATCCACCGTGGCCGTACGCGGCGGCAGCGCCTGCACGATCGACAGCCAGCGCAGCAACTCCTCCACCGCGGGCTCGACCAGTGCCGGATCCTCGCGGATCAGCGCCATCTGGTCCGGGTGCCGCAGCAGGGCCAGGGTGCCCAGGCCGAGCATGTTCGAGGTCGTCTCATGCCCGGCCAGCAGCAGCAGTTCGGCGATGCCGATCAGCTCATCGGTGCCGAGTTCGCCGCCGTGCTCGCGTACCAGCATGCCCAGCATGTCCTCCCCCGGCTCGGCCTGCGCGCGGGCCACCAGGTCGCCCATGTAGACGCGGCCCTCCTGCTGTGCCGCCACCCGCTCCCCCATCGGTGAGGAGGTGTCCAGCATCCGCGTGGAACGATCCTGGAACTCGGCGCGGTCCGCGTACGGCACGCCCAGCAGCTCACAGATCACCAGTGAGGGCACCGGCAACGCGAAATGCGCCACCAGATCGGCCGGCCTGCCGGCCCGTTCCAGGTCGTCCAGCGCCATCTGCGCGATCTCGGTGATCCGCGGCTCCAGCCTGCGCATCCGCCGCACCGTGAACTCCCCGGTGAGCATCCGCCGCAACCGGGTGTGCTCCGGCGGATCGAACGCGATCAACTGCCCGGCCCGCAACCGGGCCGCCTCCTCGGCGTCGACCTGCCCGGCCCCCGGGAACGGCGTCAGCGCGTTGCTGAACCGCGCCGGGTCCGAGAGCACCTGGCGGACGTCTTCGTGCCGGCAGACGAGGTAGGCGGGCAGGCCGAACGGTGTCTGCACCCGCACCACACCCTCCTCCTCGCGGGCCCGGGCCAGCTCCTCGACCGGGTCGAAACCGTCGCGGCGCATCTGCAGCGGTAATTCCAGTGCGTGGGTCATCTTCTGTCCTTTCGTCCGGTGGGGCGGGTGTGAGCCCCTACCGGGTACGACAGGACAGCGGGGTGAAGTGTGAGGCGGACGCCTCACCTGACATTCGGCGGAGTCGCGTTGCGGCCCGGCGTTCGCGGAGCGAGGGTGATCTCGGCCAGTTCCCGCCAGTCCGCCCGCAGACCGGCCTGGGCCGCCTCGGCGAACGCGGCGTCACCGAGGCGCTCTCGCGCGTCCGCGGCGATCCGTGCGGCGTCCGGGTGCGAACGATCCGGTGCGCCGCGCACGCCGTCGCTCGCCCCGAGCAGCCGCGCGGCGTGCTCAGACTGCCCCTGGCGCAGCGCGAGATCCGCGATCCCGATCAACACCTCGGCGATCAGCGGCGGAAAGACATGGTCGATGCCCACGCGGAACATCTCGGCCCGATGCGCCCGGGACTCCTCCAGATCCTCGGCGAGGTAGCCGTGCTGCGCGATGATCGTGATATCGAGAGCGTCACCCCCGGGCATCGCCCGTATCGTGGCCAGGTGCCGACGCGCCCGGTCAGGTTCGCCGCGCCAGCGCGCCAGTTGCGCCATCGAGATCTCCAGCTCGACGAGCGCGTCCGGCCAGGCGATCCCCTCCGCGCACCGCTGCGCCTCGGCCAGCGCGAAGTCACTGGAGCGCTCATCGCCGAGCAGCCAGTAGAGCTGGGCCTGCCGCGCCCGGAGGCCGACGACGTCCTCGTCCGCGCCCAGCTCGGCCAGCGCCGCGACCGCCTCATCGTAGTGCCGGCACGCGCGTGCGAGCTCGCCTCGCATGGCGAGCCGTTCGGCCACGTAGGTCAGCGCCAGCGAGATCCCGTACCGGTCGCCCAGGGCGCGGAACTCGGAGAGGGCGATGTCGAGGTCGAGGTCCATGCCGGTCGTGTCCAGGCCGTACGTGAGCCGCATCCTGCCACGCGTGAGCCTGGCCTGCGCGCGCACCCATGGGTCGGCGTCGGCGATGAGCGGCTCGAACGCGGGCAGGAACGCCGTCGGCTCGCGCAGCATCCGCTCCAGCAGGCCGACGAACCCCAGCAGCGGGTTGCGGTAATCGCCGCGCCGGGTGAACCGGTACGCCTCGTGGATCCACTCCTGCGCCTGATACTCATCGCCGTACCCGGCGGACACGAACACGGTCACGGTGAAGTACGCCATCGCGCGCAGCTCATCGGGCACCTCGCCGTCCAGCGAGGCCACCGCGACGCACAGCTCGGTGCCTTCGGCCTTGTGCCCGCTGAGGAACCAGTACCAGCCCGCGGGCACGACCAGCCGCATCGCCTCCTCGGCCCAGCCCTCGGCGATCGCCCCGCGCAGGGCCGCGCTGATGTTGTCGTGCTCGGCTCTGAGCTTGGACAGCCACTCCAACTGCTCGGCCCGGCGCAGGTGCGGCTCGGCCGTCTCGGCCAGTTCGGTGAAGTAGGCCAGATGCGCCCGGCGGGCCGCCTCGGTCTCCCCCGCCTCGGCGAGCCGGTGCGCCGCGTACTCCCTGATGGTGTCGAGCATCCGGTAGCGCGGGGCGCCCTCGCCTTCGGCGAGCAGCAGCGACTTCTCGGTCAGCGCGGTCAGCACGTCGAGCACCTGCTCCCCCGCGAGCGCCGGACCGGCGCAGACCCCTTCGGCCGCCTCCAGGCTCGCTCCGCCGGAGAACACGGAAAGCCGTCGCAGCACGCCGCGCTCGGCCTCGCTCAGTAGGTCCCAGCTCCAGTCCACGACCGCGCGCAGCGTCTTGTGCCGCGGAAGCGCGGTGCGGCTGCCGCCGGTCAGCAGCCGGAATCGGTCATCGAGGCCGCGTTCCAGTTGGTCTATGGACATGGTGCGCAGCCGCGCCGCGGCCAGTTCGATCGCCAGCGGCATCCCGTCGAGCGCGCGGCAGATCCGCGCCATGGCCGGCAGGGCGCGCGCGTCGGAGCCGATGTCCTTGCGTACCAGGCCCGCGCGGTCGCGCAGCAGCCGTACCGCGGGCGAGGCCCCGGCGACGGCCGGGCCGGCCCCGTTGGCGGGCAGCGCGAGCGGCTCGACCTGCCACAGCGCCTCCCCGATGATGCCGAGCGACTCCCTGCTCGTGGCCAGGATCCGCAGCGCGCGGCACTCGCCGAGCAGCCGGTCCGCGAAGGCCGCCGCCGCCTCGATCACGTGCTCGCAGTTGTCCAGGATCAGCAGGATCGAGCGCTCCCGGAGCGCGCCGATGAGCAGGTCCATCGGCTCCCCGCCGCGAGCGCCGCCGAGCAGTGCCCGCTCGCGCAGGCCGATCGCGGTGAGGGCGGCCTGCGCCAGGTCACCGCCCGGCCGTACGGAGGCCAGCTCCACCAGCCACGCCCCGTCCGGCAACTCGGCGAGCATCGTCCGCGCGGTCTCGGTGGCCAGTCGCGTCTTGCCGGAGCCGCCCGGCCCGGTCAAGGTGACCAGCCGGTGCCGGCCGGCCAGCGCGGCGACCCCGGCGATGTCGTCGTCCTTGCCGACGAAACTCGTCAGGCCGGCGCGCAGGTTCGTCTGGCGGTTTTCCGGCCGCTTCCCGACCTCGCCGCGCAGCAATGCGGTGTGCAGTGCGGAGAGCTCGGCCGATGGGTCGGCGCCCAGCTCCTCGGCGAGCCGTTCGCGCGTCCGCTGGTACACGGTCAACGCCTCGGTCCCGCGTCCCGCCTCGGCCAGCGCGCGCATCAGGGCGGCCACGAATCCCTCCCGCAGCGGATGCGTGGCGACCAGCTCGGTCAGCTCGCAGACCAGCTCCGAGCCTCGGCCGAGCCGGATGTCGGCGTCGATGCGGTCCCCGACGGCGGCCACGTGGAGTTCGGTCAGGCGCGCGACCGCAGCGTCGAAGGCGTCGCTGTCACGCAGCGCGATGTCGGCCATGGCCGTACCGCGCCACAGTGCCAGGGCCGAGCGCAGCAGATCAGCCCGCGCGGCGGGCCCGGCGGTACGGGCCTGCCCGAGCAGGTGCTCGAACCGGCACACGTCCACGGCCTCGGGGGCCACGGCCAGCCGGTATCCGCCGGAATCCGCCTCGATCACGCCGTCCGGCAGCGCTCTGCGCAGCCTGGACACCAACGCCTGCAAGGCGTTGACTTCGTCCGCGGGCGGGCGTGGCCCCCAGATCCAGTCGACCAGTCGCGCCCGGTTGACGATCCGGCCGGGTTCGAGGGCGAGCGCGGCCAGCAGCGCGCGTAGCCGGGCCCCGGGGACCTGCACCACGGCCCCATCGTGGTCCGTGACCTCGAACGGTCCGAGCAGCACGACTTTCACACCAGCAATTGTGCCGAGCCGTGGCGGCGTCCGGCCAACCGTCACTGCGCGCACACCGCCCACCTCCATCAGACATGGTAGGAGGAAACGCGATATGTCGCGGACCCACACCCGAAAGGTCGAGGCGGTCGGGGCTATGGTGTGGCGTGATCGTGGCCGTGGTGGTGGGCTGAGACGTCACGCCAGTCGATGCCGGCCCTGCGGGCCCGGTTCAGCGCATCCGGGAGGCCGTCCGCCCACGGACGCCCATGGCCGGGCAGTACGATCCGTGCTCCCACTCCCTTGAGGTTGTCCAGGCTGGCCAGCGCCTGGGCGGGGTCGTCGTTGAGCTTGCCGGGCATGATGCCGACCCCCCTCCGGCCGGTGACCACGTCGAGGGTGACGAGCGCGTCGCCGGTGAGCGCGACGGCGCCGTCCCGCGCGATGAGCGTGCTGCTGCCCGCGCTGTGCCCGGGCGTGTGGACGACCCGCAACCCGCCCGGTACGTCGAGCACCTGCCCGTCGCCGAAGGCCGAGGCGTGCAGCACGGGCGGCACCCGAAGTACGCCGTCGCGCGCCCAGGCCACGAACAGCGCGAGATTGTGCGGACGCCAGAGGTTGCGGACGATCCGCCGGGGCGGCCGCCTCAGCCCGATGCCCCGGCTGAGCGGCCGGTCCGCTTCGTGGACGTGGACGAGGGCGTCGGTCTCCCTGCGCAGCCGCTCGACGATGCCCAGGTGGTCCGCGTGGCCGTGGGTCAGTACGACGGCCTTGACGGCGTCCAGCGAAAAGGCGCGCCGGGCCAGCCAGTCCAGCAGCTGTGACCAGTGGGCCGGCATGCCGCCGTCGATCACGGTGAGGGCGCCCTTGTCCTCCAGGACGTACCAGTTGACGTGATCGTCGCCGAAGCGGTGGATACCAGGTGCTACCTCACGATCAGCCACTTCTATTTTGGAAGTCACGAGCAAGGACGATACATGGGCGACTTCTCTTATGGAAGCTGCTAGTGTCCGGTCATGGCGGTGCGCCGGAACCTGGCTTATGACAACTGCCCCGCGGCCCGCGCCCTGGACGTGATCGGCGATCGCTGGGCGCTGATCATCATGCGCGAGATCCTCAAGGGCGCACGCAGGTTCGACGAGCTGCGCGAGCGCCTGCCGGTGAGCGAGAACACGCTCGCCCGCAGGCTGCGCGAGCTGACCGAGGCCGGCGTCCTGCGCAAGGAGATCTACGCCGAGCGCCCCCATCGCTTCGAGTACGTGCCCACCGCGGCCGGCACCGCGCTCACCGGCGTGCTGCACGCGCTCGCCACCTGGGGAACGAGCTGGACCGCCCCGGACCCGGCGGGCCCGCCACCACCCGAGTTCCCGCCGTACCCACTGCCCGGCAGGCCCTGACACACCCGCCGGCCGCCCCTTGGGCGGCACCCGCCCTGACGATATACCATTCAACCCGGTGGAAGTCGCCGGTGACCGCTTCGCCATGCCCGGGGAGAACGCCGCGGACACCGCCGCGGCGGTGTCCGCCTGGATTCGTGCACTGGACCTGCCGTTCAGGGCGGTTCGATGACCAGATCGCTCAGCGGGAGCCTGCCCTGGGGGATGGCGGGGGGTGCCTTTGACGGCGGGTGCCGGGTGGCCGAGGGAGATGCCCGTACGGACATGCCACGGCTCCCGGAATCCGGCGAGCCTGGTGGCCGTCTCGGCGTTGCCGGCGGGGAAGAAGGAGACGGGGCAGGAGCCCAGGCCGAGCATGTGGGCGGCGAGCATGAGGTTCTGGGCGGCCCGTCCCGCGTCGAACTCGGCGTCCTGGGTGCTCAACGTGGCGTCCACGGCCAGCAGGACCGCCAGCGGCCAGGCTAACCCAGCCGAATCGCGCCCCAGCCACTTCCGCCAGGGGGCTACTCGCAGTAGACGCGCAGGTGGCCATCGGACTGATCGAGCTCCACGATCGCCTCGTCGAGGTGTTCCGCGAACGCCTCAACGTGTTCGGGCCTGAGTTGCGTCAGGTCGAACGGCACACCCGACCTGCCCAGCTCGGCGTTGGCCCTGGCCAGTGCCTGCGGCGGGATCAGGGCCGCCAGCCGTACGCCCGCGCGCAGCAGTCGCAGCGGTATCCGCACGTTGAGCCGCCCCGAGTCGCCTTCCTCACAGAACTCCATGACCACCCGCAGGTACTTCGCCCTGCCTTTGGGCCGGACGGGAGGCCCGGCCACCACCGGCGGCCGGGCCCGGTCGAGCGCGGTGATGAGCCGTTCCGCGTCCGTCGCGGTGATCTTGCCCTCGGCCAGCATGTCGAGGATGTCCTTGCGCTGTTCGTTCATCGCGACCTCTCCTGTCGGATGGCTACGAGCACTGCCGTACGGCTGAAGTCGACGTCGAACCGGGTGCCGCGCACCGCGGGCAGGACCGGAAACCGGCTCCGGATCGGCCGATGGGCCGATGGCTCGATGGCCAGGGCGTCCGACGCGTAAGGTCACCAACCGCGGCATCACGTCAGCGCCTCCATCTCGGACAGGGCCTGCTGCGCGGTGATCTCGCCGCGACGCAGCCGATCGATGATGTCGGCCCGCGACGGCGCCGGATCGTTCTCGACGAAGTCGAGCATCTGCGTGATCCGGTTGAGACGTGACTTGATCGTCGGGTAGCTCACTCCGAAGATCTGTTCCATCTGCTTGATGGAGCCGTGGCACCGCACGAACGCCGTGACGAAGACCTGATCCTCGACCGTGAGCTGAGCCAGTTTGGGCAGCTCGAACTCGCCCTCGATCGCGATGCCGCCGTCTGTCAGCCGCACCCGCTCGACGACGAACGGCCGGCCCCGGGTCAGGTTCGTCAGTTCCTGCCAGTCCATCGGCTGCTCTGTCATATTTCAGAAAGTACGCCCGAACAGATCTCAATTTTGAAGAGGCTCGGCTTGATTTTCTCGAACTCTTGCCTCCTCCTTACCGTCCGGCCTCTGGTCAGAGCGCTGACTCCGACCAAGGTCCGTGCGGGTTCGGCCCGAACGTCATGCCGAGCATGAGCGGGTGGATGCCCCACGACAGGAACGCCGCGACGGCCATGACCCCGCTGTCCGTCAGCGCCTTGGAACTCGCCGCCGTCGCGATCTGCTGGGCCGCCCAGCCGGTCCCGACCGTATGTTCGCTCCAGAACTCCGCGCCCTGGGGAACCGGTGTCGCGCGTACCGCCGATGACCATGCGCCGCCCGCGTCCCGCAGCAGCTCGACCACGACGATCGGCTCGAACGGCCCTTGCCGGCTTCCCCGGTGAATCGCCAGCCACTCGCCACGGGTGGCGGCGGCGAAGGCGATGTCGCCCAGCCACCGCGCCACGGTGATGTCGTCCTTGATGGACCCGGCCTTCGCCTCCTCCATCGTGACCGGGGCGAGCGGAACGAGCTGGACCACGGGCGTCGCCCCCGGCCCTTGGTCCTGGTCGCGCAGCACCAGGAGGCCGGCCTCCTGGTCGAGCAGACCGAGTTCGCGGTAGCGGCCGGTCTCGTCACCCACCCGGATCATCACACCCGCCCCCAGCATGCTGGGCGGCGCGCCGGACAGCCGCCAGAAGCTGACGTCGTGCTCGTCCCACAGTGCGATGTAGTCGCCCACAGGCGGTCCGATCATGACACCGCGAAGCCGTTCAGCGGACTGCGGGAAGGACGATAAGTTGTGATCCACTCGGCGAGCCTATTTCTTTCCTATCTGGCATGTGATGCTTTTGATCCGGACGCTCGTGCATGTCGAAGTATTGAAACCTCAATGACCACGGGCTTTTGGAGGGCCTGTGGCATTGGCGGCGGGGATGGGTTTCCGGCCGGTGGCGTAAGGGTCGAACGCCTGCCGGCGTGGACTCCCGGGTGATCCACGCCGCCGCCAGGACGCCGGCACCCACTAACAGTTCCGGGTCCCTGGCCTGCGCCGGTCGATATCATCGCGCAACCTTCCGGCGACCGGCCGTGTCGATCCTGTCCCGGTCGGCGGCCTTATCTGGCATCGAGCCGCCACCGATGTCCACTCGACAGCCTGCCGGGCCGTTCGCTACCCTGGCGGGCATGTCCAGTCCCGAGGCGTCAAGACGCTAGCCACCGGTTCTCCGGTGGCCTTCCGTGGCGTGCGACGCGCCGGCCGTTCCCTTCGGCTGAGCCGCGCCCCTTATCGTCACCCACGCCGCCGGATCGCCCTCGTACGGACTGATCTTTCCCGGTGATTCCCGGCACCTTCATCGTGCCGGCCGGGCCCTTTCATGCGGTGGCGCCTTTGCCGTGCCCACGGCCGGGGCGGACCCCTCTCCCGGTTCACACAAGCCGGCCGCATGCCCAGTTCTTCGTGATCCTTTTCGTAGCGGCTGTGGAGTTCTCTATTCATGCCCTTCGCCATTTACATTCTCGGATTGGCGGTCTTCGCCCAGGGGACGTCGGAGTTCATGTTGTCCGGGCTGGTTCCGGACATCGCCCGTGAACTTGACGTGTCCGTCTCTGCCGCCGGCGCGCTGACGTCGGCCTTCGCCGTCGGCATGATCGTCGGGGCCCCGCTGATGGCGGTGCTCAGTTTGCGCTGGCCGCGTCGCCGGGCGCTGCTCGTCTTCCTGGTCGCGTTCGTGCTCGTACACGTGGTCGGCGCGGTCACCACCGATTTCGCCGCGCTCGTGGTCACCCGGGTCCTCGGCGCGCTGGCCAACGCCGGATTCCTCGCCGTTGGGCTCGCCGCGGCGACGAGCATGGCCGCGCCGAACGCCAAGGGGCGGGCCACCTCCGTCCTGCTCGGCGGCATCACCCTCGCGTGCGTCGCCGGGGTGCCGGGCGGTGCCGTGCTCGGCCAGGCGCTCGGCTGGCGGGCGGCGTTCTGGGCCGTCGCGCTGATCTCCCTGCCGGCCGTCTTCGCGGTGCTGCGCTCCGTACCGGACGCGGCCGGTGACCCGGGCGAGGCCCGCCCCGGCGTCCGGCGCGAACTACGGGCCCTGCGCGGCCCGCGACTGCCGGTGCTACTGCTGCTCGGCGCGCTCGTCAACGGCGCCACCTTCTGCACTTTCACCTACCTGGCCCTGCTGGTCGTAGACGTCGGCGGGCTCTCCGAGGGGCAGGTGCCGGTGATGCTGGCGTTGTTCGGGCTCGGTTCGTTCGCCGGGGTGAGCGTCGCGGGCCGGCTGTCGGACACGCGGCCGATGCGGGTCCTGTTGTTCGGCGGGATCGCCCTGCTCGCCGGGTGGGTGCTCTTCGCGGTCGCGGCCGGCAGCCCGGTCGCCACGGTACCGCTCGTCTTCGTCCAGGGCGCCCTGTCGTTCGCCGTCGGTTCGACGCTGATCGCCCAGGCGTTGTACGCGGCGACGGACGCCCCTTCGCTCGGCGGTTCCTTCGCCACCGCCGCGTTCAACGTGGGCGCGGCGGCCGGCCCGGCCCTCGGCGGCCTCGCCATCACCGCCGGGCTCGGCTACCGCTCGCCGCTGTGGATCAGCGCCGCGCTGGTGGCGACGGCGTTCGTCACGGCGGGCCTGGCCCGGACGGCGCTGCGCGTACGGGAGCGCCCAGCCTGAGGTCTCCCTTACAGGGGCGGGCGGCTC
>NZ_POUA01000254.1 GCF_003236385.1 Spongiactinospora gelatinilytica
GCCTGGTTCCGCGCGGAAGCGGAAGGGGGTGGGGTGGAGGGGCATGGCATGCCGTGCCGAGGGCGTTGCCCGCGGGCAGAGAGGCGGCCAGGGCTCTCTGCGGCAGTGTGATCGGCACTGCGAAGAGGGATGTCGGCCAGGTGGGTGAGGGCGATGAGGTCGGCGTCGGACTCGCTCAGTACGCCGCTGGTGACGGCGTCGATCAAGACGAGGTCGGGGTGGTACCAAGGCCGCCCCGGCGGCGCGTCGTGGCCTGGTCGCCGCTGGGCGGTTGTGGTGAGGTGGCGGCGGGCGTGGGTACCTGCGTGCCGGGCCGCCGCGCACAACCGGCCGCGGACATCCGGCAGGCGGGCATCCAGCCGGTGCAGGGCCCGCAGGTAACCGGCCATGATCGCGATGTCGATGTCCACCGGGTCACCGCACGGCAGATCCCGGGTAAGGGCGAGGGCGATCCGGCGCAGGGCGGGCATCGCCATGCCCACGACGGCGACGGTCCACGCCGACCCCGTCCCTGAGCTGCGGGCGCGGGCGGTCAGCTCCCGCCACACCGCATCACGGGCCTCATCGGTGACCCCACGGCCGGCGAGCAGGAGCCGCAGGTCGCGTAGCCCGACCGGGCCGCGTGGCAGGCCGGGGATGTGGGTGCAGTCCAGGACCAGCCCGCCGGGGTGGGTGGTGAGCAGGCGGAACGAGGTCTCGGCGGTGTCCAGGGGCGATTCGGTGTGGCGGTTCGCGTGGTGGGTGTTCATGGCGGTGCTCCGGTCGAAGACGAATGCGCTGGGGTTCGTCAACCGTTATGCACACCGCTTCAGAAACGGCTCAGAAGAATGCCGGGAAGCCGGTCAGGAATTCCTCAGAACTTTCCGGCGTCTGGCCGGGTTCTGAGTATCTGGGCAGGTGCTTCTGCGTCGGCGCCGAGGTTCTGAGCACCTTCTGAGCAACTTCTTGGGCGGGCTCTGAGCTAGTTCTGAGTCGTCTGCTTGCCTGGTCACACGCCGCCCGGCCCGCACTCGCAGGCCCGGGTGGCGCGCATCCGGAAATCAGCGTGTCCCGACCACAGCAATGGAGCATCGAAATGACTCGAATACCGCCTTCCGCAGGCTGACCACAACAGAACACCGGCACTTGCATGTCAGGCGGGTGCGGATTCAGACGGCCCGTGCATTCGCCGCCTGGATTCACCACAGCCTGGCCGCGCCTGCCGATGCCGAGATCGTCCTTGGCGTCGAGACCGGGCGGGGGACGCTGACCGGGGTCGTGTTCGCCGGCAGCCCCGTCTCCTGGCGGCAGGATGACGGCCACACCGCCGAGATCGCGTGCCTGGAAACTGACAGCACCCCTGGCGCCGCTGCGGTGCTGCTGGACGCTGTGTGGCTGGCGGCACGTGGGCGGGGTTATCGGCGGCTGATCGCCGATACGCGGCTCATCCGTCCCGGCGGGGCGGCTTCCGCTCTTCACGCGGCCGGGTTCCGTCTCCTCCCCGGTCGTCCTAGCAGGAGCGCGGTGTGGGAGATCCGGACGGCCGGGGGCGGCCGATGACCGTATTCAATGGGAGTTCGGGGCCGTCCCCTGCACGGCCTATGCCTACGGTGGGTGGAACGGTCGAGGTCGAACTGCCTGATGAGCCGCTTGCCCTGAGCCCGGAAGCGGCGCGGGCCCTGCTGGATCTGCTGATCGACGCCCATCAGCGGCGCTACGGCCGCCCCTACGCATAAGACCCCTGCGCATAAGAGAGGAGAAGGAGGGACATGGCAGAGAAGGACATGACAACGAGGTTCGGCTTCTACGGCCGGGTCTCCACCGAAGACCAGCAAGATCCGGAATCCTCCCGGGCCTGGCAGCTCACGCGTGCCAAGACCCTGGTCGAGCCGCGGGGCGGGGTGATCGTCGCCGAATACTTCGACATCAGCCACACCCGCGCCCTGCCGTGGAAACGCCGACCGCAGGCCGCAGCGCTTCTTGAAGCGCTACGCCGTCCCGACCGGGGCTTCGACGCGGTGGTGATCGGGGAGCCGCACCGCGCGTTCTACGACAACCAGTTCGGGCTGACCTTCCCGGTGTTCAACCACTTCGGCGTGCCGCTGTGGGTGCCCGAGGTCGGTGGGCCGATCGATCCGAACAACGAAGCCCACGACCTGGTGATGAGCGTGTTCGGCGGGATGAGCAAGGCCGAGCGCAACCGGATCAAGATCCGGGTCCGCACCGCCATGGAGGCCCAGACCCGCATCGAGGGCCGTTACCTAGGCGGACGCCCGCCCTACGGCTACCACTTGGTGGATCTGGGTCCGCATCCGAACCCGGCCAAGGCCAACGACGGCAAACGCCTGTCCGGCCTGGCGCCGGACCCGGTGACCTCCGAGGTGGTGAAACGGATCTTCGCCGAGTACATCGCCGGGCATGGGCTGGCCGCGATCGCCGAGAATCTGACCAAAGAGGGGATCTCGTCTCCGGCCGCCAATGATCGGCGGCGTAACCCGCACCGGTGCGGGATCGCCTGGTCGAAGTTCGCGGTCCGGGCGATCCTGCTCAACCCCCGCTACACCGGGTATCAGGTATGGAACCGGCAGCGCACCGATGAGGTCCTGCTCGATGTCGATGACGTGGCGCTCGGCCACACGGCCAAGATGCGCTGGAACGACAAGGACGCCTGGATCTGGTCGGAGCGGCCGGTGCATGAGCCGTTGATCGACATCGAGACCTTCCACCGGGCGCGGGACATCATGGCGGGCCGCGGCCGTGGCCCGACCTCGCACAAGCCGCATCGGGCCCGGCACGACTACGTACTGCGCGGGTGTGTGTTCTGCCACGTGTGCGAGCGCCGGATGGAAGGCCACTGGGCCAACAAGGCCCCCTACTACCGGTGCCGGTTCCCGCAGCAGTACGCGATCGCCAACAAGGTCGAGCATCCGCGCAACGTCTGCGTCCGTGAGGATGCGATCGTGCCCGGTCTGGATCACTGGCTGGCGCTGGAGTTCTCGCCCCAGCGGCTGCAGCACACCATCGACGTGCTTTTGGCCGCTGCCGATGGGGGGAATCCGGGGGCTGTGGCACAGGAGGAGGCCAAGCGGCGGATCGCCGAGTGTGATCGCAAGCTGAGCCAGTACCGCGCCGCGCTGGACGCCGGGGGAGACCCGCTGGTGATCTCGCAGTGGATCACTCAGACGCAGGCGGACCGGGCTGCGGCTCTTGCGGCCCGGCCCAAGTCCAAACCGGCGGTCACAAGGGATCAGATCGCCCGCACGATAGAGAACCTCGGGGATATGGTGCAAACCCTGCGCGAGGCGCCCGCGGACAAGAAGAACGAGATCTACCGCCGCGCCGGGGTACGTGCGGTGTACAACCCGGCCAATCGCAGGGTGCGGGTCTGGGCGAATCCTCCGCCGACCGATAGCTCCCATTGGGAATTGGTTGGTGTCCGAGGACTGAGCCCCACCGGACGCACATGCCCCACCACGATCCCTAACGTCGTTTACCGCATTCGCGTCACTTGATTCTCTTACCAGTGCAAGTGGGGACTGGCGTCTGACGGATATTTGGTGGCCCTTAGACCACAGGACAGATCGGCGCCAATCAGCCGCTGCAAGGCGTCTGCGTATTGAGTCTGGGCTCCACAGCTGCGTCTTGACCTAAGCTCAACGTCGAGATCCCCGGCTGCTGTTACGAGAGTCTATCGATCAGCAAGTAATTGGTGCCGGATTGCAGCGTAAGTCTACGATTCGGTGGACCTTCTATCGCCGTTGAATATCATTCTTGTCACAAGCCTCCTGTATTGACGAGATTTGATTGATCTCCAGTGTGGCACTCGTTAGGGGATCTGTAGAGTGCAAAGTTGGTCAGTCGTTAGAACATTTGCTCGCAATCTGGCCTGTTCGCTTGACCAAAGAGACTACAGGGTCACATGGGATGTCATGTTGCTCGCGCAGTGCGACTTTCGGCCGAAGTGAGGAAAGATAAAATGTTATGATCAGAGGAGGTCATTAGCGCAGGCTCCGAGGAACGCGGCGCCGTCTGCGGTGTAGGGCTCCTCAATCTCCTTGACCTGGAATCGTGACCGGGCTTCAGTAAGGAGGCGTCGCGCTATTCCTTTTCGCTGCCAGGCCACTGCTGTCCAAATATGCCCCACAGAGTCGTACACGCCTTCGCGACTGCGGTCGTATAGGATCATGAATCCTGTGAGGTTGCCAGTGTAATGCCACAAGCCACTCTTCACTTCCAAAGCCGATACCGGGGCCAACATTACCAGCCAGATGCCATGCGCTCCTGGCGCGAAATCCCACCCGCAGGCGCGCCTGTAGACTAGTGCAGCTCGGCCGAGCGCACTCTCCTCCCAGTTGCCCGGGGTATCGAACGCATTCTGCCCGAGCACGGCGGTGCTGAAGCGAATGGTAGCTGTGTCTAGGTCAATGCCCGACACGACCAGGTCCCAATCATCGCCGAGAGGTTGCGCCTCCCAAGAAATACGCGGGCCAATTTCTGCGGCGACAGTCAATTCGGCTTCCTGTATCAGGGAGCGAAATTCCGAGACGACTTCGGTTACGGGGAGCTTGTCTTCCCTGACAAAAGAATTAGGGGAAATTATGTCTCGTAGCGCACGGTATGCGGTCCGGTAGGCGGTCTCGATTTCCGGTACCTGTGGAAAGTGGTAGTCAGTCATCTATTTCATCATGTCGTAAAGTAAGATCTGGGCTAGAGTTGCAGAGACTCGTAGGTGCAGTGCTGCCCCCATCGACGTCCGCAGACAGCGGTATACCTCGTATAAGTTGCGGGAGTACAGGATTCTGGGTCCCTACACAGCTGACGGCATTCCTTGAGTAAGCGTAGCCGTCCTGACCGTACGGCCAGCGTACTTACGGCCACTACTTATTTTACAGGGAGTAGCATATTGCGATCCTCAGCTTGCCGCGGCCTCTGCCGGGATTGCGGTCTCTTTCACTGACTTAAGGATGTTAGCGATGACCTCGACGTCGGACGGCTTGTGGAAGACAACGTCGGGATCGCCGTAACGCTTGAAGGGCGGTTCGTAGAGGTCTCCAGCCTCCAGGTAGCCGTTTTTGGCGAGGGAGTCGATGATGAGCTCGATGAAGTTGTACTCGACAGCGGAGAGGGTGCGGCCTTTCTGGAAGTCGTCGAAGGCATGAATTGCGGCCTCACGGCTCAGACCGGTGATGGAGCGCAGAAACAGACCAAAGCCGTCGTGCTGCTCGGCGATCTCGTCGATGTCGCTCTCCGTGCCGAAGTCTAGGTCGAGGAAGACGTTCTTCAGTTCGTCGAGGTCGGAGCTAGTAATCTGCCGGCCGCGCAGGAGCTTCTGGACGACGAGATTGTCGGCGTGGCTGCGCAGGTACGTGCGGACTTTCCGCTCGAACTTGGTACGGTCGGTGCCGATCTCCAGGCCCTTGAGCTCAGCGTGGGTGAGATCGCCGAGTTCGTCCTCAAAGTCGGTGTAGACGACGGCGCGGTGCTTTGTGGGGATAAGCCGGACCAGGCGGCGTATGGTGCGGCGCATCGTCTCCAGCATCGCCAGAGTGACGTCCTGCCACCAGTCCTCACCCGCGACGTCGGTGATGAGGTCGATATGCCGGGCGACGACGGGATTGTTAAGGGTCGTTGGGTCGAGTAGATCCTCAGCGATTCCTTGCACTTGACGCCGCAGCGTGTCGTAGCCGGGATCGCCGTTGAGCAGCCCGAGTTGCAGCCGTAGCGACAGCAGGTCGAACCGCTTGGCCTCCTCGCTGGTGTCGTCGTCATCCTTATAGGACGAGGGCAGGCCGGCCAGCTTCTCCTTGAGATCGTCGCGCTTCTCGGCGGTGATCTGTTTCCAGGTGTCTGGGTCGAGGAAGGTGTCAACCTCGCGCAGGTGCCGCCTTACCTCGATGTTATTGCGGTTCATCCCAGCCACCTCGCCCCGTAGGCGTGTGGCCACATCGTCGCGTACGGCGGCATCCTTTTCCGCAGGCGGGTCCCCCTGGTCTAGGGCGTGCAGGAGGTCGGCACGCTGGGCGAACACACGCTCGCTCAGCGGCTTCTGTGTACGTCCCTGGGTCTCGGGGACGTCGGCGTTGAAGTACTCCACATTGCGGGCCAGGTCGAACACGAGGAACTGCTGCTTGTCCCGCCCAGGGCCGAACAGGTCCTTGCACAGGCGGGTGCCCCGGCCGATCATCTGCCAGAACTTGGTCTTGGAGCGTACGGCCTTGGCCAGGACGAGGTTTGCGACCTCGGGGATGTCGATGCCGGTGTCGAGCATGTCCACCGAGACGGCCATGCGCAGGGCGGAGTCTCCCCGCCGGAACTGGTCGATTAGTTGCTCCGCGCCGCGTGTTCGGTGGCTGATCACGCGGGCGAACTCGCCACCATGCTCGGGGTAGAGCTGGTCGAACCGTCTGACGATGAACTCCGCGTGCCGCTGGTTGCGCGCGAACACAATCGTCTTGCCGAGCCGGTCACCACCCTCGACGTGGTAGCCGTAAGTCATGACGGTCTGGAGCATCTTGTCGATGGTGTCCTCGTTGAACAGGAACCGGTTGACCTCGTCGGCGGAAACCTCAGCGGGGACGCCATCCTCCTCGTCCCAGTCGAGTTCGTCCCAGCGTTCCTTCTCCTCCTCCGACAGGTCGTCGTAGCGGACGCCGCGCTGCGGGAACCTCAGCGGCACGTTGACGCTGAACGGGCCGACCAGGTAGCCGTCCTCCTTGGCCTCCTCCAGGTCATAGGCGTCGGTCGGGTTGCCCTCCTCCAGGTTGAAGACCCGGTAGGTGTTGTGGTCGATCTCGTTCTTGGGGGTGGCGGTCAAGCCGACCAGCAACGCGTCGAAGTACTTGAAGATCGCCTTGTACTTGTTGAAGATCGACCGGTGCGCCTCATCCACGATCACCAGGTCGAAGTAGCCTGGCCCGAACCTGCGTTCGCCGATGTCGGACAGGTTGTTGATCAGGTTGAGCATGGTCGGGTACGTCGAGACATACACCCGGGCGCTGTCGTCTCTGTCAGTCAGCAGATTGACCACAGGCGTGCCTGGAAGGTGTTGCTTGAAGGCGTTGGTCGCCTGCGTCACCAGCTCCTTCCGGTCGGCCAGGAACAGCACCCGCTTGATCCAGCCCGCCTTCTGTAACACGTCTACCAACGCGATGGCGGTCCGTGTCTTACCCGAACCGGTCGCCATGACCAGGAGGGCTTGGCGCTGCTTGTCCCGGTCGAAGCGCTCTCCGATTCGGCGAATGGCGCGGCTCTGATAGTAGCGCTCGACGATTTCCTCGTTGATCGGAGTGCTGCTGAGTGCTTGCCGGGAGGCGCGCCGAGCGATCAATGAGCGCAGTTCGTCCTTGGTGTAGAAACCCTGGATCGGTCGAGGTGGGTACTTGTTGCCGTCATCCCAGATCCAGGTCTGGTAACCGTTTGTGTAGAAGATAACTGGACGTCTGCCGAACTTGTGTTCAAGCGCGGTAGCGTACTGCCTGGCCTGCTCCTGCCCCTCCATAGGCGAACGCGTGGTGGCCTTGGCTTCCACCAGTCCGAGGGGTCTGCCATCGTCGTCCCAGAGGACGTAGTCAACCTTGCCCTTGCCGGACCGGGTGGGCAAGCCCTCCACTGGGTATTCCCGATCCTCGTCCCTGTCCAGTGGCCATCCGGCTTCGTGTAGCAGCAGGTCAATAATATGGGCGCGGGTCTCGGCTTCGTTGTAGTCATGGGTGTCATGCCGCCGGGAGTTGGCTAGCTTGGCTCCCTTGATCTGCTCCCGTAGGCGCTGTACTTCGGCGTCGAGGTCCTGGCTGCGCCGGCGTTCCCTGGCCAGCTCCTTCTGCTGCTCGGTGTAGCGGGCGGCCATAGCTTGAAGCTCGGCCTGCTTCTTCTGGCGAACGGAGGCGGGTTCGGGCACCGGGATCAGCGAGGCTTCGAACGCGAGCGTGGACGGCGGGACGTCGGCCTCGTGCTGAGCGTAGTTGCGGGCCAGCCAGTACATCACATGGAACAACTCGGCAACGGTTCGCGTCGCGTCGCGGCTGTGTACCTGCCTGGCTGAGTGCACCGCCAGGTTGCCCTGCCTGCGAATCAGGTCCATCTTCGCCCGCAACGCTGGACCAGCCTGATTGACCAGCGTAGGCTCGTTGAGCATCGCGCTTAGATCGCGCTGATAGGGCTCCTTGAGTGTGGCGTCGACCTTGTAAAGCCAGTTGAGCGCGAGCTCGATGGTACGGCGAGCGTAGAAGCACGATGTGCGGGGGTCGGCGATCGCCAACCGCTCCGCCCGCCGCGCCTCGCCGTACAGATCAGGCCACTCCGCCTTCAAGAACTCGAAATTGCTCACGAAAACCGCCCCAGCCCGCAAGTAACGACAGACGAGACAATCCTCTCACAGCTCTCCGCGGAATGCCTTAGCTTCCAGAGAACTGAAGAGCTCATCGAGCACATTCAGGTCGCTCCGCATGCTAGCGCGGGCTTGGTCGACCTGAACTACGCGCTCTACGTACTCGGCCTGGCTTTCAAGCGGAGGGAGCATGATAGGTGCTGCCCGCACATCTGATGTACTGATTGTATTTAGGCCCGAAGTTGTGCTGGCGGAGCGCTGTAGATGAAGCCTTCCTCCTGCTGAATTAAGCAAGGAAAGTACATATGCAGGAATGGCTTGGGGGCCCAAGCGTGCTCGGATGAGATGGTTTTGGTGAACGCAAGGCGAAATTGATCCGTCCCACAACGCGGCGCGTCCAATCTCCTCGGCGTTTCCATGCCCTTCGACGATAAGTAGATCTCCAGCCGCCAAGGCTGCTCGCTCTAGCTCTCGTTCCGTGACCCGCATCGTCTTAATGATGGATAGGTCAAGATGATTGCGATACGCATTGGCTACCCGCAGATAGGGAACCTCGATCGGTAGCGATTTCCGCTTACTCGATACTTGTAGCCCTCCTTGTATGATTGCAATTTCCCCCATAGAAACAACCTGCCAGCCTTTTGGGTTAGAAGCTGGGTCGCCGAGCAGGTCTATAAATATCGACTCGTGGAATTCGTCGAGGAGAGCGATGGCCCGCCGCCGCTTCGCTCGCAGCTCATCTACTTGATCCAAAATCTGCACGATTCGTCGCTGCACTGTAATATGAGGAAACGGGACCGGAAGCTTAAGGAAATCGCCTCTAGGGATGCTTCGGCGCCGTGCGGTGGTACTTCGCAGTTTTGACTTGTAGTACGTGATCGCACTTGGCGATCTTAGATATCTCTCAAGGTACTTACGTTCAATCTGCGGGTTCTTGAGATCCCAAATTTCGTAAGCGGGGCTAACGATTCCGGCGGGGGCGATATTTTGAAAGGAGAGCACGGCTTCATCGATCGGAAAGCCAACGACTAGTTGACCCTGCTTTGCAACCTTATACGGCGAGGTATCCCTACTTGCCACGCGCTTTTTGAATTTTTCCTCTTGCGCAACCAGGCCGTGGTGCATTGTCATGGAGAGAATCGGATACGATGTGCTGCCTGCACGGACGACTGGCGCTGGTGTGATAAGCTCGCCGAGCATGCGTGTTTCTATGGACATTAATTTACCCATGCCTTCAAGGCGGATAGGGCAGACTGGATTTCTGATTCCAGGGACTCGAGGTCGGCGATGACGTCAAGGGGAGGGCGATGTTCAACCTCTTCTCGGAGGATTTCCTTGTAGCGGTTGAGGCTGAGATCATAGTTCTGGGCGACGATATCGGCCTTGGGGACGGTGAAGCTTTGGGCGGTGCGAGGGCGTTCTCGCTCGGTGCCGTCGCGGCGGGACCAGCGGGCGAGGGCGTCAGGAAGATTGTTCATCTCGTGGTCGGGCTCGCTCAGGGGCACAATAGGGCGTGGCCCCTGTTTTTCCTCAGGTAGTAGCGGAGTTCGCTTATCGTCGAGGCTGTATCCGTCGGCGGTGACGTCGTAGAACCAGACGTGGTTGGTGCCGCCCGCGTTGGTCTTGGTAAAGAAGACAATGGCGGTGGAGACGCCCGCGTACGGCTTGAACACTCCGGACGGGAGCTTGACGATCGCGTCGAGCTTATGGTCCTCGACCAGCATCTTACGCAGTCCCATATGCGCCTTGGTGGAGCTGAACAGCACGCCGTCGGGGACGATGACGGCGGCTCGCCCGCCCGGCTTGAGTAGTCGCAGGAACAGGGCGAGGAACAGCAGTTCGGTCTTCTTAGTCTTGACGACCCGCAGCAGATCCTCCGCGGTGGCCTCGTAGTCGAGACTGCCCGCAAACGGCGGATTGGCCAGGATCAGGGAGTATCGCTCGGTCTCGTCGGCCACATTCTGAGCGAGGGAGTCACGATAGCGGATGTCGGGCTGTTCCACCTCATGTAGCAGCATGTTCATGCTGGCGATTCGCAGCATGGTGGAGTCGAAGTCGAAACCATGGAACATGCTGTTGTGGAAATGCCGTTGCTGGTGGCGTTCCAGTAGGGCCTCGGAGTGCTCCCGCTGGACGTACTCGGCGGCGGCCACCAGGAAGCCGGCGGTGCCGCAGGCCGGGTCGCAGATCTCGTCTCCCGGGCTTGGGTTCGTCATCTCGACCATGAGCTGGATGATGTGCCGAGGGGTACGGAACTGGCCGTTCTGTCCGGCCGTTGCGATCTTGCTGAGCATGTACTCGTACAGATCGCCTTTGACGTCACCCTGTCCAAGGGGTAGTTGCTCCAGGATGTCGACGGCCTTGGTGAGCAGGTTCGCCGTGGGGATGGTGAACCGGGCGTCCTTCATATGGTGGGAGTAGGTGGACTTCTCACCGCCGAGTGCCCGCAACCACGGAAACACCCCCTCGGCAACGGTCTTGTACATCTGGTCCGGCTGCTTCTCGGTGAACACTGACCAGCGCAGGTGTTCCTCGTCAACCGCATAGACCGGGCTCTCGACCGGGTTGCCGGTGAGGTTGGCCTTGCGTTCCTTGCTGGTCTGGATGCCGTCCAGCCGCTTGATGAACATCAGGTAGGTGATCTGTTCGATGACCTCCAGTGGGTTGGAGATGCCACCGGACCAGAACGCGTCCCACAGTCTGTCGATCTTGCTGCGCAGCTCACCGGTAATCACGTTGCGGAGCATAGTGCAGGGCGGCGACAACGGGGGCGTGCTGGCGACCTTGGTTCCCAAACGCCGCTGTGGCGCGGGGGTAGAGCCTCTCAACTACTCCAGTCCAGTGCTGATATGGACTTCCTTGTCGGGACTGTGAATGCATCCCCTGCGAGCTGACCGCCGTGGCTACGGTCAGCTTGGCGGAGTCAGACAGGGGGTAGGGGCTCAAGTGATCAGCGAATTGGTGCGCTAGCAGACCAGTAGTCCCTCAGCATCTCGGTGGGCCAGGTGGGCTGGTGGATCTCACCTTGAGGGCCCATCTCCTTGAAGTAGGGGGCGAGGTCGTAGATGGGCGTGCGATCGATGGCGTCTAGGTGCTGTCTATTATACACATCT
>NZ_POUA01000255.1 GCF_003236385.1 Spongiactinospora gelatinilytica
CTTCGGCCTGAGCGGGCTGCTCGCCGGTGGCGTCGCCGATGTGCGGTTCATGCTGATCGGCAGTGCCGCGGTGATCGCGGTGCTGGAGGCGATGTCCATCATCGTGTGGGCCGCGGCCGCCCGCCACGGCGACGACGATGGCGAACACCGCGGGGATCACCAGGGCGGCGGGCAGTGAGAAGGACTCGGCGACGAAGCCCAGCGCGGCGGGCCCGGCCAGCAGGCCCGTGTAGCCGAAGGCGGTGACCAGGGCCAGCGCGCGGCCCACCGAGTCGCCTGAGGCGCCGACCGCGCTGAAGATCACCGGGATGACCGTGGCCAGCCCGACGCCGGCCAGTCCCCAGCCGGTCCACGCGCATGCCACCGACAGCCCCGCCGGGACCGCGCCCGCGGCCAGTACGAGCGCATAACCGCAGGCGGCGAGGATGCCGGCCAGCCGGATCGTGCGCGCCGCGCCGAGCCTGGCGCGCAGCGGGTCGCCGAGCAGCCGCACGGTGGTCATCGCCACCGAGAAGATCGTGTACGCCAGCGGCGCGAGCGCCGGATCGGCGTCGAGCACCCAGCGGGCGTGCAGGGCCGCCCAGTCCATCGCCGCGCCCTCCGACAGGTGCCCGGCGAACGCCACCACGCCGAGCACGGCCACGATCCCCCACCGGGTCGTACCGGAGAGCAGCGTCGCCTGGGCCGCGCGCGGGGGTTCGACCGCCGGGCCGAGCAGCCGGGCGCACGGCAGGTAGGCGAACGGGACCACGACGGCCGCCGCGATGAGCAGGACCTGCCCGTCGAGGCCCGCCTGCAGCCCGGCCGCCGTCATCGCCCCGCCCGCCGCGCCGCCCAGGCTCCACACGCCGTGGAACGCCGAGACGATCGGCCGCCCGTACCGCCGCTCGACCTCCACCGAGTGGGCGTTGACCGCCACCTCCACGGTGCCGAGGCCGATGCCGAAGACCACCGCGAGCACGGCGAGCCACAGGAAGCCGGGGGCCAGGGCCGGGCCGATCAGCAGGACGGCGGACAGCGGCCCGGTGAACCAGGACACCCTCCTGCTGGAGTACCTGTCCACCAGCGGCCCGGCGAGCAGCATGGCGGCCAGCGCGCCCGCGGCCACCAGCAGCAGCACGGTGCCCAGCCGGGCGGGGCCGAGGTCGAGTCGCTCGTTGAGCGCGGGCAGTCCGGCCGACCACATGCCCACGGTGATACCGAGTAGGAAGAAGTAGCCGAAGACGCCCATGCGGGCGCGCACGGTGGCCCGATCAGGACGGGGGAGTTTGTGCACCATTAGAGCTTAATAAGTGGTCTGACCACAAAAAACCTGTTTTTATCGCGACCGATGTGGGCAGAGGAGGCGGCGGGCCTGATCCCCCGGGTGCCGCGCAGTCGGCGTGGCGGGCGGGCGGCCGAGCCCGGATATGGCCGCCGCGGATGATCGCCATACCGCTGACCTGCACTTGCGCTTCCCGTTCCAGTGGAGGTGGGTATGGACCGCGGTGGCCCCCGAAACGGATGAATTCCACTCAATCCTCTGGGGGGACCCTGTGGCCGGTGAAAGTGACGACAAGCAGCGGCAACTGGACGATTACCGAATCGACTCCCACGACACGCGAATGACCACGGACCAGGGCGTCCGGATCGATGACACCGACAATTCCCTGTCGGCGGGCGAGCGCGGGCCGACCCTGCTGGAGGACTTCCACTTCCGGGAGAAGGTCACCAGGTTCGACCACGAGCGGATCCCCGAGCGCGTGGTCCACGCCCGCGGCGCGGGCGCCTACGGCAAGTTCCAGGCGTACGACGACTCGCTGGCGGAGTACACGGTGGCGCAGTTCCTGTGCGATCCGTCGCTGGTCACGCCCACCTTCGTGCGGTTCTCCACGGTCGCGGGCTCGCGCGGCTCGGCGGACACCGTGCGGGACGTGCGCGGCTTCGCCACCAAGTTCTACACCCACCAGGGCAACTACGACCTGGTCGGCAACAACATGCCGGTGTTCTTCATCCAGGACGGGATCAAGTTTCCCGACTTCGTCCACGCGGTCAAGCCGGAGCCGCACAACGAGATCCCGCAGGCCCAGTCGGCGCACGACACGTTCTGGGACTTCGTGCAGCTCCAGCCGGAAAGCCTGCACATGGTCATGTGGCTGATGTCGGACCGGGCGATCCCGCGCAGCTTCCGCATGATGCAGGGCTTCGGCGTGCACACCTTCCGGCTGGTCAACGCCGAGGGGCGGGGCACGTTCGTGAAGTTCCACTGGAAGCCGGTGCTCGGCACCCACTCGCTGGTGTGGGACGAGGTGCTGCGCGTCCAGGGCAACGATCCCGACTTCAACCGGCGTGACCTGTGGGAGGCGATCGAGCGCGGCGCGTACCCGGAGTACGAGCTGGGCGTGCAGCTCGTGCCGGAGGCCGACGAGCACAAGTTCGACTTCGACCTGCTCGACGCCACCAAGATCATTCCTGAGGAAGAGGTCCCGGTACGGCCGGTCGGCAAGATGGTCCTCGACCGCAACCCCGAGAACTTCTTCGCCGAGACCGAGCAGGTCGCCTTCCACACCGCCAACATCGTGCCCGGCATCGACTTCACCAACGACCCCCTGCTCCAGGGCCGCAACTTCTCCTACCTGGACACCCAGCTCATCCGGCTGGCCGGGCCGAACTTCCCGCAGATCCCGGTCAACCGCCCGATCGCGCCGGTGCACAACGACCAGCGGGACGGCTACCACCAGCACATGATCCACCAGAGCCGGACCAGCTACTCGGTCAACTCGATCAGCGGCGGCTGCCCGATCACCGCGGCCAAGAGCGGGGAGTGGGACGGGGTCTTCCGGCACTACCAGGAGCGGGTGGACGGCAACAAGATCCGCAAGCGCAGCCCCAGCTTCGAGGACCACTACAGCCAGGCCACGCTGTTCTGGAACAGCATGTCGCCCTGGGAGAAGCAGCACATCGTGGCGGCCTTCCTGTTCGAGCTGGGCCACGTGGAGCGGCGGTACATCAAGGAGAAGGTCCTCGCCCACCTGATCCACATCGACCAGACGCTGGCCGAGGGCGTCGCGAACGGGCTGGGGTTGGACGTGCCATCGGGCGGCACCGCCAACCACGGCAAGATGTCGCCCGCGCTGAGCCAGGCGAACGCGCCGCGCGACTCGATCGCCACCCGCAAGATCGCCGTCCTGGTCTCCGACGACACCGCCGCGAGCGAGGTGGAACCGGTCCGCGGCGCGCTCACCGGCCAGGGGGCGATCTGCGAGATCCTGGCCCCGCGCGAGGGGACGGTGGCCGGGCTGACCGCGGACCGGCAGCTCACCACGGCCTCCTCGGTGCTGTACGACGCGGTGCTGCTCGCCGACGGCGGGGGTCTGGCCGCGAACGCGTACACGGTGCACTTCGTGCGCGAGGCGTTCAAGCACGGCAAGGCCGTCGCCGCGCTTCCCGGCGGGCGCGCCCTGCTGGAGGCGGCGGCGCTGTCCCCCGGCCCGGGGGTGGTGGGGCCGGACACGACCGGCGGCGCGTTCGAGCAGGAGTTCATCGCGGCCATCGCCGCCCACAGGCACTTCGACCGGGACATCTCCGGCGTCCCCGCCTGAGTGGTCCCCTGAACACCGGCGCGCGGGTCTCGCCGGCGACCGGTGCGGGAGCGGCCGGGCAAGTACGATTGCCTGGTGACCGAAATGACCGAAACCGTGCCCGGCTGGCTCGCTCCCGGCGAACTGGAATCGATCCGCGGGCGGATGCCGATCCTCTACGTCGACGCCGTCCCCGTGCGGCTCGACGACTGCGGTGTGGTGACCCGCGTCGGCCTGCTGCTGCGCATCGGATCGGATGGGACGGTCAGCCGTGCCCTGGTGTCCGGGCGGGTGCTGCTGCACGAGCGGGTGCGCGACGCGCTCATGCGCCACCTGGAGAAGGATCTCGGCCCGGTGGCACTGCCCCAGGTGCCGCCCTCGCCGCAGCCGTTCACCATCGCCGAGTACTTCCCGACGGCGGGGGTCTCTCCGTACCACGACCCCCGCCAGCACGCCGTGTCGCTGGCCTACATCGTGCCCGTCGCGGGCGACTGCCGCCCCCGCCAGGACGCGCTCGACCTCATCTGGTTCACCCCGGAGGAGGCGGCATCCCCGGTGGTGCAGCAGGAGATGACCGGCGGGCAGGGCGTACTCCTCAAGCAGGCGCTCGCGCACGTCGGCCGGCTGCCGTGAGGTAGCGCGCGCAGGGGTCCTGAACCGGCAAGCCCCGTGTCCGGCTGAGGAAAGACACGGATGGGCGTGACGGGGTTCACTCTCGGGCATCGACCGGTGAAAGGAACCGTTAACAATGCCCGAAAACGCTACGAACGAGTTCTGGAAGGACCTCAAGCCCATCCAGAACTCCCAGAAGCCCGACGCGCTGCCCGAGGTCTACCTCTCCCAGGTGGCCACGGACGACGACCGTTACTACGTGCCGTTCACCGACACGGTCGGATCCCGCCCGCTGTGGATCAACGTCAAGGACAACAGCTGGGCCGACATCCTGCGCGCCAAGGAAGCCGGGCTGGTCAACCGCCACTACCACCCGCACGAGGTGTTCGCCTACACCATCTCCGGCAAGTGGGGATACCTGGAGCGGCCCTGGACGGCCACGGCCGGCGACTTCATCTACGAGGCCCCCGGCGAGGGGCACACCCTGGTCGCCTACGACAGCGGCGAGCCGATGAAGACCTTCTTCATCGTCAAGGGCCCGCTCATCTGGCTGGACGAGGACGGCAACCCGCAGGGCCACTTCGACGTGCACGACTACATCGCCATGTGCCGGGAGCACTACGACAAGGTCGGCATCGGCTCCGCCTACGTCAACTCCCTGTTCCGCTGACCGCGCCATGACCACTCACGACGCGGGCCACGCCGCGGGCCGGCAGGCCGACCGGTATGAGAACCGGCTGCTGCTCATCCTGTTCCTGGCCTTCGGATTCGTCTTCTTCGACCGCCAGGCGCTCGCCTTCCTCGCCCCCTACATCGACGCCGAGATCGGCCTGACCAACGCCCAGCTCGGCACCCTGTCGGGTGTGCTCGCCCTCACCTGGGCGCTGGCCGGGATGGTCGCGGGCCGCCTCTCCGACCGCCTCGGCCGCCGCAAGCCCATCCTGATCGCCGCGGTCCTGTGCTTCTCGCTGTTCTCCTCGGCCTCCGGGCTGATGGGCGCGTTCGCCGGGCTGCTCGCCGCCCGCGCCCTGATGGGCGTGGCGGAGGGCGCGGTGCTGCCGATGGCGCAGTCGCTGATGGCCGAGGCGTCCAGGGAGAACCGCCGCGGACTGAACATGGGCCTGGTCCAGGGCTCGTCCGCGGGCCTGCTGGGCGGCATTCTGGCCCCGCTCGTGGTGGTCTGGCTGGCCGAGACCATCGGCTGGCGGGCGGCGTTCTTCGTCACGATCATCCCCGGGCTGCTGATCGCCGCGTGGATCGCCAAGTCCGTCCACGAGCGCCCGCCGGTGTCCCGGCTGGACACCGCGGCGGTGGACGAGCCGGCGCTGCCCAAGCCGCCGCTGCGCGAGGTCCTGAAGCTGCGCAACATCGTGCTGTGCATGATGATCGCCTGCTGCTACCTCACCTGGTTCATCATCCTGATCACCTTCACCCCGACCTTCCTGACGACGGTCAAGGGATATGACCCGGGGACGATGAGCGGCGTCATGACCTGCCTCGGGGTGGCGTGGGTGCTGTGGGGGTTCCTCACCCCGGGCATCTCCGACCGGATCGGCCGCAAGCCGGCGCTGATCCTGTTCAGCGTGCTGGCCCTGATCTCGCCGTTCGCGCTGGTGTTCGTGGCCGATCCGGTACTGCTCGGCGCGCTCATGATCCTCACCTACACCGGGCTCGGCTGCTTCACGCTGTTCATGGCCACCATCCCGGCCGAGACGGTGCCGCGCGGCGCGCTGGCCACCGCGCTCGGCCTGATCATGGGCGTGGGCGAGCTGGCCGGCGGGTTCCTCGCGCCGGTGATCGCCGGGTGGGCCTCCGACCAGTGGGGGCTGTCCACCGCGATGTTCATCGCGGCCGGCGGCGCGGCGCTGGTGATCGTGCTGTCGTTCGGGCTGCGCGAGACCGCGCCCGCCGTACTCCGCCGCCGCGGCGCGCCCGCGGCGGTGGCCAAGGAGGCGATGTGAGGGCGGCCGTGTGGCACGGCGCCAGGGATGTGCGGGTCCTCGACGTCGAGGTGCCCGCACCCGGCCCCGGCGAGGTCACCATCGCGGTGGCCTACTGCGGGATCTGCGGCAGTGACCTGCACGAGTACGCCGACGGGCCGCACGCCATCCCGGTCGGCACCCCGCACCCGGAGTCGGGGGTGGCCGCGCCGCTGATCCTCGGCCACGAGTTCTGCGGCGTGGTGACCGCCGTGGGGCGGGCCGTGCCGGGGCTGTCGCCGGGCGACCGGGTCGCGGTCGAGCCGCACTACCGGTGCGGGATGTGCCCGCGCTGCGCGGCGGGGGAGTACAACCTGTGCAGGCACTTCGGGTTCGCCGGGCTGATGGGGCACGGCGGGCTGGCCGAATGGGCCACGCTGCCCGCGTACATGCTGCACAAACTGCCCGAGACCGTGTCGCTGGAGCAGGCCGCGGTGTTCGAGCCCGCCGCGGTGGCGCTGCACGCGCTGCGCCGGGCCGGCATCCGCCAGGGCGAGACCGTGACGGTCCTCGGCCTGGGGCCGATCGGCCTGCTCATCGTGCTGCTGGCGGCGCGGTACGGCGTCGCGCGCCGGATCGTGGCCGCGGACGTCCGCCCGTCACGGCTGCGGCTGGCCCGCAAGCTGGGCGCGACCGAGATCGTGGACGTGCGCGAGGCCGGCGCCGCGGCGCTGCGCGTCGCGGCGGGCGCGAGCGGTGAGGGCGCCGATGTGACCTTCGAGGTGGTGGGCAAGGAGGAGACCCTGCGTACCTGCCTGGCGGCGACCAGGCGGGGCGGCCGGGTGATCTTCGTCGGCCTCGCCGAGACCGTGACCCTGGACGCGTTCGCGCTGGTCAACAACGAGCAGTCGATCATCACCACGGTCGGCTACCGGGACTGCTATCCCGAGCTGATCCGGCTGGTCGCCGAGGAGGGCGTGGACCTCGCCGCGGTGGTCACCGCCACGATCCCGCTGGCCGACGTGGTCGAGCGCGGTTTCGAGGCGCTGCTGGACGGCGGCGGCGACGAGATCAAGATCCTGGTGCGGCCGGGCTCGGGCCGGGGAGGGCCGCGGTGACCGCTGTCTTCCGCCCGGACGTGCTCGCCGGCCGGAACGCCGTCGTCACCGGCGGCACCTCCGGCATCGGGTCGGCCACGGCCACCCTGCTGGCCGGCCTGGGCGCGCGGGTCCTGGCCATCGGCCTGCCCGCGCGCGATGAGAGCGGCCCGCCCGCGCACGAGCGGGTGCGCGTGGTGGAGCAGGACGTCACCGACCGGGAGGCGCTGGCCCGGCTGCTGGCCGAGGAGGCCGCCGGGCCCGGCGTGGACCACCTGGTCAACTGCGCGGGGATCAGCCTGGACCGACAGGAGTACGACATCGAGCGCTGGCAGCGGGTGATCGAGGTGAACCTCACCGCCGTGCTGGTCGCCTGCCAGGCGGCGCGCGACGGTCTCGCCCGGCGCGGCGGCGCGATCGTGAACGTCTCCTCGATGTTCGCCTTCACCGGCAGCCGGGACCGGCCCGCCTACAGCGCCAGCAAGGGAGGGGTGTCACAGCTCACCCGTTCGCTCGCCGCGGAGTACGCGCCGGAGGGCATCCGCGTCAACGCGGTGGCCCCGGGGTTCGTGGTCACTCCGCTGGCCAGGGGCCTGATGGACGACCCGGTGGCGTCCGCCGCGGTGCGGGCCCGGATTCCCGCCGACAGGTACGGCCGGCCGGAGGAGATCGCGGCGGTGATCGCCTTTCTCTGTTCGCCGGCCGCTTCCTATATCAATGGCGCGGTTATACCGGTAGATGGTGGATATCTGGCTGTTTAAGGGTTATGTTGCGCTCTCATATGCCCCGCCCTGTGACGAGGGAGGAGACCGAGATGGCAGTCGCCGTGATCTCGCGCGCCACCACCGAGGCGGTCGATCCGGACGAGCGCATCGGATTTTGGGAGGAGTACAACCGAAAGGCTCTGGTCGGCCTCTCCTGCACGTCGTACTCCGAGCACGGCCTGCTGGCCAGGCAGACCAACTTCCAGGTGGACGGCGTACGGCTGGCCGAGATCGCCGGCAACGCCCACGTGGTCGAGCGCACCCCCAAGGTCGCCAAGACCGCGCCCAAGGACTCGGTGTTCGCCACCCTGCTGGTCAAGGGGGAGGCGGTGTTCCTGCACGAACGCGGCTGCCTGTCGGTGAACGCGGGCGAACTGGTGCTCTACGACACGCGCCAGCCGTACCTGTTCGGGTTCTCCTCCAACATGCGCCAGATCCTGGTGGACATCCCGCGCGAGCTGTTCGCCCGGACCTGCCTGGCCGGCAGCGTGCCCGCGCCGATGCACTTCGGCAGGGGCTCGGCCCGTGAGGGCACGCTGCTGTCCGCGCTGCGGGCGCTGCTGGACGGCCTGCTGGCCCCGCAGCGCCACACCCCGGTCCCCGGCTCCGGCGACGCCCGCCAGGGCGGCGCGGACGCGATCTTGGACCTGATCCGGCTGCTCGCCCTGGACCGGGCGGGCGGCGGGGCGGGCGCGACCGGGCTGCTCAGCCAGTTGATCATCGCCGAGGACTACATCGAGCGCCACCTGCACGACCCGTGCCTGACGGCCGGGCGGGTCGCCTCGGTGATGGGCATCTCGGCCCGCCACCTCAGCCGGGTCTTCGAGTGCGCGAAGACCACCCCGTCGCGGTACATCCTGCAGCGGCGGCTGCTCAAGGCCCGCCACCAGCTCGCCGACCCCGCCTGCCGGGACCTGACGATCGCCGACATCGCCTACCGCTGGGGCTTTTCCAGCCAGGCCCACTTCGCCCGGGTGTTCCGCGCGCAGTTCGGCCAGACCCCGAGCGAGACCCGCGCCGCCACCACCTGATCATGCCCCGGTGGCCCGGCCGGGTATCCGCATGCCCGTATACTCGGATCCGAGCGATCGGAAGCGAGGATTTGATGAGCACGCGAAGAAGGGTGTCCAACCTGCTGGGCCTGGCGGTGCTCGGGCTGCTCCAGGAGAGCCCCATGCACCCGCACGCGATGGCGGCGGCGTTCCGCGAGCGCGGCCTGGACAGCGCCTTCAAACTGACCACGGGCTCGTTGTACGACACGGTCAACGCGCTGCTGCGGGCCGGCTGGATCAGCGCCGTGGAGATCACCCGCAGCGGCAACCGGCCTGAGCGCACGGTCTACGCGCACACGCCGCTCGGCCGCCAGGAGTTCCTGCGCTGGCTGGACGAACTGCTGCGCACCCCCGCGGCGGAATACCCCAAGTTCCTGTCCGCCGTGACCTACCTCGGCGCGCTCGGCAAGGAGGGCGCGGCGGCGGCCCTGCGGGCGCGGTCGGCCGCGCTGCGCACGCTGATCGACGACGCCCGGCGGGACCATGCCAGGGTCGTGGACGGCGGCCTGGCCCCCCGGCTGTTCGTGATCGAGGTCGAGTACGCGGTGCGCATGTACGAGGCCGAACTCGGCTGGGTGGAGGAGATCATCACCGAGATCGAGACCGGCGCGCTGGAATGGCCGCAGGGCGTGGCGACCGAGGCCGGTGAGGTCCGTGGCTGACTCGCCGGTGCTCGTGGTGGGCGCGGGCCCCGCCGGGCTGATGACGGCCGCCGAACTGGCCCTGGCCGGCGTGCCGGTGACCGTGCTGGAACGGCATCCCCGTCACCCCGGTCACAGCAGGGGCTTCAACCTCAACCCCTACAGCCTTGAGGTGCTGGACCGGCGCGGGATCGCCGGCCGGTTCCTGGCCGAGGGGCCGACCGTGCCGCACATGATGTTCGCCGGCCCGAGGCTGCTGCTCGACCTGACCGCGATGGCCGCGGGGCACCGCCACGTGCTGGGCATCGCCCAGGTCCGGGTGGAGGAGCTGCTGGCGGAATGGGCCGCGGAGCTGGGCGTGCGGATCACGCGGGGGCACGAGGTCACCGGGCTGGAGCAGGACGCCGACGGCGTCACGGTGACCGCGCGGACCCCGGAGGGGGAGCGGCGGATCAGGGCCGGGTACGTCGCCGGCTGCGACGGCTCGCGCAGCGCCGTGCGCAAGCTCGCCGGGATCGGCTTCCCCGGCACGCCCGCGACCCGGTACACGATCCTCGCCGACGCCGAGCCCATGGTCGAGGGCGACCTTTCCCCCGGGGTCACCACGGGCCCCGGCGGCGCGGTCCTGGTCATCCCCAGGCCGGGGTACGTCCGGATCGTCGTCAAGGACCCCGCCCCGCCGGAGGAGCGCGACGAGCCGGTGACGGCGGAGTACTTCCAGGCCGCCCTGGACCAGACGCTCGGCCGGCACGTCCCGCTCGGCCCGCCGCGCTGGCTGAGCAGGTTCGGCGACGCGGCGCGGCTGGCCGACCGTTTCGTGGCAGGCCGGGTGGTACTGGCCGGCGACGCCGCGCACATCCATCCGCCCGCGGGCGCGCTCGGCGTGAACGTCGCCCTGGCGGACGCGGTGAACCTCGGCTGGAAGCTCGCCGCCACCGTCCAGGGTCACGCCCCCGCCGGGCTGCTCGCCTCCTACCACACCGAACGGCACGCCGCCGGGGCCGCGGTGCTCCGGTACACCCAGGCGCAGGCCCTGCTCGGCGGCGATGACGAACGGCTGGCCCCGCTGCGCGAACTGGTCACGGAGCTGACCGCGCTCGCGCCGGTCAACCGCTACCTGGCCGAGGCCGTGACCGGCGTCGGCACCCGCTACGCCATGCCGCCCGCCCCCGGCCAGGCCGCAGACCCCGGAGGGGAGGACCACCCGTGGCTGGGCCGCCTGGCCCCCGACCTGAAGCTGACCGGGCCGGACGGCGCGGCCACCGGCCTGGCCGCGCTGCTGCGCGCGGGGCGTGGCGTCCTGGTGGACTGCGCGGGAGGGGCGTTCGCCGCCGAGGCGGCGGGCCTGCGCGGCCGCGTGGACGTGCTCAGCGCCCGCTGCGTGGACGATCCCGGCCTCGCCGGGCTGCTGGTCCGGCCGGACGGTCACACCGCGTGGGTGTCAACCAGGCGCGACCCCAGGCCGGCGGCCACCCTGCGGCACGCGCTGACCATGTGGTTCGGCTCGCCGGAAGGTAAAATCTCGGCGTGCGAAACCCCGTGCCGGTAGGGGAATACGTTAAGGGGCCGTGGCGGGCACTTGCACGGTCTCAAAGCGCCGCCTAACTTTCTAGGCGTTGACGGGGAAGCGAAATGAAAGATCCGTTTCCGCCCCGTTCCCCGACGGCCGGAGCACCTCCGTTCCGCCGAGGTGAGATCGCCGCCACGCCGACGTGGCCGCGCACTCCCTCCGGTCCGGCCGAACGCACCCCGCGGGCACCGCGCGCGTGAGTCCTTCACCTCCTGACGACCGGCCTACCTCTCCCAGGCCGGGGGTCATGGCTC
>NZ_POUA01000256.1 GCF_003236385.1 Spongiactinospora gelatinilytica
GCTTTCGGGGGCGGTGGTGGCGTAGGAGGGGCCTGGTTCGGTGCGGCCGGTCACCGAGACATCCAGGGCGATCTCGACCGGTGGGGCGGTCTCCGGCAGGTCGGGGCGGCTGCCGTACTTGATCGCGATGTAGTACCAGCCGGGGAGGGCCTGGCCTCTGGCGGCGGTGAGTTCGCGGTTGAGGTAGCGGACCGGGCGGATGGCCAGTGCGTCGCGGTCGGTGGGAAGCCGGCCGGCCTCGCCGTCGTACCACAGGATGCCGGACTGGGCGATCAGCGCGCGGGCCGGGCCGTAGGCGGAGGTCTTGGTGAGCAGTCGCGCACCGGGCGCGTCGCCCGCGGGCAGCCGGACCCGGTACGCCAGCCCCTGCCCCCAGCCCAGGCGCACCCGGTAGAAGACGTACTCGCCCGGGTAGAGCGTGTCGGAGTACCGCCCGGAGCCGTCGAGCGTGCCCGCCGTGGTGAACGACCCGCCGCCGGTCACCTTGG
This sequence comes from Spongiactinospora gelatinilytica, assembly GCF_003236385.1. Taxonomy (GTDB): domain Bacteria; phylum Actinomycetota; class Actinomycetes; order Streptosporangiales; family Streptosporangiaceae; genus Spongiactinospora; species Spongiactinospora gelatinilytica. Next base: position 489 of record NZ_POUA01000256.1, read on the forward strand.
CCGGCTCGCCCTCCCCGGCGGGCTCGGCGAAGGCGACCTCGGGGTCGCGCGCGGGCCCCGGGTCGGCGGTCACCGGCGGCTCCAGGCCGACCTTCAACTCCAGCCAGGCCGGTTCGCCGGGGCCGGGGTCGCGCTCCACCACGAGGGTGAAGCGCCCCGGGCGGTCGCAAGGCCCGCCCTCGCCCGGGTCGGCGGACACCCGCCAGGTGCGCGCGAGCGGGACCACCGGGTCGCCGGTGGCGCTGTGGCCGGTGTCGCTCCAGGCGCACCGGGTGCCGTCCGGCGCGTAGCGGGCCAGGGTGAGCGTCTCCCTGGCGGGCGCGGCCGGCGGGAAGACGCCGGTCGCGGTGAACCACGCCGTGTTCCCCGCGGGGACGTCGATCGCGTAGTGCCTGGCCTGGCCGGGGGCGATCTCGTCCAGGTGGTCGCCCGGCCGCAGCGGCGCGGCGTCGCCGGGCCCTTCGCCCCCGGTGACGGGCGTGCCGGTCGGCTCGTAGTTGCGCAGCGCGATGCCCGTCACGCGGTTCAGGGCGGGGGCGAGGTCGCCGGCCTCGGCGGCGTCGGTGTAGGAGCCGCCGGTCTGGCGGGCGACGCAGGAGAGCTGCTTGCGCGCGGCGGCGTCCACCTCGAACCCGATCGTGTGTACGCGCAGGTCGGCGCCCTCGCCGGCCAGCTCCTCCGCGACCTCGCAGGGGTCGGGCGGGGCGCAGGTGTCCTCGCCGTCGGAGACCAGGACGATCGAGCGCGGCCCCTCCGTGGGCAGCGCGTCCGCGGCGGCCCGCAGGGCGCGTCCGATGGGGGTGTAGCCGCGCGGCTCGACGCGGTCGGCGGTGGCGACCAGTTCGGCGCCGGGCGTGCCGACCTCGTGCAGGATCTTCACGTCCCGGCAGCCGGCCGGCTTGTCGGCGGCGGTGTTGCCGGTGCCCGTGCCGTACACGGCCAGGCCGACGCGGGCAGCTGCGGGCAGGCCGTCCACCACGGTGTGCACGGCACGCCTGGCCGCCGCCATCTTGCTGCGCCCGTCCGCCGAGGTCTGCGCCATCGACCCGGACGCGTCCAGCACCAGCATGACCGGCGCCAGCTCCGCCGCCCGGGAGGTGTGGGCGGTGGCTGGAGGGGGGAGCACGGCTGTTGCGGTGAGTGTGATGAGCGCCGCCGTGAGGCGGTGGATCGCAAGGCGCATCGCCGGTCCCCCTCGTCTCCCATGTAAGTAAAGCGAGAGGTGCGGATCACGGCCAGAGGTTGCGGTGATCCGGTCGGTCAGGGTTTGTGGGCGACGCCCGCGGCGAGGACCCAGGCGGGTCGTGCCACGGAGGGCGCGGTGTCGTCGTCCGGCCGCCAGTCCTCGACCGGGACCAGCCCCGGATCGACCAGTTCGAAGCCCTCGAAGAAGTCCAGGACGACGTCCCTCGGACGCGGTGTGAGCGGGCTGCCCGCGTTCTGGAAGCCGCGGCGGGCCGCGTTCATCAGCAGCGCGGGCGACTCGTCGGTGGTGTGCGAGATCACCAGGTGGCTGCCGGGGGCGAGCGCGTCGCGCAGCCGCCGCACGATGCCGGCGGGGTTCTCGCGGTCGGCGACGAAGTGGAGTACGGCCGCCAGCAGCACGCACACCGGTCGCTCGAAGTCGATCAGGGCCTGGGTGCCGGCGTGGCGCAGGATCTCGTCCGGGCGGCGCAGATCCTCGTTGATCACGGCGACCTGCGGGCTGGTGGCCAGCAGCGCCTGGCCGTGCACGACCACCACCGGGTCGCAATCCACGTAGACCACCCGCGACTCCGGTGCGGCCCGTAACGCGACCTGGTGGACGTTCTCCCTGGTGGGCAGGCCCGCGCCGATGTCCAGGAACTGCCGTACGCCCGCCTCGACCGCCGCGTACCTGACCGCACGCCTGATGAACGCGCGGTTGGCGCGCGCGGTGAAGGGCGCGGCCGGGTTCGCCTCGATCATGCGTTGCGCCGCGGCCCGGTCGGAGGCGAAGTTGTCCTTACCGCCCAGCATGTAGTCGTAGATGCGCGCGCTGTTGGGGAAGCTGCTGTCGACCCTGGGAGGAGGGGTTGCGGCCATCGGACTCCCCTCGCCGCGGCAGGCACTGAACAGACGGGTGAAGAATCGATCTTAGAGCGATTCTTCCGACTTGTCCTCTGTGCCGATCGCCCTAGGCCCCGAGCGCGTTGCCCAGGTTGAAGGCGGCGATGTTGGTGCCCGAGGCCAGCGTCTCCGCCCGCCCGGCGTAGTTCATGATCCGCATCTGCAGGCCCGGTACGGTGGCGAAGCCGAAGGCGCCCATCAGCGCCAGCCACACGACCGTCATCACCTGGCTCGCCGCGGTCAGCGCGAACACCGTCAGCACCAGGGTCAGCGCGGTGAGCACGACCGCAAGGGTCGCGTCCGGCCGCCAGCGGTCCGCCGCCCGGCCGCCGAGCAGGTTCCCGGCGAACGGGCCGACGCCGAACAGCACCAGCAGCCAGGGCACCGCCCCCGGGGCGAATCCGCTGACCTCGGTCAGCGTGAAGGCGATGTAGGTGAACGCGCCGAACATGCCGCCGTAGCCGAGCACGGTCAGCAGCAGCGAGAACCACACCTGCGGATGGGCGAAGGCCGCCACCTCCTCGCGCAGCCGGACCGGCGCGGTCGCGGCGCGGGGGCGGGGGACGAGCAGGGCGACGCCCGCCATCGCCACCACGCCGATGACCGTGATCACCGAGAACGTGGCGCGCCAGCCGAACTGCTGGCCGATGAACGTGCCGAACGGTACGCCCAGCACGTTCGACGTGGTCAGCCCGGCGAACATCATGGCGATGGCCCCGGCCTTGCGTCCGGGGCGACCAGGCTCGACGCGACCACCGAGCCGACGCCGAAGAAGGCCCCGTGGCCAGGGCCGCGACGATCCGGCCGGCCATCATCACCTCGTACCCGGAGGCCAGGGCGGAGAGCAGGTTTCCCGCGATGAACAGGGCCATCAGGCCGAGCAGCACCCGTTTGCGGTCGGCGTGGCGACCGCGGCGGTCAGCCCGATGCCGCCGGCGACCACGGTGAGCGCGTAGCCGGAGATGAGCCATCCGGCGACCGGTTCGGTGACCCCGAAGTCGGCGGCGACCTCGGGCAGCAGTCCCATGATGACGAATTCGGTGAGGCCGATGCCGAAGCCCCCGATGGCGATGGAGAGCAGGCCGAGCGGCATGCGTGGCCTTGGCCGCCGCCCTCGCGGAGACGGAGGGCATCCCTGAGCTGGCCCCGCTCGCCACCGCCTCCAGCGGCTCCCCGCCTCAGCCGCCTTCGCCCCCGTGCCCTGATCGGGCGCGGGGCATCCTGCGGTTCGCGACCGGCCCGGCATCACCGCCCGGCCGGTCGCCGGTCGCGATGGCCTGGATCAGGTGGTGGTCGGGTGACAGCGAGCACGCGGGGTCGGTACGCCCGGCGTCGCCGGTGAGCGCGTACGCCTGGCACCGGCACCCGCCGAAGTCGGTGTCCCGGCGGGCGCACCCGGCGCACGGCCCGCTCATCCACGCGGTGCCCCGGTAGGCGTTGAACGCCGCCGACTCCTCCCAGATCCAGCGCAGCGAGTGTTCGCGCACGTCGGGGAAGGCCAGGCCGGGCAGCACGTACGCGCCGGGGCAGGGCAGCACCCGCCCGTCCGGCGCGACGGTCAGTGAGATCGCCCCCCAGCCCCCCATGCACGGCTTGGCCACGCCGTCGAAGTAGTCGGGGACGACCCAGATCAGCTCCATCCGGCCGGCCAGCCGCTCCCGCCAGGCGCGCACGGTCTCCTCGGCGCGCCGGAGCTGGTCGCGGGAGGGCAGCAGCCGGTCGCGGTTGCGCATCGCCCAGCCGTAGAACTGGGTGTTGGCCAGCTCCACCCGCTCGGCCCCCCAGGACGCGCCCAGCTCGATGATCTCGCCCACGGTGTCCAAATTGTGCCGGTGCAGCACGACGTTGAGGCCGAGCGGGAGATCCGCCTCGCGGACCAGCGCGGCGGCCCGTTCCTTGGTGGCGAACCACCGGCCGCCCGCGATGCGGTCGGACGCGGCGGCCGTGGCGTCCTGGACGGAGAGCTGCACACTGTGCAGCCCGGCCGCGGCCAGCTCGGCCAGCCGCGCGGGGGTCAGCCCGGCGCCGCTGGTGACCAACTGCGTGTAGACCCCGGCGCGGGCCGCCGCCGCCACGATCGCGGTCAGGTCGGGCCGCAGCAGCGGCTCCCCGCCCGACAGGTGGGCGTGTACGACGCCGATCGCCGCGGCGTCCTCCATCACGCGGACCCACTGCCCGGTGTTCAGCTCGCGGTCGCGGGCGATCAGCTCGACCGGGTTGGAACAGTAGGAGCAGTGCAGCGGGCAGGAGTGGGTCAGCTCGGCCAGCATCGCCCACGGGGGCGCGACGGCGCTCACCCGACCCATCCCTCGTCGCGGATGCGCACGAGGAAGCCGGAGACGTCGGCGGCGACGGGCGCGGCGGGCCAGGTGCCGGTCAGCTCGGTGACGATGTCGCCGACGGTGCGCTCGCCGTCGCACAGCCGTACCACGGCGGCGGCCTCTTCGTTCAGCACCACGATCCGCTCGGGCATGACCAGCAGGTCTTGGTCGCGCACCGGGTCGTGGCGGAGCACGATCGCGCGCCTGAGCCGCGGCCGCCAGCCCGGGCCGGGCGGGGACGGCGGGGCGCTCACCGGTAGGCCCGTTCCACCGCGTCGAGCAGCGACCAGAGCACGTCGCACTTGTAGGCGAGGGCCGCCACCGCGCGTTCCTGGTCGGCCCGGCCGGACGCCCAGGCCAGCACCAGTTCCAGCGCCTCCTCACCGTCTCGCGCGCCCTGCGGGACCCGCATCCTGAAGTAGGCGAGGCCGTCCTGGTCGATCCACGGATAGTGCCGCTCGAAGGCGTCGATCCGCTTGCGCATCAGGTCGGGGGCGAACAGCTCGGTCAGGGAGGCGGCGACCGCCTCCAGGGGGGTGCCGAGGCGGCAGAGGTTCACATAGCCCTCGACGGCCAGCCGTACGGCGGGCAGTACGTCCTGGCCGGACAGCAACTGCTCGCGGGGAAGGCCCGCGGCCTCGCCGAGGCGCAGCCAGCGTTCGATGCCGCCCTCCCCGGGGCGCGTGCCGTCGTGGTCGTGTATCCGGCGGATCCACGACCTGCGCAGTTCCGGCGTGTCCAGTTTGGCGAGGGTCAGCGCGTCCTTGATCGGGATGTGCCGCTGGTAGTGGAACCGGTTGAGTATCCAGCCGCGCAGCTCGTCCTTGCTCAGCTCTCCCGCGTGCATCCGCAGGTTGAAGGAGTGCAGGTGGTGGTATCGCCGCTCCGGTACGGCACGCATCCGCGCCTCGAACTCGCTTCTCGTCCACGCCGTGGCGCTCACAGCTCGATCACCGTCCCCTCGGCCGCCACCCGAGCCCCGGACACCTCCAGCTCCGCGTGCTCGGGAGCGTCCGGATCGACCAGCGGATTGGTGTTGTTGAGATGGGTGTAGAGGACCCTCCCGGGGAAGGCCGCCAGGCGCGGGGCCGTGGCCACGATGGGCAGGTGCCCCATCTCGGTGGCGGTGCGGGAGGAGGCGCCGGACCGCCGGGGTTCGTCGTCGTCCCAGAACGTGCCGTCGATCAGCACGACGTCACAGCGGCGCAGCACGTCGTCCAGGCCGGCCGGCCAGGTGCCCATGGCGGGCGCGTACAGCAGTGACCGGCCCGTCGCCCGATCGGAGATCATCAGCGCCACCACCCACGCGCCGGCCGGGTCGTCCGTGCCGTCCGGGGTGGCATAGCGGGGGCGTTTGGCCGACAGGGGCACGGCGGCCACCTCGACGGTGCCGCCGAGCGCGACGGGCTGGAGCTGGAGATCGCGCCGGTCCAGAGTGACGTACGGCGCGAGCGTGCCGTCCAGCCCGAGCCGCCGCCCGACCGCGTCGCCCACCGCGGGCGTGGCCCAGATCTCCAGCTTGTCCGCTTCGCGCAATCGTGGAATGCCGAGCGTGTGGTCGAGTTCGGCGTCGGTGAGCAGCACGCCGGACAGCGGCGTCTCGCGTGTACCGGCCGCGGGGAGCAGCCACGGGCACGACTCGATCTGCTCGCCGAGGTCGGGGGTGGCGTTGACGACATAGGACCTGCCGGGCGCCACCTCCAGTGCCAGTGACGCGTGCCGGCGGCGGCGGCGTGGATCAGCGCGTGCCCCGTGACAACCGGGGCACGCGCAGTTCCACTGCGGCACCCCGCCACCCGCCGCCGTGCCTAGGACCTGCAAACGCATGCCTGGCCCCTCTCGCGTGGTACGGAGGCGTCGTCGTGGCGGGATTACCGGGTCAGGAAGTAGGCCGTCATCTCCATGGAGGCCTCGACGATCTGGTAGTCGGGCTTGTGCCAGGTCATCTCGGCGGCCTCGCCGCGGGCTTTACGCCTCTTGGCGTGGACGCGTGGCGGCCGTTTGGCGTCGGGTTTCTTTGGTGTCTCCATGGTTCTCGCCTCCCTGCTTCATCTGCTGCCACAGTACGTCTCCCGGTCGGCCGGTAAAAGCCGACTTTAAAGTGAAAGATACATAACCTTGCGCCGTATGTCAGGTATCAGCGGTTATCCCACTCGGCGAGTATCGCGGCCTCCTTGTCCGGATCGATGCCGTGCGAAACCCGGGCGTTGCCGAAGGTGCGCCGGTCGGCGGGGATATCGCGGAGCCAGGCCCAGGTGTCGGCCACCGTCTCGGCGATGGGGCGGCAGCGCAGGCCGGCCGCCGCCGCCTTCGCCGAGGACATCCGCCACACGTTTCGCATCTCCGGTGTGCCGGGCACCCACAGCGGAAACTCGGTCCACGGCTGCACCTCCCGCGCGAGCAGGAACTCATCGTCCACCCACCCCGGCTCCGCGTCTGACCCGGTCACCCGGATGCACTCGGCCAGCCAGCCGCCGTAGGTGGTGGTGTCCGGGACCCCGCTGGTCAGGAACCGGTCGTCGGTGCCCGCCTCGGCCTGGTCAAGGGTGAAGGCGGCGATGTCGCGGGCGTCGATGAGCTGCATGGACACCTCCAGGTCGCCGGGTGCGAGCACCCGCCCGCCCCGCTCCATGCGGGTCAGCCACCAGGGCAGCCGGCCGACGTTCTCGTGCGGGCCCAGGATCAATCCGGGCTGGACGATCAGCCGGTTGCCGTCGAAGCCCTGCTCCACGGCCCGCTCGCAGCCGGCCTTGAGCGTGCCGTAGTCGCCGTCGTCCGGACCGGCGTCGGGCGCGCAGTCGAACAGGGCCGACGTCTCGTCCACCGGCTCGGCCGGGAAGCCCTTGAACGCCGAGATGCTGGAGATGAACGCGTAGGTGGCGGCCCGGCCGGACAGCGCCCGCACCGATTCGCCGACCACCCGCGGCACGTATCCGCAGACGTCGATCACCGCGTCCCATTCGCGCCCCTCGGCGAGCCGGGCGAGGTCGGCCGGCGATTCGCGGTCGCCGTGGACCGCCTCGGCCCCTGGCGCGTCGGTGCCGCTTTTGCCCCGGTTGAAGGTGGTGACCCGGTGCCCGCGGCGCAGTGCCTCCGCGACGATGGCCCGGCCGAGGAAAACGGTGCCGCCAATGATCAAAGTTCTCATACGGCCTATTCTTCGGACGTACCCCCGTGATGAGCAGGTGATTTCACGCCCAGCGCAAGGTGTATGCCAGGAGCAGAAGAAGCCTCGCCGGCATGGGCGAAACCCGACCCTTCGCGCCCGAGGACGTGTACCCGGGCGGTGGCGATGTCGAAGTAGAGCGCGACGAGCTCCAGCCGGCCCTCCGTCACCAGCTCCTCCACGACGGGATAGGTGCGCAGGTTCGCCAGTTGCTGGGAGGCGTTGGACCGGCACAGCCGGTCGAGCGCGGGGGAGCGGTCGCCCTCGCCCGCCGCCTCGAACGCCGCCATGCTGGGATCGGCGTGCCGCAGCCACCGCCGCAGACCGGGCAGCTCGGCCGCCGGGTCGCCGCCGCCCTCCAGCAGGGTGGTCATAGCCGCGCACCCGGAGTGGCCGCAGACCGTGATCGTGCGGACCCCGAGCACCCGGGTCGCGTACTCGACCGCGGCCACGACCGAGTCGTCCGTGCCCGCCTCGCCGTACCGGGGCACCAGATTGCCCAGATTGCGGACGGTGAACAGGTCGCCGGGGCCGCTCGCGGTGATCAGGTTCGGCACGACCCTGGAGTCGCTGCACGTGATGAACAGGTGCACCGGCTCCTGCTTGCGGGCCATCCTGGTCAGGAAGGGGCGCACCAGGTGCGCCGTGCGCCGGTGGAACTCCCCCGCGCCGGCCAGCAGCCCCGGTACCGGTTCCTCGCCGGTGGTGATCTGCACGGGCCCTGACTCCGGCGCGGGGTGTGGCCCGCCCCCGGCGTCCGCCCCGGCCAGGTTCCGCCGCCGCTGCCGGTGGGCGCGCGGCAGCCACCAGCGCTCGGGCACCAGCGGCGGGGTCTTCGCCGGGAACATCCGATCGCCGCCCGCGGCCATCGCGTACCACTCGTCGTGCATCTCGTCGATGTCGACCGTGCCGCCGCCCCGCTCGTGGCCGAGCCGCCAGGCGTGGATGGCCTCGAAGGCCGCGTTGTCCATGAAGTCGATGTTGAGGTCGAGGTCCACCGCCGCCCCCGCCGGGAGCAGCCGCAGCGCGGCGGTGATCCGCGGCACGCCGAGGAAGGTCAGCGAGCCGCCGATCAGTACGTGCCAGCGCCCGTCGGGCCGTGGATTGAGCTGGACGGTGACCCACGTCAGCCGGCGCAGCGCGAGCAGCGCGGCGAGGCCCAGGCCGATGAGCACGCCCTCGGCCAGCCCGAGCAGCGCCACCCCGCCGAACGTCATCACGTAGACCGGCACCTCGCCGTGCCCGCGCAGATTGGGGATGTGGCCGAGATCGATCATCTTGACCCCGGTGAAGACCAGCAGGGCGGCCAGCGCCTCCATGGGGATGAGCTGCACCGCCCAGGCCAGGCACGCGGTGAACACCAGCACCCAGACCCCGTGCAGCACGGCCGACCAGCGGCTGCGCCCGCCCGCCCGCACATTGGTGGTGCTGCGCACGATCACCCCGGCCACCGGCAGCCCGCCGAGCGCGCCGCTGACCATGTTGGCCATGCCCTGGCCGGTCAGCTCCCGGTCGAGGTCGGCGCGCGGCCCGTCGTGCAGCTTGTCCACGCCCACCGAGCACAGCAGGGACTCCACCCCGGCCAGCAGCGCGACCAGGAGCACCGCCCCGGCCAGCGCGTGCCAGTCGCCCTGCGGCCACAGCGGCGACTGCCATCCCTGGATGCTCCCGGCGAGATCGACGCGGGTGACGTCGAGCCGGAACACGGCGGCGACCAGGGCCGCGACCAGCAGCGCGGCCAGCGGCGCGGGCACCGCGCGCAGCGGGGGCGGCGTCCTGGCCCACAGCACCAGCACCGCCACGGTGATCACACCGACCCAGACCCCGCCGGGGTGGTGGGTGAGCAACTGCGCGGGCAGCTCAGAGATGTTCTCGATCGCCGAACTCTGCGGGCTGCCGCCCAGCACCACGTGAAGCTGGGAGAGCGCGATCACCGCGCCGACGCCGGCCAGCATGCCGTGGACCACGGCGGGGGACACGGCGAGCGCGGCGCGGGCGACCCGGAAGACGCCGAGCAGGAGTTGCAGCGCACCGGCGAGCAGGGTGATCGTGCAGGTGGCCCGCCAGCCGTAGGTCTGTACGAGGTCGAAGACGACCAGGGCCAGGCCGGCCGCGGGCCCGCTGACCTGTACGGCCGAGCCGCCGAAGGCCCCGCCCACCACGCCGCCGACCACCGCGGCCACCAGCCCGGCGATCAACGGGGCGCCGGACGCGACCGCGATTCCCAAGGACAGGGGCACGGCCACCAGGAAGACCACCAAGGAGGCTGGCAGGTCGTGCCTGAGCACGGAGCCGAGGTGACCGCTGGCTGTCGATCCCTCACGCTGAGTGTTCGCTGTCATGGTGCGAACCCTATGCCGTGGGGCATGCTAATTTCAGCGGCCCGCGGGAACCTTTTGCAAGCCGCGGGGGGAGATCGAAGCCTTAGCGGTAATAGTCGGGATAGTCGGGTTCGGGGGCCCGGTGGTTTCCGCTGCGCCCGCCGGTCCTGCCGGAGCCGTCGGGGACCGCCTCGGCCTCGGGCTGGCCGTACAGCTCGCTGTAGGAGGGCCAGTTGCCGCTCTGCGGCGAGGGCTGCCCCGGCTGGGCGGGGGGATAGCGGTCGGGGATCGGCGCGGCGTACGGGCCGCCGCCGGAGAGCACGTCGTCGGCGGGCAGGGCCCGGCTCGGGCCGGTGGGCGTGGACATCGCCGGGGAAGGGCCGGTCACGGTGTCCGACTCGTCGATCATCGCCCAGCCCGCGCGGACCTCGTAGGAGTTGGAGGAATAGGAGTCGCCGCCCTGGTGGCCGGCGGAAGGGGTCACCGCCGGGAACGACTGGACGGGCGGCGCGGGCCACGATCCGCTGGGGGCCGCCGGTACGGCGGAGGCGGGCGCGGACGGGGGATCGTCGAGGATGTCGGCGGTGCCGCTCCAGGAATAGGAGTGCCGGTCATCCTGCCGGGACGTGTCGGCCGCGGGGAACTGCCCGCTCGTGGCGGACGCCGGCCGGCCGGAGAACGGCCCGGTCGAAAGGGGGTCACCGGCGGCGATGCGGCCCGCGGCCAGATGGCCGGGGGACAGACTGTGGCCGCCCGTGGACAGCGGGTCGACCATCGGCTGGTCGCTTTCGGGACGGGGCGCGGGCGCGCTCTCGCGCGACCGCCCGGACGCCGCGGCCGGACGGCCCCGCCTGCCGGTGGTCAGCGGGTCGGCGGCCAGCGGGTCGCTCAGTGGGTCCGGTTTGGGAAGGGGCATGCGCTGGGTCACGTCCGCGGGCAGCGGGCCGGTGAGCGGGTCCGGCCTGCCACCGCCGGGACGCTGCCCGTGCGGCGCGGCGAGCGGATTCGCCGGCGGGTCGGGGCGCCCGGCGCGTGCCGGGCCGGTGCCGACCAGGTCGGGTGTGCCGGTC
>NZ_POUA01000257.1 GCF_003236385.1 Spongiactinospora gelatinilytica
GGCGCCGGCGGAGCCGACGCAGTTGCCCCAACCGGCCCAGCCGTCGCCGATATCGGACTTCATGACGTTGTCACAGGTGTACGTGTCGACGAGGGTCGTCGTGGCGCTGGCGGCCGGTGCCGAGAACAGTGCCGTTCCGATGGCGGCGGCGGCGATCAGCGGGAGAGATAGCGCGCGGGGTATCACAGCTTCTCCTCTTGACTGGTGACATGACCTACTTACGGTGCAGGATCGAACTATTGCCCGATAAGTCCCGTGGCCGCCAGAAGATCTGTCCCCGCGCGCACCAAGCTATAACTCGACATTCACCCCTAATTCACGTCCATTATTGCTCATTTTGACCGGGCATCAAGAGCCGACATAAGCCGCGAGGTGTTCGCCGGTGAGGGTGGAGCGGGCGGCGACGAGGTCGGCGGGGGTGCCCTCGAAGACGATCTGGCCGCCGTCGTGGCCGGCGCCCGGGCCGAGGTCGATGATCCAGTCGGCGTGGGCCATGACCGCCTGGTGGTGTTCGATGACGATGACCGACTTGCCGGAGTCGACGAGGCGGTCCAGGAGGCCGAGGAGCTGTTCGACGTCGGCCAGGTGCAGGCCCGTGGTCGGCTCGTCGAGGACGTAGACGCCGCCCTTTTCGGCCATGTGGGTGGCCAGCTTGAGGCGCTGCCGTTCGCCGCCGGACAGGGTGGTGAGCGGCTGGCCGAGGCTGAGGTAGCCGAGGCCGACGTCGGCGAGGCGGTGCAGGATGGCGTGCGCGGCCGGGGTGCGGGCGTCGCCCGCGCGGAAGAACTCCTCCGCCTCGGTCACCGACATGGCGAGGACCTCGCTGATGTCACGGCCGCCGAGGTGGTGGTCCAGTACCGAAGCCTGGAACCGCTTGCCCTCGCACTCCTCGCAGACCGTGGCGACTCCCGCCATCATCGCCAGGTCGGTGTAGATGACCCCGGCGCCGTTGCAGTTGGGGCAGGCGCCTTCGGAGTTGGCGCTGAACAGCGCCGGCTTCACGCCGTTGGCCTTGGCGAACGCCTTGCGGATCGGGTCGAGCAGCCCGGTGTAGGTCGCCGGGTTGCTCCGCCGCGACCCGCGGATCGCGGTCTGGTCGACCGACACCACGCCCGCGCCCGCCGGGATCGACCCGTGTACCAGCGAACTCTTGCCGGACCCGGCCACGCCGGTGACGACGACGAGGACGCCGAGCGGGATGTCCACGTCCACGTCCTGGAGGTTGTGCGAGTGCGCGCCGCGGATCTCCAGCTTGCCGGTGGGTGTCCGCACCTTGTCCTTCAGGGCGGCGCGGTCGTCGAGGTGGCGTCCGGTGAGGGTGCCGCTGGCCCGCAGCCCTTCGACGGTGCCCTCGAAGCAGACCGCGCCGCCCGCCGTACCGGCGCCGGGCCCGAGGTCGATCACATGGTCGGCGATCGCGATGGCCTCCGGCTTGTGCTCCACGACCAGCACCGTGTTGCCCTTGTCGCGCAGCCGTAGCAGCAGGTCGTTCATCCGCTGGATGTCGTGCGGGTGCAGGCCGACGGTGGGCTCGTCGAAGACGTACGTGACGTCGGTGAGGGATGACCCGAGGTGGCGGATCATCTTGGTCCGCTGCGCCTCGCCGCCGGACAGCGTGCCGGAGGGCCGGTCGAGCGAGAGGTACCCCAGGCCGATCTCCACGAACGAGTCGAGGGTCTGCTGCAACGTCGCGAGCAGCGGCGCCACCGAAGGGTCCTCGATGCCGCGGACCCATTCGGCCAGGTCGCTGATCTGCATCGCGCACGCGTCGGCGATGTTGACGCCCTTGATCCGCGACGACCTGGCCGCCTCGTTGAGCCTGCTGCCGCCGCACTCGGGGCAGGCGGTGAAGGTGACCGCCCGGTCCACGAACGCCCGGATGTGCGGCTGCATCGCCTCGCGGTCCTTCGTTAGGAGCGACTTCTGGACCTTGGAGACCAGGCCCTCGTAGGTGAGGTTCATGTTCTCGAACTTCACCTTGACCGGCTCGCGGTACAGGAAGTCGTGCAGCTCCTTCTCGGTGTAGTCGCGGATCGGCTTGTCGGGGTCGAGGAAGCCGGACGAGGTGAAGATGCGGACCATCCAGCCGTCCGCGTTGTAGCCCGGGATGGTGATCGCGCCCTCGGCCAGCGACTTGCTGTCGTCGTAGAGCTGGGTCAGGTCGATGTCGTTCACCCGGCCCATGCCCTCGCAGCGCGGGCAGGCGCCGGCAGGCAGGTTGAAGCTGTAGTGGAAGGACGGCCCCGCGCTCGGCTCGCCGAGCCGGCTGAAGACGATCCGCAGCATCGCGTTGGCGTCGGTGGCGGTGCCGACGGTGGAACGGGAGTTGGCCCCCATCCGCTCCTGGTCGACGATGATCGCCGTGGTCAGCCCCTCCAGCAGATCGACCTCCGGCCGCGCCAGGGTCGGCATGAAGCCCTGTACGAAGGCGCTGTACGTTTCGTTGATCAGCCGTTGAGATTCGGCGGCGATCGTACCGAACACCAGCGAGCTCTTCCCCGAGCCGGACACCCCGGTGAACACCGTCAGCCGGCGCTTCGGAATCTCGACGCTGACGTCCTTCAAGTTGTTCTCACGCGCGCCTTGCACGCGGATCAGATCATGGCTGTCGGCGGCGTGCAGCGCGGGCGACTGCGTGTCCGGCCTGATGGGCGTACTCATGGTGTCTCCATCCTGGTCTGGGGGTAGCGTTCGCGGTCTCCGCCAGCGTCGCCTCGCTAGATTTAACCAGGTCCGGGCGCTATGTCGGGTTTTTTTACGGCCGATGGCTCAGCGGATCTCCTGAACGCGGATCATGTTCCCGGCCGGATCGCGTACGGCGTAGTCGCGCACGCCGTACGGCTGCTCGGCCGGCTCCTGGACGATCTCCGCCCCTCCCGCCTTGACCCGCGCGAAGCTGCCGTCGAGGTCGTCGGTGGCCAGCAGGATGCCCGCGTAGGTGCCCTTGGCCATCATCTCGGCGATGGTCCGGCGCTCGTCGTCGGTGACACCCGGGTCGGACGCCGGCGGTTCCAGGACGATGGACGTGCCGGGCTGGTCGGCCGGGCCGACAGTGATCCAGCGCATCCCTTCGTATCCGACGTCGCCACGGACCTCGAAGCCGAGGACGTCCCGATAGAAGGCCAGCGAGGCGTCCGGGTCGGTGTGCGGGAGAAAACTGGCATTGATGCTGATGTCCATGCAGGCCAGGCTAGGCGCCCCCGGCTGAGCGGCGCTTCTCGAATCCTGACCGGTCCAGCGCATACCGGTCGGCGGAGGGCGACTCAGCGGAGGGCCGCTCAGCGGAGGGCGGCGAGGTCGAGGATGCGGGGGCGAGCCGGCGGGCGGCCTGTTCGGTGAAATGGACGCCGTCGGCGCGCAGGCGGGATGGGCCGTCGTCGGGTGGGCAGGGCGGAAGGCGGTTCAGGGCGGAGTCCCAGTTCGCGTACAGGCGGGCGGTCCATTCCGCGGTGCCCGCGTGGAAATGCGGCCCAGCGCGGCCGGCAGAGCGGCCGGTACGGCACGGCGACGGCACCGGCGATCAGCGCCCAAGCCGGCCGGCGGACGTCGCGGCCTTCTCCGCGGTCGTCAAGAAATTGCGTCCCCATGAGAAACGGCCATGCGAGCGCCGCCGTGGCCTGCCGTCGATGACCTCCACACGCTATGTCGCGGACCGGAAGAGCGCGGCTAACCATAGACCTCGGCTATGCGCCCGTCGTGGCTGGGGATCACCTCGCACGAAAGGCTCGCGATGTACTCGAAGGTCTCGAAACACTCGATCACATTCGTGTGAATGGTCGGCGGCACGCTGTCCCGCCAGTCCTCCGTGTTCCAGTTCTCGTACACCCCGAGCGCGTCGCCCGCGATCAGATATCGCCCGTCGCCGGTCTCCACGAGCACGCCCTGCGACCCCGGAGTGTGCCCCGGCAGCGGCACCACGGTGACCCCCGGGCAGATCCGCTGTTCGCCGGTCACGGTCTCGATGCGGTCCCACGCGGCCATCCACGGAGCCTGGAGGCCGGGCAGTTTCTCGTACGCCCTGCGGTGGATCGGCAGCGGATCGATGGCGTATTCGAGTTCCTTCTTGTTCACCAGCACGCGCGCATTGGGGAGCATCCCGTTGTTCGAGCAGTGGTCCCAGTGCAGATGCGTGTTGACCACGGTGTCGAAGTCGGCGGGGTCGTATCCGTGCTCGCGCAGCACGATCGACGGCTCGCTGTCCGGGTCCCTGGCGAAGTCGTACGGGTGGTAGCGCCGCACGTACTCCGGGTCGAGCGTGCCGCTGTCCACCAGGATCAGCCGGTCGCCCGCCTCGACCACGAACATGAACATGATGATGTCCACGGTCTCGCCGTGTGGATGCCCGTACACGGCGGCCTCCATCGGCACGTTCCTGGACCGCCCGACCCGCAGTGGCCTGATCCGCGGGCTCACCGGGCTGTGCGAGCTCACACGGCCACCTCCATCTCCAGTTCGGCGGCGAGCTTTCGCAGGTCGGCCAGGGTCTGCTCGGGCAGCCTGATCCCTTCGGCCAGGTTGCGCGCCGCCGTGCGGTCCTCGATCTCCCACGGGTAGACCACCTCGCCCGTCCCGCCCGCGGGCGGGTTGGACTTCAGCTCGCGCACCAGCTCCGCCATCCGCTCGGTGAACTCGGCGGGCGGCATGAACGCCGCGATGTCCATGGCCAGGTACAGGTGCCCGGACCTGCTGCGCTCGTTCGGCTGGTACGGCCCGGCGACCTGGGTGCCGAAGCCGCTGCCGGTCAGCACGCCCGACAGCACGTCCATCATCAGCGAGATCGCGTAGCCCTTGTGCGCGGCCATCGGCAGGATCGTCCCGGCGATGGCCGCGCTCGGGTCGCGGGTGGGGTTGCCCTCGACGTCGATCGCCCAGCCGTCCGGGATCTGCTCGCCCCGGTTGCGGGCCAGGTAGATCTTGCCGCGGGCCACGGCGGTGTTGGCGATGTCCAGCACCATCTGCCCGTCGCCTTCCAGCGGCACGGCGACGGACCACGGGTTGCTGCCCACCGCCTTGACCCGCCCGCCCCACGGGGCCATGGCCGGGCTGGAGTTGGTGGTCAGGATGCCGACGCAGCCCTTCGGCGGGGCCATCCTGGTGAAGTGGGCGGCCATGCCGAAGTGGCCCGAGTTGCGCACGGCGACCGCGCCGATGCCGTGCCGCGCGGCGCGCTCGATCGCCTCCCGGGCGGCGTGGGCGGCGATGACCTGCCCGATGCCGTCGTGGCCGTCGATCGTCGCGACCGCGCCCGCGTCGATGACGGTCTCCGGCGTGGTGCGCGCCCGCATCGCGCCCGAGCGCAGCCGCGCGACGTACCAGGGCAGCCGCAGCAACCCGTGCGACTGGTGCCCCCAAAGGTCCGCCTGGACGAGGCAGTCGGCGACCAGGCGGGCGTCCTCGGCGGGCACGTCATGGGCCAGCAGGATGCGCGCGGCGGTGTCGGCCAGCAGGTCCGCGGGGACGGGCGGGGGTGCGTCGTCCTGTGTCACCGGTCGCCGTCCTTGGCGGGCTCCAGCAGCACCAGGCGCTCCTCGGTCATGTCCCTGGCCGCGTACTTCGGCCCCTCGGTGCCGTAGCCGCTGTCCTTGACGCCGCCGTAGGGCATCAGGTCGGCGCGGGTGCTCGACGTGGAGTTGATCACGACGCCGCCGACGCGGAGCCGCTTGGTGGCCTCCAGGGCCTGGTTCAGGTCGCGGGTGAAGATGCCCGCCTGGAGTCCGAACGGCGTGTCGTTGACGACCCGCAGCGCCTCGCCGAAGTCCTTGAACGGCATCACCGACACGACCGGCGCGAAGATCTCCTCGCAGACCACCCGGGCGTCCGAGGGGACCTCCGTCAGGATCGTCGGGGCCATCGCGACCCCGTCACGCCGACCGCCGTGGACCAGCCGGGCCCCCTGGGCGACGGCCTCGTTGACCCACTCCTCGGCCCGCTTGGCGGCGGCCTCGCTGATCATCGGGCCGATGTCGGTGGCCGGGTCCTCGGGGTCGCCGACCACCATGGCGGAGGCGGCGGCCGTCAGGTGACCGAGGAACTCCTCCAGGATGTCGGCGTGGACGTACAGCCGCTGCACGGACGTGCAGACCTGGCCGGCCTTGCGGAACGCGCCCCTGGCGCACTGCTCGGCCGCGTCCCGTACGTTGGCGTCGGCGCACACGATCGTCCCGGACACGTTGCCGCACTCCATCGTCGCCCGGCGCATGCCGAGGCGGGCGGAGATGGCCTTGCCGGTCGCGGTGCTGCCGGTGAAGGTGAAGAAGTCCACGCGTTCGTCGTTGACCAGGCTCGTCCCGACCGGGTCGCCCGGACCGAGCAGCAGCCCGATCAGGCCCGGCGGCAGACCGGCCTCCAGCAGCATCGAGCACAGCGCGGCCGCCGCGATCGGCGTGAACGGCGACGGCTTCACCACGACCGCGTTCCCGGCGGCGAGCGCCGGGCCGACCTTGTGCGCGACGGTGTTCAGCGGCGAGTTGAACGGCGTGATCGCGCCCACCACGCCCACCGGGAACCGCACGGTGAACGCCATCCGGTGCGCGAACCCGGGGGCCGCCGCGATCGGCACCATCTCCCCGGTGATCCGCTTGGCCTCCTCGGCGGAGGTCCGCATGGTCTGCACCGCGCGGTCCATGTCGCCCAGGCAGTCCTTGAGGGTCAGGCCGGACTCCCGGCAGACCGAAAGGGCCAGCCGTTCCTTGTCGCGCGCGATCGCGTCGGCGACCTTGGACAGGATCTCGTAGCGCTGATAGGGGTCCAGCGGGGACTCGCTCGCCTTGCGGGCGGCGGTCACCGCGTCCGTGACCTGGGCGGGGGTCGCGTCGTGCGCGATGGCGAGGACCTCGCCGGTGAACTTGTGCAGCACCTCGCGCCCGGTGCCGTCGAAGTGCCACTCGCCGTTGATCAGGTTTCCGATGCGGGGGACAGCGCTCACTGTGCCCCTCCTTCCAGCTCATTGGTGGTGCGCAGCGGGGGCACGGCGTCCGTCCACCGCGCGCACTGCTCGTAGGCGTGCCCGATGCGCAGGGCGAGGGCGTCCTGGTGGCGCGCGGTCACGATCTGGAGCCCCACCGGCAGGCCGTCGCCGGTGAAGCCGCAGGGCACGCTCAGCGCGGGCTGCCTGGTCATGTTGAACGGATAGGTGTACGGCGTCCAGGAGGCCCACACCGCCGACGGCGAACCGTCGGGCTGGTCGCGGCCCGCCGCGAACGCCGTGATCGGGGTGGCCGGGGTCACCAGCGCGTCGTAGCGCTCGTGGAACCGGGCCATCCGGATGCCGAGGTCGTTGCACACCGCCAGGGCGTCCAGGTACGCGGACACCGAGGCCGCCCGCCCGCTCTCGCCCGACCGCAGCAGCCCCGGATCGACCCGCGACAGGTCGGCGTCCCGGTACCGGTCCAGCGTCTTGGCGGCCCCGGCGCACCACAGGAGCTGGAACGCCTCGATCGGGTCGGCGAAGCCGGGATCGACCTCCTCGACCTTGGCGCCGAGGTCGGCCAGCACCTCGACCGCCCTGGTCACGGCCGCCTCGACCGCGGGGTCGTTGCGGCCGTAGCCCAGCGTGCGGGAGTAGGCGATGGTCAGGCCCGAGATGCCGGCGTCCAGGCCGTCCACGAACGAGGCCGAGGGCGGCGGCAGCGCGGCCGGGTCGCGCGGGTCGTACGCGGCCACCACGTCCAGCATCCCGGCGACGTCCGCCACGGTCCTGGCCATCGGCCCGCGGTGCGACAGCAGCCCGTTGTTGCCCCGCGGGTACATCGGGATCAGGTCGCCGGTCGGCTTGAGCCCGACCGTCCCGGTGAACGCCGCCGGCAGCCGTACCGAACCGCCGCCGTCGGTGCCCATCGCCCAGGCGGCCATCCCGGTGGCGACCGCGACCGCCGACCCGCCGCTCGACCCGCCCGAGGTCAGCGCCGGGTCCCACGGGTTGCGGGTGACGCCGAACCCCGGCGAGTCGGTGACGCCCTTCCAGCCGAACTCCGGCGTCGTCGTCTTGCCGACCAGCACCGCGCCCGCCTCGCGCAGCCGGGCCACGCTCGGCGAGTCGTCGTGCCAGGGCCCTGCGGCGTCCACCAGCAGGCTGCCGCGCAGAGTCGGCCAGCCCCGGGTGAGCAGCAGGTCCTTGACCGCGACCGGGACGCCGTCGGCCGGGCCGAGCTGGGTCCCGGACATCCAGCGCGCCTCCGACTCCGCCGCCGCCCGCAGCGCCGCGGGCGGGTCCACCAGCACGAAGGCGTTCAGTTCGCCGTCGTGCGCGGCGATGGCGTCCAGTGCGGTCTTGGCGGCCTCGACCGGGGACAGCTCCCGCCGCCGATAGGCCCGGACCAGTTCGGCGGCGCTCAACCGGCCGGGGTTCACCGGACCGCGGACAGGTCGAGGTCGAGGTCGGTGAGCGCGGCCACCTCGTCGGGGGTGAAGCCGGGGGCGACGTACTCCATCCGGAACTTGGCGCCGTCCCAGCGGAACACGCCGAGGTCGGTGACCACGATGTTCACGCAGGCGCGGCCGGTCAGCGGGAAGTCGCACTCCTTGACCAGCTTCGGCTTGCCTGCCGAGTCCAGGTGCGTCATCAGGACCATCACGGTGGTGTCGCCCGCCACGAGGTCCATCGCGCCGCCGATGCCGCCACCGATCATGTCGGGGGTGCTCCAGTTGGCCAGGTTGGCCTGCCCGTCCACCTGGAACCCGCCGAGCGCGACGAAGTCGACGTGGCCGCCCCTGACCATCTCGAACGACGTGACGCTCTCGAAGAACGACGCGCCGGGCGTGAGGTGGACGTACTGGCCGCCCGCGTTGTAGATCTCCGGGTTGTAATCGTCGCGGGTGGCCATCCCGCCGTAGCCGAGCACGCCGTTCTCCGAGTGCAGCACGATGTCGCGGCCCTCGATGTAGTTGGAGATCAGCGTGGGGATGCCGAGGCCGAGGTTCATGTAGCTGCCGGGCGGGACCAGACCGGCGGCCAGCTCGGCCATCTTGTTGCGGGTCAGCGCGGGCTTGCCGTTGTAGGAGCGGGCGCTGTCGGCGCCGCGGCCGGCGCGCGGGGTGGGGAAGTCGTGCGGGACGTCCACGGTCCGGACCACCACGCGGTCCACGAACACGCCGGGCACGCCGATGGCCTCCGGGTCGAGTTCGCCGTCCACGATCTCGTCCACCTCGGCGACGGTGATCTTGGCGCCCTTGGCGAAGGCCGGCATGAAGTTGCGGCCGACGCCGGTGAACTGGAGGTTGCCGTACCGGTCGGCGCGGGCCGCGCGGATCAGCGCGTAGTCCACCTTGAGCCCGTACTCAAGAACGTGTTCCACGCCGTTGATCGTGCGGGTCTCCTTGCCCTCCGCGATGGCCGTGCCGACGCCGGTGAGCGTGTAGAACGCGCCGATGCCGGCGCCGCCGGCCCGCAGCCGTTCCACGAGGGTGCCCTGCGGCACCAGCTCGACCTCGATCTCACCGGCGGCGATCTGCTGCTCGGCGGCCGAGCGGGCCTCGCCCGCCCGCGCCGAGAACGACACGATCAGGCGGTTGACCTGGCGGTTCTCGATCAGCGTGTTGGACCGGAACTCGCCGGTGCCCAGGGAGTTCGCCACGATGCACAGCCGCCGCGCGCCCTGCCCGCGCAGCGCGACGGTGAGGCTGGTCGGGAAGCTGTGCGTCATGCCGAACCCGGCGATGGACACACTGGAACCGTCCGGGACGTCGGCGACCGCCGCGGCGGGGGATTCGTAGACTTTGTTGATTGCCATGGCCTGGTACCTCTTCTGCGGTCGGTCGGCGTCAGCGGGGGGCGGGACGGAACCGGGGGAGCGCGCTGCCCTCGCCGGTGTCCTCGAAGACGACTTCGACGGGGTCGCCGATGGCGACCTGTTCCACGTCGCAGTCCACGATGTTGGTCATCATCCGGGGGCCTTCGTCCAGCTCCACGTACGCGAGCACGTAGGGCGTGACGCCCTTCCAGTCGCCGCCGGCCTTGCGCACGACGCTGAAGGAGTAGATCACCCCGCGCCCGCTCAGCGGCTCCCAGGTGGTCTCCTGGCTGTGACAGAACGGGCAGATGGGCCGCGGATACCAGATGTACTGCGCGCAGTTCGTGCAGCGGCGGGTGATGAACCGGCCCTCCGCCGTCGCGGCCCAGAACTCCGCGCTGTCGGGATTGATGGTGGGAACCGGCGTCGGCAACGCCGTGTTCGACCGGACCTCGCTCATGCGTCCTCCCTGCCCAAGATCATCGTGGCGCTGCGCATCCGGGTGCCCAGGTCGCCGCCGTTGCCGTGTACGAGCGCGATCTCACAGTCGGGGATCTGCACTCCCGCGTTCGCCTCACCGCGAAGCTGCCGGACCGCTTCAATGATCTTGGTGATGCCGCCCCGGTGACCGGGGTGGTTGTTGGCGAGGCCGCCCCCGTCGGTGTTGAACGGGAGCCTGCCGTGCGGGGCGACGAGCGTGCCGTCCTGGACGAACTCGCCGCCCTTGCCCTTCTCGCAGAAGCCGAGATCCTCCAGGATCTCCAGCACCGTGATCGTGAAGCTGTCGTAGATCGAGACGTAGTCGATGTCGGCCTGCGTCACGCCCGCCTGCTCGAACGCGCGCGGCCCGGACCACACCGCCGGGGTGTAGGTCAGGTCGAGCTTGCCGCCGTTGACGATCTTTCCGGCCTCGCCCTGCCCGAGGACCTTGACCGCCCGGCGGTCCAAAGTGCGGGCGATCTCCGGGCTGGTCACCACGACCGCGCCGCCGCCGTCGGTGACGACGCAGCAGTCGCCGCGGCGCAGCGGGTCGGCGATCAGCGGGGAGTTGACCACGTCCTCCACGGTCAGCGCCTTGCGCAGGAAGGCGTTGGGGTTGTGCGAGGCGTGGATCGACGCGGCCACCTTGATCTCGGCGAGCTGCGCGCTGGTGGTGCCGAACTCGTGCATGTGCCGGCGGGCGGACAGCGCGTAGGAGGCGACCAGCCCGGTCACGCCGAACATCCGGCCCTCGAAGCTCTCCTCCGGCGTCAGCGGCCCGCCGCCGCCCGGCTGGATGCCGGTCCGCGGCTTGCCGGCCAGCGCCACCAGGGCGATCTCGCACTTGCCCGCGGCGATCGCCGCCGCGGCGTGCGAGACGTGGTAGATGGGGGAGGCCCCGCCGCTTTCCGTGGAGTCCATGTACGTGAGGTTGCGCAGGCCGAGGTACTCGGCCATGGAGATCCAGCCGCCGCCGTAACCGGGCGCGTCGTGGCCGACGAAGAAGCCGTCCACGTCGTCGAGCGTCAGCCCGGCGTCGGCGACCGCGCCGAGCGCGACCTCGGCATGGACCTGGGCGAGGGATTTGTCGGGGAGTTCACGTCCCGGATGCTCGTAGGCCCCGACGATCACTGCGTTTCCCCGGGTGTTCATCTCGTTCCTCTCATCTGCGCTGGGCGCCTTCGTGGGATTGCCGCGGGCCGCTTAGCACCACGGCGTTGTGCTGGCCGAGGGCTGTCTCTTATACAC
>NZ_POUA01000258.1 GCF_003236385.1 Spongiactinospora gelatinilytica
GCCCGGCACGGCCACGTCACAGTGCAGGTAGGCCGCCGCGCCCCCGGCGGCCACGATGTCCCGCGTCACCCGCTCCCCCGCCTCGTCGGCGATGTCGCACAGCAGGACCCGCGCGCCCTCCTCGGCCAGTCGCCTGGCGGTGGCCGCGCCGATCCCGGACGCCGCCCCGGTGACGAACGCGACGCTCCTTTCGAACCTCATGCCTCCGTCGTTCCCCCGAGCGACGACGCCGTCACCATGTCTGGTCAGCGAAGGCCGGCGAAGAGGTCGTCCTCGTGGTCGGGGGCGGCGGCGACGCGGTTGTACTGCCGGATGAACGCCTCGGCGCCGAGGGCGTGCTGCTGGAACTCCTCGGGCAGTGCCAGCAGGAACACGCTGTCGCTCTGGCTCTGGTGCGCCTTCAGCGCCTTGACCTTGCGTTCCACGTACGCCGAGGCGTCCACGACGGTGGTGATCAGCTCGTCGGGGGTGCCGAAGTCGTCGGGGAACTCCTCTTCCATCGGCATCCCGGCGGCGCGCATGTGCTCGATCATCTTCTTGATGCCCGAACGCGGCATCGCCCCGTAGTAGAGCTTGTCGGGAATCTGGGTCGCCTCGGTGGCGGCCACCGCGATGCGGTGGGCCTGGATGTGGTCGGGGTGGCCATAGCCGCCGTTCTCGTCGTAGGTGACCACGACCTGCGGCCGGTACTGCCGCATCAGCTCGGCCAGCCGCGCGGCGGCGGTCTCCACCGGCACGTTCGCGAAGGCCCGGGGGTCGTCGTTGGCCTCCCAGCCCACCATGCCCGAGTCGCGGTAGCCCAGCGTTTCCAGGTGCGCGATGTTCAGGTGAGAGATCGACTCGCGGAGTTCGGTCAGCCGTAGCGCGGCGACCGCCTCGGGGTCGTGTCCGGGTTCGCCCGGCTTCACCCCGCCGGGCGCGTCGCCCTGTTCACCGTTGGTGCAGGTCACCAGGACCGTGCGGATGCCTTCCTCGGCAGCGCGGAGCAGGACGCCGCCGGTGCTCAGCACCTCGTCGTCCGGGTGCGCATGTACCGCCATCAATGTCAATTCATGATCCATATTGTTTCCTCCCCGAATGACCCTACATATCGGGAGACGGGTCCGCGTCGCGCGAACGCCGCAGGGTGCGCCGCGTGGAGTATGACTGGAAATCATGGACTTCAAGACGTTCTATCCGCCCGTCGAACCGCACGACTCCGGACTGCTCGACGTCGGCGGGGGCGACACGATCCACTGGGAGATCTGCGGCGACCCCGCGGGCAAGCCCGCCCTCTTCCTGCACGGCGGTCCCGGCGGCGGGGTACTGCCCGACCATCGCAGGCTGTTCGACCCGGCGGCGTACCGGATCGTACTGTTCGACCAGCGCAACTGCGGGCGGAGCCGGCCGCATGCAGGCGACGCCGACACCTCGCTGGCGGCCAACACCACCCCGAACCTGGTCGCGGACATCGAAAGGCTGCGCGAACACCTCGGTATCGACCGCTGGCTGGTACTCGGCGGATCGTGGGGCAGCACGCTGGCGCTCGCCTATGCCCAGAGCCACCCCGAGCGGGTCACCGAGCTGGTGCTGCGCGGGATCTACCTGGCCAGGCCGTCGGATGAGGTGTGGTCCTTCACCGGCACCGGCGCGGCGCGGCTGTTCCCCAAGGAGTGGGCGGCCTTTCGCGACCTGATCCCGGAGGCCGAGCGCGACGACCTGCTCGCCGCGTACGGCAGGCGGCTCTTCGACCCCGACCCCGAGGTGCACCTCCCGGCCGCCCGCGCCTGGACCGGGTGGGAGCTTTCGGCCAACACCCTGCTCCCGGTGCCCGACCCTGCGCTCGACGACCGGACCGTACTCGGCTTCGCCCGCATCGAGCAGCACTACTTCAGCAACGACTGTTTCCTCGGCGACGGCCTGCTGGCCGGCATCGATCGGATCAGGCACATCCCGACCGTGATCGTGAACGGCCGCTACGACATGAAGACGCCCCTGGAACAGGCCTGGGACCTGCACCTGGCCTGGCCGGAGGCGGAACTGCACATCGTCGAGAACGCCGGGCACGCCGGATCGGAACCCGGCACCCTGCACCACACGATCGCCGCCACCGACCGCTTCCGCTGACGCATGGCGTGACGGATCAGTCGAAGTAGGCGAATCAGTCGAAGTAGGCGAACCGGCCGAACAGCCGCACCGCGTCGTACAGCACACGGGCCTGGTCGCGGCACCAGTCGGCGCCGCCGTGCCGGTCGCGGCAGATGGCCCGCATCTCGGTCAGGAAGCGGGAGTCGATCCACTTCCGGCCGTCTTCCTCCGGCCACAGGGCGAGCCCGCCCCGGCCGTAGTTGCGGTAGCCGAAGTCGTGCTGTTCGCACGCCTGGCGGAACCGCCTGGCCTGGCGCGGCGGCGTCGCGGTGCAGCCGTCGGTGGTCCAGTCGAACGGCTCGGCCTGCGGCTGCTCGGCGAAGTCGGCGTATCCGAGGTTCATGATCAGGTCGGCGGTCTCCCTGACCGACAGCGCGGACGCGCCGGGCGCCGGCAGGGCGAGGCCGAGCACGAGGGCCATGGCGGTGGTCACCATTCCGGCTGCCACCGCCCGAGTGGTCACCACCCCGGCGGCCACCGCCCGGATGCTGGACAGAGGTCGACGCATCGCGATGCTCCCTTGGTCGGCGATGGTGCTTCTTGTTGCGATCAGGGTGCTTCGCGGGGGCCGGGAACACACGCGACTTGGCATGGACACGCCAGCCGTCGACGTTTTGATACTGTAACTTTACGTGGTCTAGAACTACCCTGTGTAGTGGTCGGATGGTTGATCACTGGGGAGGGTCTTCGTGGACGGCACGCGGATATCCGGCAACGGCAGGCGGGCGGCGGCCCTCGTCTCCGCCCGCCCGCCGTCCCAAGTGGTGATGGGGTCCGCCCCGGTGGGCATCCTGATCAACCGGCTGGCCACCACGACCCGGCACGAGCTGCTGAGCATCGGCGCGCCGCTGCCGCGCGTCATGCTGCCCGGGGCCGTGGTGCGGCTGATCGCCGTCCCGCGGGAGCTCGCGGGCGGCGGCGAGCGCTACGAAGGCGCGGAGGTCCGGCTGATCGACCCGCTGCCGTTCCGGATGGCCGTCTTCGACCGGGGGGCCGCCCTGCTGCCGCTCGACCTCGAGTCCTTCCACAACGGCGTGCTGCTGGTGCGCGACCCGGTCGTGGTGCGCATGCTGGCCGGCGCCCACCAGGTGTGCTGGGAGCTGTCCGGCCGGGCCTCGCCGCTGGACGAGCCGCCCCCGCACCTCCAGCCGGTGCTGTCGTCACTGCTCGACGGGCTGACCGACCAGGCGGCCAGCATGCGCCTCGGCATGTCGCTGCGCACCTACAGCCGCCGGGTCACCGAGATCCTGGCCGCGCTCGGCACCACCAGCCGCTTCCACGCGGGCGTGCAGGCCGTCCGCCGGGGCTGGGCCTGAGCCGGGTCACTCCGTGGCGGGCGGCGGCGGGAAACGGCCGTCGGGCCCCTTGGCGTACGGCAGGGCCCGCACCACCGCGTCGGTGTTCAGCGGCCCGTAGATGTGCGGAAACCTGTCCGGCCGGTCCGGCACGCTCTCGTACCTCACCTGCGGCCCCACCTTGTCCTCGTCGATGACCAGCAGCACCAGGTCGTCCGCGGCACCGTAGAAGGCGTCGGCCACCCCGGCCACCTGCCCGGCCGTGCTCGCGTGGACGAACCCGACCTCCGCCAGCGACAGCCCCAGTGTGGAAACCGTGTACTCCCCCGCGCGCAGCGCCCGCTCCCACTCCGGCCGGGAGGCAATGTGATAGATCAATCGCATTCTTCGATTGTGACGGGATGAAACGGGCATGCCACACGCCTTGACATTGACATCCATGTCAAGGCTTACCGTGCTGGAAGCCACGGATCAGGGAGGGGGCCGCCCGATGCGGATCGGGGAGCTGGCCGAGCGTACCGGGGTGAGCACGCGTTCGCTGCGCTACTACGAGCAGCAGGGGCTGATCACGGCCCGCCGCACGGCCAACGGCTACCGGGAGTACGATGAATCGGACGTCCGGCTGGTGGCGGAGATTCGCGCGCTGCTGGCGGCCGGGTTCGCGCTGGAGGACGCCCGGCCGTTCGTCAACTGCCTGCGCGCGGGCCATCCGGCGGGCGACGCGTGCCCGGAGTCGGTCACCGTCTACCGGCGCAAGCTCGCCGAGATCGACGCGGAGATCCACGACCTGATCAGGCGCAGAGCCGATGTGGCCGACCAACTGGCGCGGGCCTGTCCTGGCTGCGCCCTGACCAGGGAGCACAGTAATGATCACGTTGACCACGGAGAACTTCGACGAGCAGGTCCTCGGCGCGGACAAGCCGGTCCTCGTCGAGTTCTGGGCTGAGTGGTGCGGCCCGTGCAAAATGGTCGCGCCGGTGCTGGAGCAGATCGAGGCGGAGTACGGTGACCGCATGACCATCGCCAAGCTCAACGGCGACGACCACCCGGAGATCGTGCGCCGCTACGGGGTGATGGGTTTCCCCACGATGAACCTTTACCGTGACGGCGAGGTGGTCCGGCAGATCGTGGGCGCCAAGCCCAAGCGCCTGCTGGTGGCCGACCTTGAAGGCCACATCTGAAGCCCTCGTCGAAGGGGCACCGCAAGGCCGAAGAGCCGCCCGCCGTACGGCGGGCGGCTCTTCGGCGCTCACCGCGTCGCATCGGGCGCGGTGCCTCGTGCGGCGGGCCGTGCCGGGCTCATCCGTGGGCGTAGACCCGGTGGACGAACTCCGCGAGTTTGTTGTCCGGGAGTTCCTTGGCGAGGTCGGCCTCGCTGACCATCCCCACGATCCGGCGTTCATCGATCACCGGGACCCGCTTGATCTGGTGCTCGGCCATCGTCGCGAGCGCCTCCTCGATGCTGCTGTGGGCCTCCACCCACACCAGCCCGGCGGCGAGTTCGCCCGCTTCGGTCCGGTCGAGGTCCTTGCCCTCGGCACAGCACTTGATCACGATGTCCCTGTCGGTGATGATGCCCCTGAGCCGATCGTCGTCCCCGCAGATGGGCAGCGCGCCGACGGACAGGTCACGCATCATCCGCGCGGCCGTACGCAGGCTCTCGTGCTCGCCGACGCACTGCGCACCCTGATGCATAACATTCTGGACCGTCTTGCCGGCACTTTCGGTGGTCATCGCTATCCCCCTGGAAGGATCGATTCGCGTTCCCCGGCCCACTACCCAAAACCTCCGGCATCAGCGTATGGATTGGAAGGGATCTAGGTGGACGAGCCCAGCGGCACCCCCGCGCCCCCTGACGGCGACGATATGGACGGCTTACGGCTGCGCACGAAAGGCCGTCTCGATCCCGTCGATCTCCGCACCGACCGGCCGCACCCGGCGCGCGTCTACGACTATCTGCTCGGCGGAAAGGACAACTTTCCTGCCGATCGTTCCGCCGCCGAACGGGGATTGGGCAAAGCCCCGGGTCTGCGTGATCTCGCGCGCGCCAACCGCGCTTTCCTGACCAGGGTGGTGCGGGCGGCGGTCGAGGCCGGAGTTCGGCAATTCATCGACCTCGGCACCGGAATTCCCACCAGCCCCAACGTGCACGAGGTCGCCGGGGGCCACACGCCCGGCGCCCGCGTCGTCTACGTGGACAACGACCCGATCGTGGCCACGCACGCCCGGGCGCTGCTGACCTCGGCGGGCGACACCGCCTTCCTGCTGGCGGACCTGCGCGACACCAAGGCCATCCTGGACTCCCCCGAGACCCGTGCCCTGATCGACTTCGATGAGCCGGTGGCGGTGCTGTGCGTCGCCCTGCTGCACCACATCCCGGACGAGGCCGACCCCCGTGGCATCATCGAGCGTCTGACCGGCGCGGTCGCCCCCGGCAGCCTGCTGGCCCTCTCCCACCTCGGCGCCGACCTCGCCCCGGCCCAGGCGGCGGCCATCTCGGCGGGCGCCGCCCAGGACGGCGTGACGCTGATCCCCCGCGACCGCGAGACGGTGAGCGCGCTCTTCACCGGCCTGGACGTGCTGGAGCCCGGCCTGGTGCCGGTACCGTTGTGGCGGCCGGACACCCCGGTCTGGGACGACGAGGTCGCCCGCACCTGGATCTACGGCGGCATGGCCGTGAAGCCCTGACCGTCACCCTGGGCGTACGCATACACCGCGCCGCGCCGGGTAGCGGGCACGCGAGGTACGAAGAGCCACTGTGCTCCTCGCCCCGATCGCCGGCCGCCCGGCCGAACCCCACCCGGGCCGCCGGCGATCGGGTGACTTCCGGACGGTGTTCCGGAAGTCACGGCGGACGCCCCCGATGGCCGTATCGGCACGGTCCTATCTCTTGTTCTTGTTCTGGTCGGTGATGACCGAGGTATAGGAAACACGGCTTATGCCGAGGCGGTACGGGTAGGCGCACTGACCGGATACCCGTGGGTGCATCGTGTCACAAGTGTAATGGCACACTCCGAGGGTATAGCCGTTCATTGGGTGCTATAGTTCCGGAATCTTACGCCGAGTAGTGGAGGGACTGTGGCGAAGCGAATTGAGCAAATCTTCATAGATGATCTTGATGGTGGTGCGGCTGCCGGTACCACGAAGTTCGGGCTGGACGGCACGGACTACGAGATCGACCTGTCCGAGAAGAACGAGGAGAAGCTGCGTAAGGCTCTCGCCCCGTTCCTCACCGCGGCCCGCCCGGTGCGCCGCGAGCGGCCGGGGCGTGTTCGGCGCGGTGGCATTCGCCCCGCACGGATGAGCCGTGAGCAGTCGGCGGACATTCGCCGCTGGGCCAAGCAGCACGGACTCGCGGTGAGCGAACGTGGCCGGATCCCGTCCACGGTGGTCGAGCAGTACGAGGCCGCCCACTGAGCCGTAGCGCTGAATGACGGAAGCCCCCTCCCGAAGGAGGGGGCTTCCCCGTTGCCGGGCGAAAGAAGCGCCGCGCGCCCGGCGGTAAGTGGCACCGGGCTAAAACCGCCGAAAGGCGAATTACCGCTTCATTGATCAAGGAACCCCGCCGGGGTGAGATTAAGATCACGTTCCCCTTTGCACGGCCCGCCGGACTTGTCGGTCAGGGGCGGTGGGTGGTGTCGCGGCGGTGGTCGGTGTAGGTGTACGGGTCGTCGAGGATCTTGGTCGCGGGAATGTCAGGGTTCATGCCCTTTTCCCATGCTTCCTCCCCCATTGCCGCTCTTAGGTATTCAACGGTGCGCTCGACCTGGGCGCGGACGGCGGCGAGGGCGATGCCGACCAGCCGGTGCGCGTGCTCGACCACCCGCCCGTTGACCGGCACCGTGTGCACGTCGCCGCGCTGGGCCTGGAAAACGACATGGCCGTACGGGTTGAGCAGCGGAAACGCCGCCGGTGGCGGCCGTGTTACGGCCGGCCGGTGGGGGCGGGCCGTCGTTTTCTGGAGGCGATGACGTCGTCGATCAGGCCGTAACCCTTCGCCTCCTCCGGCATCAGGATCTTGTCGCGGTCGAGGTCGGTGGCGACCTTGTTGAGCGGCTGGCCGGTGTGCCGGGCGAGCAGTTCGTTCTGCATGTCGCGCAGCCGCAGCACCTCGCGGGCCTGGATCTCCAGGTCGCTGCCGCTGCCCCGGCCGCCTTCGATCCAGGGCTGGTGGACCAGGATGCGGGAGTGCGGCAGCGCGAACCGCTTGCCCGGCGCCCCGGCGGCCAGCAACACCGCCGCGGCCGAGGCCGCCTGCCCGAGGACGAAGGTCTGCACCTCGGGCCGGATGTACTGCATGGTGTCGTAGATCGCCAGCATCGAGGTGAACGACCCGCCCGGCGAGTCGATGTAGATGCTGATGTCACGGTCGGGGTCCATCGACTCCAGGGTCAGGAGCTGGGCCATGACGTCGTTGGCCGAGGTGTCGTCCACCTGCACGCCGAGGAAGATGATCCGGTCCTCGAACAGCTTGTTGTACGGGCTCGTCTCCTTGACCCCGTAGGTCGTGCGCTCCACGAACGACGGGACCACGTGCCTGCTCTCGAACATGCGCCTCCTCCGATCAGGAACCGTCGGCCGTCAGGTGGGTCGCCCTGGGCACGACCTCGTCGAGTAGGCCGTAGTCCTTGGCCTCCTCGGCGGTGAACCAGCGGTCGCGGTCCCAGTCGGCGCGGATCTGCTCGACCGAGCGGCCGCTGTGGAAGGCGATGCGCTCGGCGAGGGTCTGCTTGACGTAGACCATCTGCTCGGCCTGGATCGCGATGTCGGAGGCGGTGCCGCCGATGCCGCCCGACGGCTGGTGCATCATCACCCGGGTGTAGGGCAGCGAGTGGCGCTTGCCCGCGGCCCCGGCGGTCAGCAGGACCTGCCCCATCGACCCGGCGAAACCGATGGCGACGGTGGCCACGTCATTGGGAATGAACTGCATCATGTCGTAAATGGCCATCCCCGCGGTGACCGAGCCGCCCGGCGAGTTGATGTAGAGAAAGATGTCACGCTGTGGATCTTCGGCGCTCAGCAGCAGCAATTCCGCGCAGATGCGGTTGGCGATCTCGTCGTCCACCTCCTGGCCGAGGAAGACGATGCGCTGCCGGAGCAACCGCTGGTAGGTCTCCTGCGTCAGCATCTGCGCCGGGCGCTCGGTGCTGCGCGCCCGGATGGGCGCGATGTACTCGTGGGCCGCCGGACCTGGGGTGTGCCACGGGGTGTTCATGTGCTTCACCTGCTTCTCACCGTGTGCCGGGTTCAATCGAATCGACGCGCCGGAAGCGCGTGTTCAAAACGCTAACCCCAGGTCCGGCCCCGGCAGGCACTTTTTAGCTGTAGGCCAATCGCGAAATCAAGCTGGAAGTGAATTATGCCGTCGGCTAATTAACCTGTCGCTCATATATCCGAAGATAACGGTCGCCGTCACGACATCTGGATGCGCTGGGCCGTCACGTACCGGGCCTGGTGGGCCCCCGGGTCCCACCGCTTGTACGTCAGCAGGGCGGCGGCCCCCTCGGCCGCCAGCGCCACTGCCACCGCCGCGCCGATTCCCTGGTTGGCCCCCGTGACCAGGGCGACTCGGCCGCTCAACTGTGGATCGATCATCGTTCCATCATGTAGTCGCGCAGGACCCGCCGCCAGCGGCCGGCCGGGGCGTCCCGCAGCAGCGCCACCGCCAGGCAGTACTTGCTGACGCTGATCGGGCGCAGCCCCATCGCGCGCAGCGCCCGGTCGGGCGGCGCGTCGCCGCTTTCGGACTTGGACTCCACCAGCGCGTAATCGCCGCGTGCCGCGAACGCGCGCCGCCCGTCGTGGCAGACCAGCCCGGTGTCGCAGGTCAGCCGTGCCGCACCGGCCCCGTCGACCAGGGTGACCCGCCGGTAGTCGGTGGTCAGAATCGGCAGCAGCGGGTCGGGCAGGGGTGTCCGCAGGCCGCGCAGCACGACGTCGGAGACGAAGTCGCGGTCCTCGGCCGACAGCGCGCGGCCCGCCGCCCGGTGCGGGACGCGGTGCTTGTCGGTGCCGCCCCCACCTCTGGGGCCGCCGCTGAGCTTGACCTCCAGCCAGCGTTCGCCCGAGTCGGCGTAGGCGCGGGTGCGGATCTTGAACCTGCGCCGCCTTCCCTGCCGGTGCTGACGGTAGGTGAGCAGGTCCGGCGTGTCGAAGTAGGTGGAGCTGTAGCGGAACTGCCTGCGCCGGCCGATCTGGAGCACGGCGAAGCGCTCGCCGAGCCGGCCGGCGAGGTCGGCCAGCGCGGCGGCGGGCACCAGGTACTTCCGGTCGATCCTGGACATCAGGCCGGCCGCCTCCGCCAGCCCCACCGGCGGCAGCCCGGCGGCGATCCCGGTGAGCACGACGTCGGCCGGCGTGGCCCGCCCGGCGTTCACCGGGCGGCTCCGAGCCGCGCCGGGGAGTCCTGGTAGCGGACGTTCACCACCATCAGCTCGCGCACGTAGTCGACCTCGGTGACCTCCCAGCGCAGCACCGGCACGCGCAGCCGGTTCTCCAGGTCGGCGACCAGGGAACGGGGGTCGCTGTGCACGCGGTCCAGCGTGACGAGCTGGTGGCGGATGCCTTCGAGCAGCCGGGGGTGGTCGGCGACGTACATCACGCCGAGCAGCACGGCGTCCAGGAACAGGGCGGTCAGCGGCCAGTCCGAGGCGATGCCGTTGACCAGGCCGAGCGCGATGGCGACGAAGTAGTACGCGATCTCGCCCTGGGTGATCTCGTTGGACCGTAACCGGATGATCGACAGCACGCCGAACAGGCCGAAGCCGACCGCGAGGTCCACCCGCTGCGCCTGGAGTAGCGAGACGACGGCGAAGATGCCCACGTTCAGCGCGACGTAGGCGAACAGCAGGTCGCGGCGGTGATGCCGGCGGAAGTACAGGCCGTAGGCCAGCACCGCTATCGCGGCGAGATCCAACAGCAGGCCCACCACGGTCGCCGAACGCACGATGTCCTCCCTGAGTCACTTCGGGCGATTCGATGAACAGCCTCGCCATCGCGCGTGAACTCTGGGTGAGGGGTCGGTGAGGACGCTCTCATGGAGGCGGTTTATGTGGCTTTGCGGCGCCGGGTGCTGTGCTGGAGGTCAGCCCCGGGCGGCTGCGACGAGTGCCCTGAGCCGCCCGGGGTCCCAGCCGGAATCAATCCCGCCGGAAGGACCTATGTATGGTACCGAAGTCCTGATCGGCGCGGACTCTACATGCGGTACGGGCGGCGGCGCGCGGCCGGCGGCGGCTCGAACGGCCGGTGCGGGAGGGTCTGGTACCAGTAGGCCACCGAGCTGACGTCGTCGGAACGCTTGTTGGCGTGCCCGTGCTCGATGGTGACCCTGATCGACTCGGTGAAGGTGATCGGGTCCTCCACATGGAACCGGTAGAGCGAGATGTCACCGCTCCAGTTCGGCCCGCCGGGCAGGGTGACGCCGTGGTAGGGCGCGTGGTGGGTCTGGGGCGGGCACCAGGCGGTGTTGCAGTAATCCTCGGTGCCGGTGCCGTGCAGCGACGGCGGGAACGGCTCGCCGTCGATGAAGATCATGTCGTCGCCCTCGCCGTACCAGTTCCAGTCGCTGGTCTCGCGCAGGTTGCGGACGTTGAACACGCAGCCGACGTAGTGCCCCCGCCCCACGGCGTCGAGGACGACGTAGTTGTCCTCGCCGGTCAGGTTGGTGCCCTCCAGGAGGTACTCGCGGTTGGTCTGCGCGCCCTGCTCGACACCGCCGGTGGGCCGCTCGGAGTTCCACTGGGCCCGGCACGCCGACTACCGCGAGGCGGGCGGGTACGCCGCCATGGCCGCGCTGCTTGACGAGGACGTCCGTCCCGACGCGGTGTTCGCGGCGAACAACCTGATGACCGTGGGGGCGCTGGAGTGCCTGGTCGATCGGGGCAGGTCGGTGCCCGATGAGGTGGGCGTCGTGGGTTTCGACGACATCCCCTGGGCACGCCTGGCCCGGCCGTCCCTCACCACCGTGGGCCAGCCCACGTACGAGATGGGCAAGTCGGCGGCACAGCTCCTGGCC
>NZ_POUA01000259.1 GCF_003236385.1 Spongiactinospora gelatinilytica
AACCGGTGGACTCCTTGACTACGAGTACCGCCCCGATCGGCCCGACCTGCTGCGTGACCTGCGCCAACAGCCCGCACACCGCCTGCGGCCCCACCCCGGGCAACCGCAGTAACGCCCGAATCGGCGAAGGGGAAGCATCATCGCTCATCCGGCGAGAGTAACGATCTCCGATTCACCAGGGCAGCCCACGACGACGGCTCGGCGGCGCGATGTGACCGGGTGCCCGGAGGCGGATGTCAGGGGCGGGCCTTGCTGGGCTGGACGCGCTTGGGCTCGCCGGGCATCTTGGGGTAGTTCGGGGGGTAGGGCATGTCGCCGCGGTCGTCGGCGTGGAACCATTCGAGCAGAGGGGTCAGGGAGTAGGCCTTGTCGTCCAGGGTGGCGTGGACATCGCCGAGGTCGGCGAAGCGGGCGGGGACGGTGCGGATGTCGAAGGCGGCCGGGTCGACTTCGGGAAGTTCGTCCCAGGTGACCGGGGTGGAGACGGGGGCGTGCGGCCTGGCCCGGATGGAGTAGGCGGCGACCACGGTGCGGTCCAGGGCGTTCTGGTTGAAGTCGATGAAGACGCGCTCGCCGCGTTCCTCCTTCCACCAGGCGGTGGTGGCGAGGTCGGGGGCACGGCGTTCGACCTCGCGGGCCAGGGCGATGGCGGCGTACCGAACCTGGACGAAGTCCCATTCCGGGCGGATGCGCACGGCGATGTGGACGCCCCGGCTGCCGGAGGTCTTCGGAAAGCCGGTGATGCCGAGTTCGCCGAGCACGTCGCGGACCACGAAGGCGACCTCACGGGCCTGCTCGAAGCCGGTGCCCGGCTGCGGGTCGATGTCGAACCGCAGTTCGTCGGGATGGGCGAGGTCGGCGGCGCGGGCCTGCCACGGGTGGAAGTCGATGGTGCCCAGGTTGGCGCACCAGGCGAGGTCCGCCACCTCGGTGACCAGCAGCGTCTCGGCGGTGCGCCCGCTGGGGAAGCGCACGGTCACGCCCTGGACCCACTCGGGCCGCTTGGCGGGCAGCCGCTTTTGGTAGATGGCGTCATTGAGCACGCCGTCCGGGTGGCGCTTGATGTACGTCGGCCGGTCGCGGAGCCCGCGCAGCGCGCCCTCGCCCACACTGACGTAGTACTCCACGAGTTCCCGCTTGGTCGCCCCGATCTCCGGGAAATACACCTTGTCGGGATTGGTGACCTTGACGGTGCGCTGCCCGACTTCGAGTTCTATGTACGGCGAGGCCATGCTCCCGACCGTACCCCCGCTGACCTGCCCGGGTTAGGGCGGGCCCGTCCCGGAGCCGCCCGATGGCGGGATCGGGCGCTCGACGGGACGGACCACGACGACCATCCGCCGCGCCGGTGATTTCGCCGGGCGCTGGCGCATCGCCCGGCCGCCGGCGGCGGTCGGCCTCCCGGTCAGGGCGCCCAGCACGGGCGAGGGCCGGCGCCATCCGGGACAGGCCGCGGACGGTCTCCCCATTCATCGATGGAAGGTGACACACCTCCCACACTTACAAAGACGCCAAATCTCCCCCGAAAGGATGCTTCCACCCGCAACTCGGCTCGATGAAACGTCCTGCGCGCCACGATCGTAGGCTGGAGACATGGATAAAGTGGTCAAGAGCGACGCCGAGTGGCGAGTGCAGCTCTCGCCCGAGGAGTTCAGGGTGCTGCGTCAGGCGGGCACCGAGCGCCCCTTCACCGGAGAGTACGTCGACACCAAGACGATCGGCGTCTACTCCTGCCGCGCCTGTGGCGCGGAGTTGTTCCGCTCGGAGACCAAGTTCGACTCCCATTGCGGCTGGCCGTCCTTCTTCGAGCCGTCCGATTCGGATGCCGTCGTGCTGATCGAGGATCGCTCGCTCGGCATGGTGCGCACGGAGGTCCGCTGTGGCCGCTGCGACTCCCACCTCGGACACGTGTTCCATGGTGAGGGCTACGCGACCCCGACGGATGACCGCTACTGCATCAATTCGATCGCCTTGCGGTTGGAGCCCGCACAGCAGCCCGCCGGATAGCCATATCCGGTCAGGTTTAGGTCTTGCGCGTCCCTTGCCGCCGCCAGGAAGCTAATGGCGATCGGCGACAGAGGGGGCGCTCATGCCAGGGGGGACGCGTGCCGACGGACCGGAAGCAGGCTCCATCGGCCGCCCCGGCATGACGAAGCCCTGCCGGGCGCGGGCCGCGGCGGCCGGGCCCCGCATCCGCCGCTCCCCCGGTGAGCCGTACGCCCCCTCCGTGAACGCCGCCCAGGGACCCGGCGTCAGGGCAGACGCGCGGGCCGCCGGAGCGGGCGCCGTCCCGACGCACATCGTGCCGGCACGCGGCCCCGGCTGAAGCGGGAGGGTCCGATCAGCGGCTTCCGGATGGCGAGAGCGGAGATCGTGCTGGTGACGGCCCGATCCCTGGTACCGGCGCTGCGGGACCGCCTGCATCTGCGCCACAGGTGGCAGGCCATCGAGACCATCGGCAGGGTGCTCACCCAGCGGTGCGTCAAGTGCGGCAAGACCAGGGTCAGGATCAGATGATCCGGACGCCCGTCAGTCCGCCGGCTTGGGGTGGGTGACCCGGCAGTTGGCGTCGTCGGAGCCGAGGATGTTGGCGAGCACCGGATTGCCGTTCTCCCCGAACTCCGCCTGCACGAAGACGATGGGGTCGGCGACGCCCTGCTCCTCGATCAGGTAGCGCAGGCCGCGCTGGCAGAGTTCGAGCGCGTCGCGGGAGTTGTCCGCCGACTGCGGCAGGTCGGTGTAGATGCGCAGGTAGCCGCCGACCGAGCGGACGTCGGTGACGCGCTTGGCGGGCGAGTCCTTCTTGCTGCGCAGGAACTCCACCGCACGCGTGTCGGTGTGCTCGGACGGCCCGGACGCGCGCTCGGCGGTCTTGCGTTCGCTCCGCTTGCCGTCGCTCTTCTTCTCGTCGCTTTTCTTGTCGTCCGGCTTCTGCTCGGTCTTTCCCGCGTCCGCGGCGAAGACCGGAGCCTCCGACGGGACCTGCGCGGAGGCGGCGTGCGGAGGGCCGCCGGTGACCGCGGGCGCCGCCGTACCGGAAGGCGCGGCGACGACCGCGGGCGCCTCGCCTCCCCTGATCAGCGTGTATCCCGTCGCGACCACTCCGAGCGCGCCGAGCGCCGCCACATAGGCCACCGCCCGCCGCGCGCTCGTCCCGCCCTGCCTGCCGCGGCGATGCCGCCCGCCGCGACCTCTGGAACGCGCCACCCCGTCACCGCCCGTTGCCACGCTTTCGCCTCACTCAGCCGGAGATCTGCATTGAGTATGACAAATCATGGACGTGTCAGCCTACGCTTCGGCAAAGCGGATATTTCGCCCGTTACGGCAGGGCGGCCACCAGCTCGGTGACGGGCTTGCGCACCCCTGTGTAGAAGGGGATCTCCACGCGGGTGTGCCTGCGGGCCTTCGCGGCGCGCAGGTGGCGCATCAGGTCGACGATCCGGTGCAGCTCGTCCGCCTCGAACGCGAG
This sequence comes from Spongiactinospora gelatinilytica, assembly GCF_003236385.1. GTDB lineage: Bacteria > Actinomycetota > Actinomycetes > Streptosporangiales > Streptosporangiaceae > Spongiactinospora > Spongiactinospora gelatinilytica. The sequence goes on from NZ_POUA01000259.1 coordinate 3,470, forward strand.
CATCCACTCATAGTCGTTGAGCGAGAAGCAGGCGACCGTGTTGGCCCGCACGTCGGGGTAGTCGCGCGCCATCTTCCCGTGCTCGGCCAGCATCGCCCGACGCTCTGCGTCGTCCAGCAGGTACCACTCCAGCGAGCGGACGAACGGATAGACGCTCACGTAAGCACGCGGCTCCTCCTCGGCGAGGAAGGCCGGGATGTGCGACTTGTTGAACTCCGCGGGCCGGTGCAGCGCCATCGCCGACCACTCCGGCGTGCAACGCCGCCCCAGCTCGGTACGGCGGAAGCGGGAGTAGACCTCCTGCAGGTCCTCAGAGGTGGGGGCGTGCCACCAGAACATGAAGTCGGCGTCGGCGCGGAAACCGCTGACGTCGTAACAGCCCCTGGTCACCACGTCCTTGCCGGCCACCTGGGCGAGCAGGTCGGTGACCTCGGCGGCCATCGCCTTCCGGTCGCCCTCGCACGACTCGCGCAGCTTGAACACCGACCACATCGTGTAGCGGATCACCTGGTTGAGGTCACGCGCCTTGGGCCGCGCGCCTTCTTCCCTCGTCATATCGGCACACCCTTTTCAAGCCGCCATGGAACCACGTCGTGATCCCGCCTCACACGGAACCGGCCGACTGCCATTCTCTCGTGGGGTCCAGGTGGTCCAGCACCCGGGCCACCGCTGTACGGGCCGTGGCGACGCACGCGGGAACGCCGAGGCCGTCGTAGGCCGCTCCGCAGAGCGCGAGGCCCGGGGCGGCCGCGACGGCCGCGCGGATGCGCGCCACGCGGTCGAGGTGCCCCACCTCGTACTGCGGCAGCGCCCCGCCCCACCGGGTGACGCGGCTGTCGCGCGGCAGCCCGCGCACGCCCATCACCTCCGACATCTCGGCCATGGCCAGAGAGACCAGCTCCCCGTCGTCGCGCTGGAGGATCCGCTCCTCGCCCAGCCGGCCGATCGAGCAGCGCAGCACGATCGTGTTCGGGTCGGCCGCGGCCAGGTGCGGCCACTTCACCGAGCTGAACGTGGCCGCCTTGACCGGGCGGCCCTCGACCGTCGGCACCAGGTAGCCGCTGCCCGACGGCGGGGTGGGGAAGGCGGCCCGGGGGTAGGCGAGGGTGACGATGGCCATGCTCGCGTACTCGATCGCGACCAGCTCGGCGGCGGCCGCCGGGACCTCCTCCGCGAGCAGCCGGCCGGCCGGGGCGGCGGGCACGGCAAGCACCACCGCGTCGGCCTCCACGACCTCCGGCTCGGGCACCGGACCGGCGATCAGCCGCCAGCCGCGTGGCGTACGGCGCAGCTCGCGCACCGTGACGCCCGTCCTGACGGTGGCGCCCGAGGCGGCGGCCACGGCCTGGGGCAGGCCGCCCATGCCGCCGCGCAGCGTGGTGAAGACCGGTCCCGCGTCCGCGGGCGCCTCGGCGACGATCTGCCGCGCGGCGCCGGACAGCGAGCGCGCCGACCGCGCCACCGCCGCGATCCGCGGCATGGTCGCCTCCAGCGACAACGCGGCTGCGCGCCCGGCGTAGACGCCTCCGAGCATCGGCTCGACCAGCCGCTCGACCACCTCGGCGCCCATCCGGGCGCGGACGTAGGCGGCGACCGACACGTCGCCCGCGACCGGCGTGGCCGGCAGCACCTGGTCCAGCAGCGCGCGGGCCAGCCCGGACGGCGTCAGGACACCCGACCTGCCGACCCCGGCCAGGTCGGAGGGCACGCCCATGACCTGACCCGGCGGCATCGGCCGCAGCGCGCCCCTGCTCAGGATCGACGCCTGCGTCGTGCCGGGGTAGACCAGCTCGTCGCCGAGGCCGGCCATCCGGGCGAGGTCCGTGCCCTCGGGCCGCCTGGCCAGCATGGCCTCCGCGCCCGCGTCGACCGCGACGCCTGCCACCTCGCTCACGTGCAGCTTGCCGCCGATCCGCGGCGAGCCCTCCAGCACGGTCACCCGGACCGCGTCACCCGCCTGCCGCCGCAGAAACCAGGCCGCGGCCAGGCCCGCGATCCCGCCTCCGACGACCACCACATGCCGTCCGCCGTCGCCCTTCATGTCACCAGACGGTACCGGCCCCCGAACGTGACTTCATCGTGACGCCCTCGGTTAAACCGCGCGATGGCCGCAGCCGTGAATGAGACCATGAGCAGAATTCAGCACGGCCTGCGGCTGGGCGTGCCCTTGGCGGCCCTCCTGCTGCTCGGCACCGCGTGCGGCGGCGGTGGCGGCGGGACTGCGCAGTCCACCTCGGAGCGCGCCGACGCCCCCGCCGCCCTGACCTCAGAGGACCGGTACGGCAAAAGCGAATCCGACATCACAGCCAAGAAGCCGCAGTCCGCCACCGACGAGGAGTCCGGACGCGACACCTCGGGCAAGATCGAGCTGATCAAGGCCGAGCGGGCGGTCATCTACGTCTCGGAGATGGGCGTCAAGGTCAAGGACGTGCCCGCGGCGGCCGAGAAGGCCAAGCAGATCGTCACCGCCGCGCAGGGCCATCTGTCCAAGGAGGAGAGCGATTCCTTCGGCAAGCGCGACGCGTCGGCCCGGCTGGAGTTCAAGGTGCCGCCCCCGGCCTACCCGGGGGTGCTCGCCCGGCTCGGGAAGGAGCTCGGCGATCGTGAGTCGCTGCGGCAGGGCACCGAGGACGTCACCGAGGAGGTCGCCGACGTCGAGAGCCGGCTCGCGTCCTCGAAGTCGGCCCTGGAGTCGCTGCGCGCGCTGCTCAAGCGGGCCGACACCATCGGCGAGGTCCTCCAGGTCGAACGGGAGATCAACGAGCGCGAGGCCGACCTGGAGTCATTGCAGGCCAGGCAGAAGTCGCTGGCCGAGCGGACCAGCATGGGCACGATCACGCTCCATCTGTTCGGGCCCGCCTCGTCCGCCCCGAAGCGGGCCGACGACCCCAGCGGGTTCGCCGCCGGGCTGCGGTCGGGCTGGCACGGGCTGGCGGACTTCGTGAAGGTCGTGCTGACCTTGGTGGGCGTCCTGGTGCCGTGGCTGATCGTGATCGTCCCGCCGGCGGCCGGCCTGGTGTTCCTGGTACGGCGGAGCCGCAGGCGGCACGCGCCGCCCCCGGCCGTGGAGACGGGCGAACCGGCGGTCAGTTGACCGGGAAGGCGTGCACGAACTCGGTGAGCCGGGTGAGCGCGCCGGGGTCGGTCGAGGGCAGGACCCCGTGCCCGAGGTTGAACACATGGCCCTCGGCCGCGCGACCGCGCGCGAGCGCGTCGCGGGCCCGCGACTCGATCACCTCCCACGGGGCGAGCAGCACCGCGGGGTCGAGGTTGCCCTGCAGCGCGCGCCCCGGGCCGACCCGCTCGGCGGCCCGGTCCAGCGGCACCCGCCAGTCGACCCCCACCACGTCGGCCCCCGCCTCGCCGAGCAGGCCGAGCAGTTCGCCGGTGCCGACGCCGAAGTGGATGCGCGGCACGTCGAGGTCGGCCAGCGCGGCGAAGATGCGGCTGGTGTGCGGCAGCACGAACGCCCGGTAGTCGTCGGGGGCCACGGCCCCCACCCAGGAGTCGAACAGTTGCAGGGCCGAGGCCCCGGCCTCGGCCTGGATGCGCAGGTAGCCGATGGTGATGTCGGTGAGGCGGTCCATCAGCGCGTGCCAGAGCGCGGGCTCGCCGTACATCATGGCCTTGGTGTGGTCGTGGTTCTTGGACGGCCCGCCCTCGATCAGGTAGGACGCGAGCGTGAACGGCGCGCCGGCGAAGCCGATCAGCGGCACCGGGCCGAGTTCCTTGACCAGCCCGCGCACGGCCTCGCCGACGTAGGGCACGTCATCGGGCTCGATGGGGCGCAGCGCGCCGAGCGCGTCCGCCGACCTGATCGGGTCGGCCACCACCGGGCCGACGCCCGGCTTGATGTCCAGGTCGATGCCGATGGCCTTGAGCGGCACCACGATGTCGCTGAAGAAGATCGCCGCGTCAACGCCGTGGCGGCGGACCGGCTGCATCGTGATCTCCACGATCAGATCGGGTGTGGCGCAGGCGGTGAGCATCGGCACGCCCTCGCGCAGCGCGCGGTACTCGGGCAGCGAGCGGCCCGCCTGGCGCATGTACCACACCGGGACGTGCGGGACGGGCAGGCGCCGGCAGGCACGGACGAACGGGGACTCGGCTGGATTCACCCTCACAGGGTGCCATGGGGCACCCGCGGTCCGCGCACGGACGCGGCGGCGGGATGAGGGGAAATGCGGCATGGTGTGGCCAAGCCAGCCTTTTCCGCTCGCCGTCAACCGCCGCCGTCATCGGACGCCTCCGGGCGGCGCGCCGCCACGCCACGAGCGCCCTGAGGCCATTGAATGCGGCTTGAACGCCGCATGAAGGGTACAGTGCGCGTTATGGGAGAGCCGTGACGAGCTATCGGCTGGTTCAAATGTTCGTCAAGTCACCGCGCGGCATCGATTCGGGTACCACTTTCGGGACACGCCGAGTGCGTTGCGCGGAATTGTCGGTCGGGCGTGCCAACGTTCGGAGCACGACCCGACGAAAGGCCCGTGAGATGACCGCGATGTGGAGTTCCCCCGAGCGCCGCACTGAGCGCTGTGCCTCGTGTGCCGAAGAGCGGGTCTTCGAGCAGCCGCCATGCCACGACGGGCATGATCCCGGCGAGTGTCCGGAGTGGGCGTGCGCGGAGTGCGGGCACGCGATGCTCATCGGCGGCGCGCTCCCGGTGAGTACGACCCACCGGCGGCGAATCCCGGTCGCGGCTTGATCGATTCTCATGGCTCCTACATCTACCCCCGTGGTCCCCATGCGCCTGACTTCGACCTACTCTTCGACTATGACCATCGGTGACGCGCCCGACACCCCCGCCGCCTTCCGGCGCGCGGTGGAGAGTCTGCGCGGCACGGAGGTCAGACCGGAGATAGAGCTGGAGGACATCCCGGCGCCGCAGCGGCTGGCCCCCTACTCCGCCGCGATCGGCGCGTCGGTCTACCGCGACGGCGACGAGCTGGCGATCGGCCGGCTGATCCTGCTCTACGACCCCGAACAACAGCGCGGCTGGGACGGTCCGTTCCGGCTGGTGGCCTACGTGCGGGCGGACATGGAGCCGGAGATCACCTCCGACCCGCTGCTCGGGCCGGTGGCCTGGAGCTGGCTGACCGACGCCCTGGAGGCCCACCAGGCCGGTTACGCGGAGGCCGGTGGCACGGTGACCCGGGCCGTGTCGGAGGGGTTCGGCAACAAGGCGGCCGATCCCGTCACCACCGAGCTGGAACTGCGCGCCTCCTGGTCTCCCAGGGACGACGACCTTTCCGGCCATGTCGCCGCATGGTGCGATCTGATGTGCCTCGCGGCGGGTATGCCTCCGCTACCACCCGACGTGGCGTCCCTGTCGCCGCGCCGCCGCGAAGATCCGGAGTCCTTCAGGAAGTGACCGACGAGAAGACCATTCCGGAGCGGGAGGCCGTACCGCTGCTGGAACCGCGCGAGGGCATCCCCGCGGTGATCGAGGCTCCCGGCGAGCTGGCCGCGGCGGTGGCGGCGTTCGCCGCGGGCCACGGGCCGGTGGCGGTGGACGCCGAGCGCGCCTCGGGCTACCGCTACAGCGGCAGGGCCTACCTGGTCCAGTTGCGCCGCGCGGGCGCGGGCACCGTGCTGATCGACCCGGTGTGCTGCCCCGACCTGGCCGCGCTCGACGCCGCGCTGGCCGACACCGAGATCGTGCTGCACGCCGCCTCCCAGGACCTCCCCTGCCTGGCCGAGCTGGGGCTGCGCCCCCGGCTGCTGTTCGACACCGAGCTGGCCGGCCGGCTGCTCGGCTACGAGCGGGTCGGGCTCGGCACCATGGTGGAGACCGTGCTGGGCCTGCGCCTGGAGAAGGGGCACTCCGCGGCCGACTGGTCCACCCGGCCGCTGCCGGAAGACTGGCTGCGCTACGCGGCGCTCGACGTCGAGGTGCTGGTGGAGCTGCGTGACGCGCTGCGCGACGAGCTGGCCGCGGCGGGCAAGCTGGAGTGGGCCGAGGAGGAGTTCTCCGCGGTGCTCGCCACGCCGCTGCCGGCGCCGAGGTCCGATCCGTGGCGGCGTACCTCGGGCATCCACAAGGTTCGCTCGCTGCGCGGTCTCGCGGTCGTGCGCGAACTGTGGAACCTGCGTGACCGGCTGGCCAGGGAGGCCGACCTCGCTCCCGGGCGGGTGCTGCCCGACTCGGCGATCGTGACCGCGGCCCTGGAGATCCCGCGCACCACCAAGGGGCTCACCGAGATCGCGCCGTTCACCGGCCGCAGCGCCCGGCGGCATATGCGCGAGTGGCTGGCCGCGATCGGCAGGGCCCGCGGGTTGCCCGACACCCAGCTTCCGCAGCCGAGCACGCCGGGCGACGGCCCGCCGCCGGCCAACCGCTGGGCCGACCGCGACCCGGCCGCCGCCCGGCGGCTCGCCGCGGCGCGCACGGTGGTCGCGGCGCTGGCCGATGAGCACCGCATGCCGACGGAAAACCTGTTGCAGCCCGACGCGGTGCGCCGGTTGACCTGGGAGCCGCCGGAGGTGATCGATGACGAGTCGATCGCGGACCGGCTGCGTGGGCTCGGCGCCCGTTCCTGGCAGATCCGGCTGACCGCGCGCCCGATGGCCAAAGCGTTAACCAGGCTGGAGACCAAGGGAGAAGTCTGACCGGTTTGCGTGGAAATATGATGCTTTAGGGCAATTTTTCGCCATTAACTGGTCACTGGCTGGAAAAGCTATTGATTCACACCCCAACGCTGTGGCTCGCGGCGCACAGCCGGGTGAGCTTTCTGCGGTGTGCGCGGTACGCGCGGGCGACGCCGTCCAGGAATTCGGTGTCGCTCTCCAGGTCGCCGCCGCCCGGCACCGTGGGCGCGTCCCCGGCGAGGCGGGGCGACCGCCCGCGTTCCTTGTCGTGCGTCGCGGCCGCGAGCATCGCCGCCTCGGCCAGGACCTCCGCGTCCCGGCCGGTGATGCCCCTGCGCGCGGCCAGCTTCCGGGCCGCCGCCGCGACCTCAGGGTCGAAGTACGGCAGCAGCGCCAGCCGGGCGTCCCTGATCTCGATCACCCTCCGGTAGAGGCGCAGCCGCAGGTCCACCGGGGACAGCTCGGAAAGGGCCGCCGCCGGGGGGACGAGCGCGATCTCCGGCACCGCGCGGTAGAGCGCCAGCCACAGCGGGCGCAGCCGGCGGTAGGCCAGATAGCGGCCGGCGAACTCCAGCGCCTCGGGGACCTTCAGCCGCGGCCCCCAGCCGGGCATGGTCGTGCCGATCACCAACAGCAGCAGGGAGAGCGGCGGGAGCAGCGCGTCCAGGTTCAGCGGCACCGGCGGATAGGAGAACTCCAGCCGCCGCGCGGCGAAGTAGATCGTCTTGTGGGCCTGGTACGCCATGGCGACCGCGGCCCCGGCGACCACCAGGTGCAGCCCGGCGCGCAGCGTCGCCGTGGCGGCCACGCGGGCGCAGCGCAACCCCTCTCGGGTCACCCCGACGAAGGCGGGCACGATGGCCAGCGCGTAGACGAGCCAGTATTCGAGCACCCACGGGGCCGCGCCGTACCTGGCCGCGAAGCGCACGTCATCGACGGGGGTGGGGGCGGCGACGAACAGCACCGCCATGGCCACCAGGGCGGCGACCAGGTAGCAGGCGTAGCGCACGATGCCCGCACGGGCGTTCCTGCCGGGTTCGTCCATGAGGTGGAAGAACGCGTGGCCCGCCCAGGCCACGCCCAGCATTCCGGCGTGCCCGAGGAGCCTTGCGACATTGGGGATGCCGGTCAGCTCGCCGATCAGGCCGTAGACGACGGGCGTGTTGACGGTGGTGGAGATGGCCAGGCCGGTCAGGACCAGCGCGACCATGCGCCGGGACGGCTCGGACTGGCGGCGGCGGCCGTGCGGAGCGAGGAGGAGCAGGAACCACGCGACGATCGACGGCCCGTACATGCGGAGCCACTCCGCCATCCCGTTCCCCCGTTCAAA
>NZ_POUA01000025.1 GCF_003236385.1 Spongiactinospora gelatinilytica
CCGCCACCCCGCTCGACATCCGCAAGGTCATCGCCCGCCGCTCCTTCATGGAGTTCCGGCCCGGCGACATCTGCAACCTCGGGTTCGGCATCTCCCAGCAGATCGGGTCGATCGCCGCCGAGGAAGGGGTGGCCGACGCGCTGACGCTGACCGTCGAGCAGGGCATCTTCGGGGGCGTGCCCGCGTTCGGCGGGGACGGCGGCGCGGGCCGGGACTACCAGGCCAGGCTGGAGCAGCCGTCCATGTTCGACTTCTACGACGGCGGCGGGCTGGACATCGCCAGCCTTTCGTTCGCCCAGGTGGACCGGTTCGGCAACGTCAACGTGCACGCCTTCGACGAACGGCCGCGCGGCCCCGGCGGCTTCATCAACATCAGCACCCGCACCAGGCGGCTGTGCTTCGTGGGCGCGTTCACCGCTGGTGGGCTGCGGGTGTCCTTCGAGGACGGCTCGCTGCGCATCCTTCAGGAGGGGCGCGAGCGGAAGTTCGTCGACGCCGTCAACGAGATCAGCTTCAACGGCGAACTCGCCCCCGGCAAGGGGCAGTCGGTGCGGTACATCACCGAGCGCGCCGTGTTCGAGCTGACGCCCGAGGGCCTGCGGCTGATCGAGGTGGCGCCCGGCATCGACGTCGAGCGAGACGTCCTCGCCCACATGGACATCAAACCCACGGTCAGCGACTCGCTCACCATGATGGACTTCCGGCTGTTCGCGCCGGGGCCCATGGGGCTGGCCGCCGGCTTCGCCGCCGCGGGGAGGCCGGCATGACCGAACTCGTACGCCTGGTCCCCGGCGTCTGCGCCGAGATCATCCTCGACAACCCGCCGATGAACGTCGTGACCACCCAACTGACCGCCCGGCTGTACGAGGTGCTGAAGACCGTGGCGGCCGACGACGACACCCGCGCGGTGATCGTCTACGGCGCGGGCGGCAGGGCGTTCTGCGCCGGTTCGGACATCGCGGAGTTCGAGTCGCTGCACGGCCGCGCCGCCGAGGGCAAGGTGCTGCTGGAGAAGCTGGTCTACCGCAGGCTCGCCGGGCTGGCCGTGCCCACCGTGGCGGCGATCGAGGGGCACGCGCTCGGCGGCGGAATGGAGCTGGCGCTGTGCTGCGACTTCCGCGTCGCCACCCGCCGTTCCAGGCTGGGCATGCCGGAGCTGAAGCTGGGCGTGACGCCCGGCAGCGGCGGCACCCAGCGTCTGCCCCGCATCGTCGGCCCGGCCCGCGCCAAGGAGATGATCCTGCTCGGTGAGCCGATGGACGCCGAGACCGCGCTGTCGGCCGGCCTGCTCACCCGGGTCGTGGAGCCGGGCGAGGCGCTGAACGCCGCCCGCGCCCTGGCCGCCACGCTCGCCGAGCGCGGGCCGGTGGCCATGCGGATCGCCAAGCGGCTGATCGACGCGGCCACCGAGACCCCGCTGGACGAGGGGCTGGCCCTGGAGACCGACGGCTCGGAGGCCGTGTTCGCGACCGACGACGTACTCGAAGGCGCACGGGCCTTCCTCGAAAAGCGCGCCCCTCGTTTCACCGGGCGCTGAACGACACCCCAGGAGTGGAAACATGCGGACAGTCGCCCTCTTCGGCACCCCCTTGCGGCGGCAGCACTCGGTGGTCATGCACAACGCGGCGTTCGCCGCCGCCGGGCTCGACGCCCGCTACGAGCTGCGCGAGGTCGATGCGGCCGGACTCGTCGCGCAGGTCGGGCAGGCCCGGCTGGAGGGGTGGATGGGCTTTCAGATCACCGCCCCGCACAAACGGTTCGTGATGGACCTGCTGGACGAGATCGAACCGGACGCCCGGCGGATCGGCGCGGTCAACAGCGTCGCCGCCGGGCCGGACGGGCATCTGGTCGGTTTCAACACCGATGTCCTCGGGTTCATGGCGGGCCTGCGCGCGTGCCATCCCGGCGACCTGGCCGGCCGTTCGGTCGTGGTGGCCGGTTCCGGCGGCGTCGGTCACGCGGCGGTGTACGGCCTGGCGGCCACGGGCGTCGGCCGGCTCACGGTCGCGGACCTGGACGTCGCCATGCCGCGCGGGCTGGCCGAGGAGTTCGCCGGATTCGCCGAGATCGAGCCGATGGCGCTGGCCGATCCGCGGGTCGCCCGGCGGCTGGCCGAGGCCGACGTCTTCGTCAACGCGACCTCGGTCGGCATGCTGACGCCCGGCCCGGTCGTGGACGTCGCCCTGCTCGACCCCGCGGCCACGGTGTTCGACGTCGTCTACATCCCCACCGAGACCGAGCTGGTGCGGCAGGCCAGGGCGCGCGGCATGCGCGCGGCCAACGGCGACCGGATGCTCGTCGCCCAGGCGGCGACGGCCTGGACGCACTGGACCGGCCTGCCCGACCCCACGGAGGTGATGAGCGCGGCCGTCGCCCCGCTGCTCGCCCGCGCCGACCTCGCTCCCTGACCGGCCGGAAGGACGAAGGAGGGCGACCGATGGTCGCCCCTCCTTTTCGGGTCCGCGTCAGGCGTCTGCGGGCAGGCGCATCAGGCGCAGGATGTTGTGCTCGTAGATCTGCTCACGCTCGGCGTCGGTGATGTCCAGCTCGTTCAGCACACGGATCGTCTCGCGGATGTACATCGGGCCGCCCTCGGGGTCGAAGGGGCAGTCCGAGGCGAACAGCACGCGTTCGGCGCCGAAGAAGTCCAGGCCGCAGCGGGTGCCGATGGCCGAGCCGGACAGCGCGGTGTCGGCGTAGAAGCGGCGGAAGTACTCCAGCGGGCGCTCGGGCAGCTCGCGCCGCAGGTTCGCGTACTCCTCCCCGGCGGTCCGGCTGCCGAGCTGGTCGCTCCAGCCCAGCCCGATCCGGCCCTCCAGGTAGGGGATCATCGCGCCCATGTGGTGCGTGATGATCTTGATGTCCGGGTGCCGCTGGAACAGGCCGGAGAAGACCATCCGGGCCATGGCCACGCTGGTCTCGTACGGCCAGCCCAGCGCCCACCAGATCTCGTACTTGGAGGTGTCCTCGGTCGCGTAGTCGGCGAAGCCCGCGCCGCGCGCCGGGTGCATCCAGATCGGCAGGTCCCGCCTGGCCATCTCGTCGAAGACGGCCTGGAACGCCGGGTCGTCCAGGGGCTTGCCGTTCACGTTGGTGAACACCTGCACGCCGCGCGCGCCGAGCCCGTCGATGGCGAAGGCCAGCTCGGCCATCGCGGCGTCCGGGTTGCTCAGCGGCAGCGCGGCGGCGAACGCCGGGAACCGGTCGGGGTACTTCTCGCAGAGTTCGAGCATCGACTCGTTGGCCAGCCGGGCCAGCGCCACGGCCTCGTCCGGACCGGCCAGCACCTCGATCGGCGGCGAGGACAGCGTGAGCACCTGCTGGTAGTCATCGCCGAACTCCTCCATCATGCGCAGCCGCACCTCGACGTCGTGCAGCGCCGGCAGCTCCAGCCAGCGCCGCAACGCGGCCCGGCCGCCCGACAGCTCGCGCATCCGCTCGAAGTAGGGCGCGGGCAGGATGTGGCTGTAGGCATCGACCTTCATCAGTGTCCTCTCGAAGTCTGGGGAACCCAGCCGGTGATCTTGCGGTCCACGGCCTGGACCAGGGCCACGGCGCCGAGGGCGACGGCGATGATGACCAGCAGGATGGCCAGCACTCCCGCGCCGTCGAACCGGCCGCCCGCCTGGGTGACGATGCGGCCGAGGCCGACGACCGCGATGAACATCTCGCCGTTGATCATGCCGGTGACCGCGCGACCCACGCCCAGCCGGACACCGGCCATGATCATGGGGGCCGCGGCCGGGAGCATGACGCGCAGCAGGATCTGCGTCTCGCTCGCGCCGTAGGAGCGGGCCATCTCGACCAGGTGCCCGGGGACCGACTGGATGGCCGAGGCGGTGTTGATGATCATGACGAACATCGCGTACATGACGACCACGGCGACGATCGAGCCCCGGCCCTCGCCCAGCAGGGAGAAGAAGATCGGGGCGAAGACCAGCGACGGGGCGGTCAGCAGCGCGTAGACGTACACGCCGAGGGCGGCCTCGACCTTGCGGAAGCGGCCCATCGCCACGCCCACGAGCAGGCCGCCCGCCAGTGAGACGGCGAAGCCCAGCACCAGGTTGAGCAGGCTGTCGGCGAGGCTGGCGAAGATCTCCCCGCTGGTCACCATGCCGGCCAGGCGGCCGATGACGGTGCTCAGCGGCGGGAAGAACGACGCGCCGGCCAGGTGCCCGATCAGCTCCCAGACGATGGCGCCGGCCAGCAGGCTGATCGGGCCCGCGGGGACGCGCCGCCTCGGCAGCCGCCGGCGGGCCGCGGCCGGGGCGCTCATCGGCCCGCCTTGGCGGGGCGGCGTTCCTCGTGCATGTCGCGCAGCCGGTCCCACAGGTAGGCGGTGATCTCGACGTACTTGCCGGAACGCTCCAGCGCCCCGACGTCGCTGGAACGCGGCCGGGTCAGCGGCACCGGGACGATCTCCGAAATCCGCCCGGGGCGGGCGCTCATCAGCACGACGCGGTCGCCGAGCAGCACCGCCTCCTCCATGCTGTGCGTGATGAACACCACGGTCAGCCGGTGTTCCTCCCAGATCGACAGCAGCTCCTCCTGGAGCAGGCGGCGGGTCTGCTCGTCCACCGCCCCGAACGGCTCGTCCATCAGCAGCACGCTCGGCTGCACGGCCAGCGCGCGGGCGATGCCCACCCGCTGCTGCATGCCGCCGGACAGCTCGCCCGGCCGCTTGGTCTCGAATTCGCCCAGGCCCACCGTCTCGATCAGCGCGCGGGCGCGCTCGATCCGCTCGGTCTTGCCGACCCCGCGCATCTGGAGCCCGAAGGCGACGTTCTCCAGGACGGTGGCCCACGGCAGCAGCGCGAAGTTCTGGAAGACCATGCTGCGCTCGGGGCCCGGCCCGCGCACCGGCGAGCCGTCGATGAAGATGTCGCCCTCGTTCCAGGGGATCAGCCCGGCGATGGCCTTCAGCAGCGTGGTCTTGCCGCAGCCGCTCGGCCCGAGCACGGTCAGGAACTCGTTGTCGGCGACCGTGAGGTCCACGTCCTGGAGCGCCTGCACCACGCCGCCGTCCTGACCGATGTAGCTCTTTCCCAATCCACGAACTTCGATCACCGGGTGCTCCTTGCGGTAGTGGCCTTGGACCAGCGGGTCAGCCGGTGCTCTCCCCACCGGGCGAGAGAGATGAGCAGCAGCGCCTCGGCCACAATGATCACGATGGTCCCGTACAGCATCGGCGCCCGGAACAGGCCGCGGTACTCCAGGATCAGCCCGCCCAGCGCGGCGGAGACCATCAGGAGTTCGACGAGGACCATGCCGGTGACCGCGCGGCCGACGCCCAGCCGGATGCCCGTCATGATCGCGGGCAGTGCGCCGGGGAACAGAATCCGCGTCCAGATCTGCCGCTCCGTTGCGCCGAACGAGCGGGCCATCTCGATCAGCGACGGGTCCACCTGGCGGACCCCCGTGCGGCTGTTGACCACCACCATCACGATGGAGAAGACCGCGACCAGGATGACCCGCGAGGCCAGCCCGAATCCGACCGACATCATCAGCAGCGGGATGATCGCCGCCATCGGAGTGACCAGCAGGATGTTGAGGTAGACGTCGGCGAACCGCTCCAGCGCCCGGAACCGGCCGAGCACGATCCCCAGCGGCACCCCGATGACGACCGCGATGGCGAAGCCGATCACCAGTGCCTGGTTGCTGACGTACATCGCCTGCCACAGCTCGGCGGTGCCGAGCAGTTGGAAGGTCGCGCCGACGGTCTCGGTGAAGGTGGGCAGCAACAGCCCGCCCCACACGGTGGCGTACGCCTCCCAGGCGACGGCGAACACGGCGAACGTCAGCAGTTGGTAGGGCAGGTTCGCGCCGAGCAGGCGGCGCGGCGGGCAGGGCCGGCGGGCCTCGACGGGGCCGGTCCGGGTCGTCGCGGCGCCGCGCGCGCGGCGGTGCGTGGTGGCGGTCGTCATTTCGCCGCCTGGATGAAGGAGAGGTCGGCCACGTCCTTGGCCTTCATGCCGGGTTTGATCACGCCTGCCCTGGCGAAGAAGTCGATGGTGCCCTGGACGTTGGCCTCGGTCAGCGCGCCCGCGTTGAAGAGCCCGGACGAGACGTACCGTTCGGCGATCTTCGCCATGTCGGCGGGCTTCTCCTCCGGCAGGTACTTGGCCACCAGGTCCACCAGGTACTTGGCGTCGGCGTTGATGGCGGCGTGCCGGCGTACCAGCGCGGTGATGAACTCCTGGGCCACTTCGCGGTGTTCGGTCAGGAACTCGGTGTTGGCGTACACGGTCTGCGGATGCAGATCGGGCAGGCTCTTGCCGAAGTCGACCACCTGGGAGAACTTCGACTTGCCCGACGACTCAAGGGCGACGACGTCGGAGACCTCCAGCGGGGTGGCGTCGATCTGGCCCGCGAGCAGCGCCTGGGCGCGCACATTCGAGCCGCCGATGGTCAGGTACTCCGGCTGCCGGCCGCCCTTGCACTGGGCGCGCGCCCAGTCCTTGGCCATGGCGGTCGCCACGGCGCCCTCACTGAAGATGCCGAACGGCCGCCCGCCCAGGTCGTCGCAGGTGGAGATGCCGGGCTTGCCGTAGACGGCCCACTGGTTGCCGATGACGTCGGCGATGATCTTGATTGGGGCGTCCTGTTCGATGGCGATCAGGGCGGGGCTGGTGGCCTCCGCCGAGATCGCGTAGTCACCTCTGGCCAGCCCCTCCATCGCCAGCTCCGGTTCGGCCAGTTCCACGATCTCGACCCTGTGGCCCGCCCGGCGGAGGTCGTCCACCGCCGCCAGGATGGGCACCGTCGTGATGTCCGGTTCGATGACCGCCACCGTGAACGATCGCGTGCCGTCCGGGTTGGTGGTGGCGACGCCTCCGCCGCAGGCCGTCGCGGCGGTCACGGCCGCGACGGCGATGAGCCGTTTCAGATGAGTCCCGACGTGCATGGTCCCCTCTTTCCGCAACGCGATGGCCCTCCTTGGTCACCCGGACCACTGGCCCGAGCCTTGAAAAGCAAGGTCATCGACTAGGCAAACGTATGCCGTGCGGACATGGTAGTGAGCCGTACCACAAAAACGTCAAGAGGATTCTGCAGGTTGTATGCACATAGGTCGGATGCTCGGTTTGCCGATTCAAGCCTCAGCCTGCCATCATTAGGCAAACGTTGTCCGAGGGAGGGTGGCGATGATGTCTCTGGCCGACGTGGCCCGGGAGGCCGGCGTGGCCGTGTCCACCGCGTCACGAGTGCTGAACGGCTCCACCCACCCCATCTCGGCCGCCACCCGCGCCCGGGTCATCGAGGCCGCCACCCGTCTCGGCTACTCGCCGAGCGCGCTCGCCCGGGCGCTGGTCTCCCGCACCAGCCGCCTGGTCGGCGTCCTGGTCAGCGACATCGTCAACCCCTACTTCTCGGTCATCGCCCGCGGCGCCGACGACGTGGCGAGCCGCGCCGGATACGTCACCATGCTCTCCAACGTCGACCGGCGCACCACCATGGAGATCAACCGGCTGCGGACCATGCGCGACTACCGCGCCGCCGGGGTGATCTTCGCGGGCAGCGGCCACGTCGACGACCCGCAGGCCGACGATCTCGCCAAGGCCGTGCGCGAGGCCCGTGAGCAGGGCATCCACAGCGTGTCGCTGACCGCCCGCGACCTCGGCTGCCAGGTCATCACCGCCGACAGCCAGGCCGCCGCCTACGAGATCACCGAGTATCTGATCTCACTCGGGCACCGGAGGATCGCGTTCGTCGAGGGACCGCCCGGCATGATCGCCAACCGCGAGCGCCGGGACGGCTTCCTGGCCTGCATGAGCGACGCCGACCTCACCGCCGAGGCGCAGTGTCTGCCCGGCGGCTTCGACTACGAGGCCGGGCACGCGGCGGCCATGCGGCTGATCGCCCGTCCGCCGCTGCCGCACGCCGTCCTGGCCGCCAACGACGAGGCCGCGGTCGGCGCGCTCGGCGCGCTGCGGCAGGCGGGCATCGACGTGCCGGGCGAGGTGTCCGTGGCGGGCATCGACGACCTGCGGGTGGCCCGGTTCGTCGGGCTCACCACGGTGAGCCTGCCGCTTTACGAGATGGGCGCGATGGCGGCCCGGCACATCATCGACAACCCGGCGTGCGCCGCCGGCGACGACACCACCACGACCGTGCTGAGCCACCGGCTCATCCCGAGGGAGACCACCGCGCCGCGACCCGCCTGATGCGGCCCCTACCATACGCGCATGACCTCCCACGGATTCACGCTGACCGCCGAGGGCCCGTTCGACTTCGGGGCCTCGCTGCGCTTCGTCGAGGATTGGCCGGCCACCGGCGCGCTGCCCACCGACGGCGGCGCACTGCGCTTCGCCTACTGCGCCGAATCCGACTGGCTGCCCATCGGCGTGCGGATGACGGCCGCGCCCGGCGGGGTCGCGGTCGCCACCACGCGGGCCGCCGGGCCGCGGATACGCGCGGAGGTGGCCCGCATCTTCTCCCTCGACCTGGACGGCAGCGGGTTCGCCACCGTCGGCGAGGCCGACCCGGTGGTCGGCGACCTGCAGCGACGCGGGCCCGGCCTGCGGCCGGTGTGCTTTTGGAGCCCGTGGGAGGCGGCCTGCTGGGCGGTGATCGTGCAGCGTTCCTCCATGCACATCGCCGCCAAGATCAAGGCGCGCATCGCCGAGCGGTACGGTGCGCGGGTCACCATCGACGGCGAGGACCACGCGGCCTTCCCCCCGCCGATGACCCTGCTGGACGCCGGGGGCTTCGGCCTGCCCGCCCAGAAGGAGGAATGGCTGCGCGGCCTGGCCCGCGCGGCGCTGGACGGGCCGCTCACCACCGAGTACCTGCGTTCGCTGAGCCCCCCGGACGCCCTGGCCGAGTTGCGCTCGCTGCCCGGCGTCGGGCCGTTCTCGGCCGGGCTGATCCTGATCCGAGGCGCGGGCGCGCCCGACGCGTTCCCCGGCGATGAGCCGCGGCTGTTCGCACTGCTGCGCGAGGCGTACGGCCTGGCGGAGGACGCGCCGCCCGCCGCCTACCGCGACGTGGCCGACGCCTGGCGGCCCTACCGCTCGTGGGCGTCGTTCCTGTTCCGGGCCGACGCCTACGGCATCCTGGACGACCCGCCCGCGTAGCCGCCGCGCGTCAGGGCCGCGGCAGGCTGCGCACGATCGTCTCGGCGGTGTACCGCAGCCAGGCCCCGTCCACCCCGTCCGGCCGGGCCAGGGCGTCGAACAGCACGCCGTCGATCTGCGCCACGAACATCCGGGCCGCCGGAACGGGGTCCGGAACGCCCGCCGCGCGCAGGCCCTCCTCGGCCTTGCGCAGGAACCGCGCCCCGGCGACGTCCAGCTCGCCCCAGAGCAGTGCCCGGCGGGCCGCGTCCAGGTACAGCTCCATCCGCGCCTGGGTCCGTGTCCTGGCCGGTCCGAGCCAGTACCCCAGCAGTCCGGCCAGGGCGTCGGCCACCTCCTCAGGGCTGTGCCACGCGCCCTGAGGCAGCCGTTCCAGCGACGCCTCATCCTGCTCCAGCATCCGCGCCAGCACCCCGCCGAGCAGCGCCAGGCGGGTGCGGTAACAACTGCTGGTGCTCCCCGGCGGCAGCCCGGCCCGCGCGTCCACCGCGCGGTGGGTCAGGCCGCGCATCCCCTCCTCGGCGATGACCTCGATGGCGGCGTCGGCCGCCCGCTCCCTGCGTGTGCTCATCGCCCGTCCCCTCCGCCGGCGACCGCTCGGGCTCGACGGTGACCGGCACGGCACTGAGCACCGCCGTACCGCCGACCTGGTCCACCCCGGCCGGGTCGGTGAGCAGCCCGGGCTCGCCGGTCCTGATCGGGTCCACGGCGGGCCTGGTGAACAACGTGCCGCCGGGCCGGTCGAGGTCGCCTGTGAGGATGTCCAGCAGTTGAACAGCCCACCGGCACAGCGTGCCGTGCCGCTGCGTGGACACGCCCATCCGCCCGTAGCAGGCGGCGTCGGCGCCCGGCCGGATGGAGTGATGCCCGGCCCCGAGCCGCGCGGTCTCGGTCCTGGCCGGCAGCGCCCTGATGCGGCGGCCCATCCCGGAGGCGGTCATCAGGCTGCCGTTCGACACCGCCGGGTTCGCGCCGAAGGCCAGGTCGAACGCCTCGTCCCAGGTGATCTCCCGCCGGCCGCCCGCGGTGCGCCGCACGGGCGAGCGCAGGCGGTCGTCCTCATCGCCCCGGATGTCGATGACCCGGTCGCCGGAGGCGGTGATGCGAAGACCGCACATCGCCTCGCATAAGGCGCACGACCCGGGCCGGATGGTGGCCTGTGTCATACGTCCAGTTTTAGCAGCTCTCTGCTACATCTGTAGTGAATCGCTACAGATGTAGTAGATCGTGCCCTGGCCTGCGGCGGCGCGAGGGCGTCACGCCCCGACGGTCTTGGCGTACATGCCGCTGGTCAGGTCGAAGCGGAGGGCCGCGTGGGAGGTCGAGGTCAGGATGTCCCGCCACTGGCGCTGCAAAACGCTGGTGTCCCGCTGGGCCTGGCTGCCGCCCGACTCGAACAGCCGGTTGGCCGTGGCGCGGGTCAGTTCGGCCGCCAGTGAGGCGTCACGGGCGTTGCGCGCGGCCGTCTCCGGCGTGCAGCCGCCCAGGTCTGCCATGTCCAGGGCGCGTTCGGTGACCAGGTCGGCGGCGTCCAGCTCCGCGCCCGCGCGGGCCAGGGTCTGCTGGGCGGGCGGCGGCAGGCTGCCCTCGGTCTTGGCGAGCATCGTGCCGGTCCAGGCCCGTAACATCGCCCGGGCCGAGCCGAGCGCCGGGGTGGCGAACAGCGGCCCGGCCACCGCGGCCAGCGGCGTCTGGTGGCAGATGGCGTCCGAGTGCTCGCTGCCGCCCTGGAGCAGGGTGCTCCACGGCACCGACCGGTGGTGCGGCACGAAGACGTCCTGGGCCACCACGCTGTTGCTGCCCGTACCGCGCATGCCCAGGTTGAACCACGTCTTCTTGACCCGGAAGGCGTCGCGGGGCACCGCGAAGAAGCTCGGCCCGCCCGGTACGCCGACGCACAGCAGGGCCCAGTCGGAGAAGTCCACCGCGCTCAGGAAGTTCCACTCCCCCGACAGCCGCCATCCGCCGGGGGCCGCCTCCGCCGTGCCGGACGGTACGAGGGCGGCCGCGATGGCCGCGTCGGGCCCGCGCCGCCACACCTCCGCCTGCCCCTCGGGCGGGAGGTAGGCCGCCATGCGGCCGGAGGTCGCCAGGATCAGCGCGCACCAGGACGCCGACGCGCACGACCGGCCCAGGGTGAGCAGCGCCTGGCGAAGTTCGGTGAACGTCGCCTCGTACCCGCCGTGCCCGGCGGGCACGAAGTGGCGGGCGAAGCCGGCCTCGATGAGGGCGGCGATGACGTCCTCCGACAGACGCCGCTCCTCCTCGGCCTCGGCGGCCCGCTCGCCGGCCAGTTTGGCGGCGGCGTCGGCCGCCTCGATGAGCCCGGTCTCGCTGGGTGTCATGGTGGTCTCCTTCACATCGGGGCCTTCACGGCGAAGGCGTCGGGGCCGAGCGTCACGACCGCGCTGCCGCCCGGGCGTACCGCGCGGTGGCGTCTGG
Source organism: Spongiactinospora gelatinilytica (assembly GCF_003236385.1). Taxonomy (GTDB): domain Bacteria; phylum Actinomycetota; class Actinomycetes; order Streptosporangiales; family Streptosporangiaceae; genus Spongiactinospora; species Spongiactinospora gelatinilytica. The sequence goes on from NZ_POUA01000025.1 coordinate 11,517, forward strand.
CCAGCGGGGCGAGCTGGCTGAGGCAGGCTTCGACGAGCGTGTAACCCTGCCCGTCGCCGAGCAGGCCGTCGAGCGCGGGCCAGAACAGCACCGGATCGGCCAGTTGCATCGCCCAGAACTCGGGCGTGACGGCCTCTTCCGCGGTGACCCACCGCCCGGTCCGGCACGAGCGGACGGGGATGGCCGGGGGCCGCAGGGTCATCCCGGCGAGGCAGCGCCGCAGCTCCTCGGCGGCGGGCCGCAGTACGGGACTGTGGAACGGCTGGAGCGCCCGCACCCGGCGGCACATGAGGCCCCCGTCGCGAATCGCCCGCTGGGCGGCGGTCAGCTCCGGCTCCGGGCCGGACACGATGCACTGCCGTGGCGCGTTCCACGCGCCGATCACGACGTCCCCGCCGAGGTAGGGGGTCAGGTCATCGGGGGCGGCGGCGACCGCGAGCATGCCGCCGGGCGGCATCAGCCGCGCCGCCTCCGCCCGCCGGCACATCAGTTCGGCGCCTTCGGCCAGGCTGAACACGCCCGTGAGCGCCGCCGCGGCCAGTTCGCCCACGCTGTGCCCGAGCAGCGCGCGCGGCGGCGTCCCAGCGTCGATCAGCGCCCGGCCGATCGCGTGATCGACCGCGAACAGCAGGGGCTGCGCGCGGGTGACATCGTCGATCGGGACCTCCGGGTCGCCGGACAGCCACTCCTCCCGCAGCTTCGAGCCCTGCGCGCCGCAGGCGTCGAAGAACTCGTCCATCGCCGCGGTGAAGGCCGGCTGCCCGCCGTACAGTTCGGCGGCCATGCGCGGGAACTGCGCACCCTGTCCGGGCAGGAGCAGCGCCACCGGCTGCCTGATGTCTCGCATGGGCCCAGCGTGGGCGGCGGTCCTCAAGCAAGACTTGAGAAGTCCTCGACACGCAGGCCGTACCAGAGTCGTATGCGACCCATGACAGAACCACCGGGCAGAGTGGGACAGGAAGGCGGTCGAGGGAGGGAGCTCCATCGGATGGATGCCACGGACTCGTCAGGGGGCATAGGAGTCCTGCTCGGCGTGGATCATGTGATCTTCAGGGAATGTCTCAGGGACTGGATCGGCGGGGCGCACGGCATCGCCGTGGTGGGCGAGGCCCGCTCATCCGCCGAGGTGCCGCACGTGGCCGCCCGGCTGCGGCCGGACGTGGTGCTGCTGAGCACGGGCGGCGACCGGCCGGCGGCGGAGTTGCGGGTGCTGCGGGAGGTACGGCGGCGGCTGCCGCGCACCAAGATCGTTGTACTGTCGCTGCGGAACGCCTCCCCCGTGGAGGAGGCCCTGGAGCACGGCACGCACTGGTGCCTGCGGAGCACGAGCACGCGGGCCGATCTCGTGCTCGCCCTGCGCAACGTCGCCGCGCGCAACGTCGCCGCGCATACTGAAGGCCCGTCACCTTCGCATTTCCCCCCCTTGCGGCAGGTGGATGGCGGCGACGGGCCACGGTGGCGGGCCTGTCTGTCCACACGCGAGCAGGAAGTGCTCGATCTGGTCTCACAGGCCCTGAGCAACGCGCAGATCGGCGCGCGGCTGTCCATCACGGAAGGAACGGTGAAACGACATCTGCGCAACATCTATGCCAAACTCGGCGCCGTGTCGCGCATCGACGCGATCAACAAGGCGGCGTACGCCTCGCCGACGTGGAATTCCCCCCACGACGCCGCCGGCACCCAGCACGCGCCGGCCCCCGGATCAGGCGGAGATGGCCAGCGTCCGATCTCCCAGCAGCACCTCACGGTGCAGGCGCTGGACCGCCGGTGAGGGGTCCAGCCCGAGCTCGCGCGCCAGAATCTCGCGCAGGTTTTGGAACGCTGCAAGCGCCTCCGCGCGGCGACCCGCCTGGCTCAGCACGTTGACGAGCTGGGCGTGCAGCCATTCGTGCAGCGGGTTTTCCGCGATCAGGCTCCTCAGTTCGCCGATCAGGTCGCGATGCCGGCCCAGGTGCAGGTCGGCCTCGATACGCAGTTCCATGGCGTGCGTGCGGCGGTCCGCCAGATGGACGACGTGCGAGCGAAGGAGCGGTCCTTGTGTGACATTGGCGAGCGGCGGGCCCTGCCAAAGGGCCAGCGCCTCCCGAAGGTCGGCCGAGGCGGCCTCGTACCGGCCCTGGCGCAGCAGGCCGGCGGCCTGCGTCACCAGGCGGTCGAACCGGCCCTGGTCGAGTTGGTCCTGATCTACCAGGAGGGTGTAGCCGAAGGGCTTGGTCACCAGCAGCTCGCGCCCCGTCCCGCTGAGCCGTTCCCGTTCGATCAGGCTGCGTAAGTGGTAGATGTAGGTCTGGGTGGTGGTCAGCGCGCTTTTCGGCGGGTTGTTCCCCCAAAGCTCCTGGATGATGGAATCGACGAGCACCAGCCGATTGGCGGAAACCAGCAGCAGGGCGAGGACCTGACGCACCTTCGGCGCGCTTGGTGTGCAGGCTCTGCCACCGTGCATCACCTCCATCGGCCCGAGCACAGTGAATCTTGACGTCCCCATGGTGCCTCCCGTGAGTGGCGGAAACTTGCATCCACCGGCCTGGGTACTGAAATTCCTCAGCAGAATATAGCTATACATAAGCCGCCCGAAATGCGATGCCACTAAAGAGGTAGTGGCCGAAAAAGGCGTCCGCCCCCGGGCAAGATCACGAGTGGGCCCAGGTGAAATCTGAATGCCGGTACCGTGGCCCGGGATTACACGCAGGTAAATAGTTTAAGATCCAACCACGCGGTGATCAATCCCGCACACCGATCCTGACAAAGGACGAACAAGCGTGAAAAAAGGCGAAAGAGAGGCGCTCTCAGCGGAAACGACGGGCGATGCCACGGCCGTCCACGTCATCACAGTGTCGGCCAGGCGGCATATCGGACCGACCGGAAAGCGGCGTGGCGACCCGTTGGAAGCGACCACCAAGGCCCCTGAAAGGCCAGGCGCGCCGGGGCGTCCGGCCCTCCGCACCGGCGGTGCGGCCCGCGTACGGCCCGCCTCCGCAGCCTCACCGGTGACGCCGTCGCGCTCCGGAGTCGTACCGCGCACCATCGGTGTGTCGCGTGTCACATCACAGGTCGCCGCCATGGCGGCCATGAGCCGGCCGGACCGGCGCCGGGGCGGCCGATGGCGCGGGGCCCCGCCCGGCGACCGCGAACCGATCGCACGCAGGCAGCACCGGAGGGTGTGGAGCCTGTGCCGGCATCCGGCCCCAAGGCGGGCACACCACCGAGGCTCCCGTGGGATGCGGGTGTCCGAAACCATAACGCTCTTCTATATGAATGGCGTCGCGCCGGCGATCGAAGGCCCGCAGGGGAGACCTAACTCCGGCGCGCCGCAAGGGCCCCATGGAAAAGGACGAAGAAATCCACGACATCCGCGCCGCGGCCTTCACGCTCATGCCACATCGCGTCCGATACGTGACAGTCCGACGCCCTTGACGACGGTAAAAACCGCGTATCCGCAGGTTGCCTCCCATCGCGGGATCTGCTCTCCCGCCGCCTTCCCGGTGGCGGATCGAAAACATCCGGTAGGCTGGCCTGCCGGTCCGCGGTTAGTGTGGTGACGTGCGACCGCCGGGCTTATGGCGACATATCGTTCGCCTGCCTCCGATCTCCATCGATATCGCCGCAGCGGCCCTCCTCACCGGCACGGCCCTCTTGCAGCCCCACCTGGCGACCTCCAGGCCCGACACCCCCTGGCTCCCCGTCCTGGCCGCGCTGCTCGGCCTCGCCGTCGCGGTACGCCGGCCCGCGCCGATCCCCGCCCTGCTCCTCGCCCTCCTGTCCACCGCGGGCGCCGACCCGCTCGGCGTCATGGAGCCGGCGCTGGCCGCGATCCTGCTCACCGCCTACACCGTCGGCACGGTGTCGGAACGGGCCACCGCCGCCGCCGTGGCGATCGGCTGCGCGGTCCTGCTCTGCGCCGGATTCGCCGTCGCGGAGCGGCTTTTGGCCCTGGATTCGCAGGGCGGCCCCGTGCCGTCCGTCATCGGCGTGCTCGCGGGCATCGCGGTCGGCCAGGCGACCGCGACCCGGCGGCAGTTGCTCGTGGCGCTCAAGGAACGGGCCCTGCGCGCCGAACTGGCGCTGGAGGAGGAGGCCAGGCGGCGGGTGGCCGAGGAGCGCATGCACATCGCGCGGGAGGTCCACGACCTGGTCGCCCACCACATCTCCGTGGTCAACGTGCAGGCGGGGGTCGCCGCCCACCTGCTCCGCGAACGACCGGAGGCGGCCGGGGAGGCACTGGGTCACGTCCGCACCGCCGCCCGCACCGTACTGGACGAACTCGGCGCGGTCCTCGACGTACTACGCGGGTCCGGCGACCCGCGGGCCCCGCTGGAGCCGTTGCCCGGGCTGGCGGACCTCGACCGGCTCATCGACTCCTTCGGCGGAGCCGGGCTGCGGGTGGACAGAACGGTGTCCGGCGCGCCCCGGTCGTGCCCGCCCGCCGTCGACCTCTGCGCCTACCGAATACTCCAGGAGTCGCTCACCAACGCCCGTAAATACGGACGAGGGCGGGCCAAGGTGACGATGTCCTACACCGATCAAGAACTCACGATAAACGTCCGCAACGAGTGCGCCGACGCCCGCGAGCGCGACGTCCCCGGCACCGGACACGGGCTCATCGGCATGCGCGAGCGGATCGCCTCGGTGGGCGGCACGCTCGTCGCCGGTCCGGCGCCCGCCGGGGAGTTCGCCGTGCTGGCCCGCCTGCCGCTCGACGGAAGCCACCTGACAGACGGGAACCGCGATGATCCGAGTGTTGCTCGCTGACGACCAGACGCTGATCCGCAAGGGCTTCCGCTCGCTCATCGAGTCGGCGCCCGACCTGCTCGTGGTCGGCGAGGCCGAGACCGGCGCGCAGGCCGTGAAGCTGGCCCGCGAGACCGGGGCCGACGTCATCTTGATGGACATCCGGATGCCGGAGATGGACGGCCTGGCGGCGACCCAGGAGATCACCGCCGACGACGCCCTCGCCGGGGCGCGCGTCCTGGTGCTGACCACGTTCGAGATCGACGAGTACGTGTTCCGGGCGCTGCGGGCGGGGGCCAGCGGGTTCCTCGGCAAGGGCGTGGAGCCGCGCGACCTGCTGGAGGCGATCCGCGTCGTCCACGCGGGTGAGGCCCTGCTCTCGCCCAAGGCGACCAAGGGGCTGATCACGCGCTTCCTCAGCCGGCCGGTCAAGGCCGACACCGCGCCGTCGGAACTGCTCGAAGTGCTCACCGTCCGGGAGCGCGAGATGGTCGCGCACGTGGCGACCGGGCTGTCCAACGAGGAGATCGCCGAGGAGCTGTGCGTGTCGCCGTACACGGTGAAGACGCACGTCAACCGGGCCATGACCAAGCTGGGTGCCAGAGACCGGGCGCAGCTCGTGATCACCGCCTACCAGACGGGGCTGGTGCGGCTGCCCGGCGCGTAGGGCCGCGGGCCCCGGCTCATCCCAGCGGACCACACCGGGGCCCATGTCCTGCGACGGCAGGCCGTCGCAGATACTGCGCTCGGACGACGCGGATGAGACCGCCGCTGCCGCATCGTGAATCCGTGATCGAAGTCACGAACCTCAAGAAGCGGTACGGCGACACACTGGCCGTCGATTCCCTGACGTTCACCGTCAGGCCGGGAGTGGTCACCGGGTTCCTGGGCCCGAACGGCTCGGGCAAATCCACCACCATGCGGCTCATCCTCGGCCTGGACGAGCCCACCGAGGGCGTCGCCCTGGTCAACGGACGCCGCGTCCGCGAACATCCCGCGCCGCTGTGCGAGATCGGCGCGCTGCTGGAGGCCAAGGCCGCCCACCCGGGCAGGTCCGCCCGCGACCACCTGCTCGCGCTGGCCGCCACCAACGGCATCCCCCGCCGGCGCGTCCACCACCTCCTGGAGCTGGTCGGCCTGCGGGACGTCGCGCACCGCCGGGCGGGCACCTTCTCGCTGGGCATGGCGCAGCGGCTGGGCATCGCCGCCGCGCTGCTCGGCGACCCGGACACCGTGGTGCTCGACGAGCCGGTCAACGGCCTGGACCCCGAGGGCATCGTCTGGATCCGCGAGCTGCTGAAGGGGCTGGCGGCCGAGGGCCGCACCGTCTTCCTGTCCTCGCACCTGATGAGCGAGCTGGCCGAGACCGCCGAGCACGTCATCGTGATCGGCAAGGGCCGGCTGATCGCCGACGAGCCCGTGGACGGGCTCATCAGGTCGGTGTCCGACACCCGGCTGCGGGTGCTGGTGCGCACCCCCGACCCGGTACGGCTGTGCAACCTGGTGCAGCGCGCGGGCGTGACGATCACCCGGCGGCACGAGGGCGACCTGCTGGAGATCGAGGGCATGGCGGCCCGGCGGATCGGCGACGAGGCCGCGCTCGCCGCGATCCCGCTGCACGAACTGCGCACCGTGGAGGCATCGCTGGAAGAGGCGTTCATGCGGCTCACCGGCAACGCGGTGGAGTACCGCACGCCGCTCGCCACGGAGCGGGCCTCATGACCGCCCCGGCCGTCTCGGTGCCGGGCGTCAGCCTGTCCCGCGTGATCAACAGCGAGTGGATCAAGCTGCGGTCGGTGCGCTCGACCACCCTCGCCCTGCTGCTGTCGGTCGTCGTGCTCGTGGGCATCGGCCTGATCGCGGCGAGCGCGATGGCGCAGCCGCTCGCGACAGGCGAACTGGAGACCGACGGACCGCCCTTCCAGCCGAGCACGGCGGTCGGCGCGATCCTGGGCGGCGTCGCGTTCGCCCAGTTGCTCATCGCCGCGCTGGGCGTGCTGTACGTCTCGGTGGAGTACTCCACCGGGATGATCCGCGCGACGTTCTCCGCGGTGCCGCGGCGGCTGCCGGTGCTGTGGGCCAAGTGCCTGGTCTTCGCCGGTGTCGTCTTCACGCTGATGCTGGCGTCGAGCCTGATCGCGTTCTTCGCCGGGTCGCCGTTCCTGGCCGCGCACGGCGTCGCCCCGTCCCTGGCCGACCCATCCGTGCTGCGTGCCGTACTGGCCGCACCGGCGTACCTGACCGGCGTCGGCCTGAGCGCGATCGCGGTGGCCACGCTGCTGCGCAGCACCGCCCTGGCGGTCTCGATCGTCTCGTTCACCGTCTTCCTGCTCGACTCGCTGGCCGGGATGCTGCTGCCCGCCTCCATCGCCGACGCGATCACTGCCTACCTCCCGGCGACCGCGGGCAAGGCGTTCATGAGCGAGACGCAGGCCGCCGGCACCCTCGCGCCGCTGCCCGGCTTCCTGGTGTTCTGCGGGTATCTGGTGGTCCTGCTGGGCGCCGCCGCCTTCGTGCTGAAGCGGCGGGACGCCTGACCCATCTCAAACGGTCCTCAAGTGAATCTTGAGGGTCGTCGCACACTCTCCCTGGTGACAGCCGATGTCGCAGAGGGAGAGTGTGCGCCTCATGGATCGACGAACCGTGATCACCGGGATGGGGGTGCTCGCGCCCGGTGGAACGGGGACGAAGGATTTCCTGGAACTGCTGGCCTCCGGGCGGACGGCCACCCGCAGGATCTCGTTTTTCGACCCTTCGCCCTTCCGGTCCCAGGTGGCCGCCGAGTGCGACTTCGACCCGGCCGTCGCCGGGCTGACCCACCGCGAGGCCCGCCGGATGGACCGTGCCACCCAGCTCGCGGTGGTCGCGGCGCGCCAGGCGGTCGCCGAGGCCGGCATCGAGCCGGATGAGCTGGACCCGCACCGGGTCGCCGTCAGCGTCGGCACCGCCGTCGGCGCGACGACCAGCCTGGAGCGAGAGTACCTGGTCCTTTCCGACTCCGGCCGGGACTGGCTGGTCGATCCCGGCTACGCCTCACCGCACCTGTTCGACTACTTCGTGCCGAGCGCCATCGCCTCCGAGGTCGCCTGGGTCATCGACGCCGAAGGGCCGGCGGCGATCGTCTCCTCCGGCTGCACCTCCGGCCTCGACTCCGTGGGGTACGCCCACCAGTTGATCAGGGAGGGCACCGCCGACGTCGTGCTGACCGGCGCCACCGACGCGCCCATCTCGCCCATCGCCGTCGCCTGCTTCGACGCGATCAAGGCGACCACCCCGCGCAACGACGACGCCGAGCACGCCTCCCGCCCCTTCGACCTGACCAGGAACGGCTTCGTGCTGGGCGAGGGCGCGGCGATGCTGGTGCTGGAGGAGTACGAGCACGCCCGCCGCCGGGGCGCGCACATCATCGCCGAGATCAACGGCTACGCCACCCGCTGCAACGCTTACCACATGACCGGGCTCAAGCCCGACGGCCGGGAGATGGCCGAGGCCATCACGGCCGCGCTCGCCGAGGCGGGCATGGACGGCGACGCCGTGGACTACATCAACGCGCACGGCTCGGGGACCAAGCAGAACGACCGGCACGAGACGGCGGCCTTCAAACGGGCGCTCGGCGACCACGCCTACCAGACCCCGGTCAGCTCGATCAAGTCGATGATCGGGCACTCGCTCGGCGCGATCGGCTCGATCGAGATCGTCGCCTGCGCCCTGGCCATCGAGAACGGCCTCGTCCCGCCCACCGCCAACCTGCGCGAACGCGACCCCGAATGCGATCTTGACTACGTGCCGATCCACGCGCGGGACCAGCGGGTGGACACGGTCCTCTCAGTGGGCAGCGGGTTCGGCGGCTTCCAGAGCGCCATGCTGCTCAGCCGGCTCGGAAACGGGGACTGACATGACGCAGACCACGATCGCCGGCGGGGCGGCACGTACGCGGCCCGCCACCGCCGTCATCACCGGCCTCGGTGTGGTGGCGCCCAACGGGATGGGCGCGGAGGAGTACTGGACGGCGACCCTGCGCGGGGAGAGCGGCATCGCCCCACTGGGCGACCGGATGGCGAAATATCCGGCCCGGCTCGCCGGGCAGGTCGCCTCCTTCGTCGCCGAGGAGCACATCCCCTCCAAGCTGATGCCGCAGACCGACCGGGTGACCAGGCTGGCGCTGGCCGCCGCCGAATGGGCCCTCGCCGACGCCGGGCTGCGCCCCGCCGAGCTGCCCGAGTACAGCATGGGCGTGGTCACCTCCAACGCCTCGGGCGGTTTCGAGTTCACGCACCGGGAGATCCAGAAGCTCTGGACGCAGGGACCGCAGACGGTCAGCGTGTACGAGTCCTTCGCCTGGTTCTACGCGGTCAACACCGGGCAGATCTCCATCCGCCACGGCATGCGCGGCCCGAGCGGCGTGCTGGTCGCCGAGCAGGCGGGCGGCCTCGACGCGGTCGGCCACGCCCGCCGGGCCGTACGACGCGGCACCCCGCACATCGTCACCGGCGGCGTCGAGTCCTCCTTCGACCCGTGGGGCTGGGTCAGCCACATCGCCAGCGGCAGGCTCAGCGGCCGGACCGATCCGGCACGCGCCTACCTGCCCTTCGACGGGGCCGCCGACGGATACGTCCCCGGCGAGGGCGGCGCCATCCTCATCCTGGAGGACGCCGGGGCCGCCGCCCGGCGCGGCGCGGCCAAGGTCTACGGCGAGGTCGCCGGCTACGCCGCCACCTTCGACCCCAGGCCGGGTTCGGGCCGCCCGCCCGGGCTGGAGTACGCCATCCGCAAGGCCCTCGACGACGCGGGGGCGCGGCCGGAGACGATCGACGTCGTCTTCGCCGACGCCGCCGGCGTACCGCGGCTGGACCGGGAGGAGGCGGCGGCGATCACCGCCGTCTTCGGCCCCGGCGGCGTGCCGGTGAGCGCGCCCAAGGCGCTGACCGGCCGGCTCTACGCCGGCAGTGGCCCGCTGGACGTGGCCTGCGCGCTGCTGTGCATCAGGGACGGCCTGATCCCGGCCGTCCCCAACATCGGCGACCTGCCCGCCGACTACCGGATCGACCTCGTGCGGGGCGACGCGCCGAGGCCCGCGAAGGTCCGGAACGCCCTGGTGCTGGCACGAGGGAAAGGCGGGTTCAACGCCGCCGTCGTACTTCGGAAGGAAGCGCAATGACCCTGGACGACCTCCGCAGAATCATGGTGGCCTGCGCGGGCGAGGACGAGCATGTGGACCTCGCCGGGGACATCATCGACCGGACCTTCGCCGAGCTGGGATACGACTCGCTGGCCGTGATGGAGACGGCGGCGAGGATCGAGGGCGAGTTCGGGGTGAAGATCCCCGACGAGCAGGTCCCCGAGCTGGCCACCCCCCGTGCGCTGCTGGACTGCGTTTCCCGCGCGACCGTCTCCTGACGACCTCTTCCCACCGAAAGGAACAGACCATGATCGTCCACACCCTGATCTACCGCTTCCCCGCCACGGTGACCGAGCAGGACCAGCAGGAGTTCTTCGCCGCCATGAAGGAACTGCTGGACCGGCACGACACCATCAAGGGCTTCGACCACCGGCCGCACCTGTGGCTGCCGGCCGACAAGGGCTCCCGCGGCATCACCGCCTCGGCCATCGCCCAGTTCAGCACCGAGTCCCTGGACGACCTCAAGACGTTCTCCGAGACGCCCGAGGTCTACGACTTCACCACCCAGTGGAAGGGCAAGCTGCAGTTCGAGGCCGCGTACGCCAACCACGAGCAGATGTCGGTCTGACCCCCCGATCGACCGACCGACCAACCCCGACTGACCAAGGAGAAGCGCCATGCCGTACGCGGAGCACACCGTCACCGTGGACGCGTCGATCAGTGTGGTCTGGGACCTGCTGGTGGACGTGGAGGGATACGCGCGGATCTTCCCGCCCACCCAGGACGTGAAGATCATCGAGGGCGACTCGACGTACCAGATCGCCCGGTTCGTGGTGGACGTCAACGGCGAGACCGCCACCTGGGTCTCCAGGCGGGACATCGACGCCGGGCGGCACGTCATCGCCTACCGCCAGCTTGAGACCGCGCCGATCGTGGGCCGGATGGGCGGCGAGTGGCGGGCGTTCCCGTTCGGGGCGGACCGCACCCAGCTCGTGCTGACCCACGACTTCGAGACCCGCGAGGCCGTGGACGGCAAGGTCGCCGGCCGGTTCTCCCCCGAGGAGGCCGACGCGATGCTGCACGCGGCCGTCGAGCGCAACAGCGTGGCCGACCTCAACGCGGTGAAGTCCGAGGCGGAACGACTGGTCGCGGAACCCGCATGAAGAGGTTCTACGACCTCAGCGTGGCCACGCAGAGCACGCCGAGTGAGGCTACGCCGGTGACCGTCGAACTCCTCGACCACCGCACCGGCGCGATCGTCCTCGGGCTGAACCCCGACGACTTCCCGGACGGCATGGCGATCTCCAACGAGACCGTCACGCTGACCACGCACACCGGCACGCACATGGACGCGCCGCTGCACTACGGCCCGCTGACCGCCGGCCGTCCGGCCAAGAGCATCGACCAGGTGCCGCTGGACTGGTGCCACGGCCCGGGGGTCCGGCTGGACCTGCGGCACGTCGCGGCCGGCACCGCCATCACCGTGGACCAGCTCCGCGCGGCGCTCACCGAGGCCGGGCACGCGCTGGTCCCCGGCGACATCGTGCTGCTGTGGACGGGCGCGGACGCCCTGTGGGGCGGCGCCGAGTACCTGACGGACTACGCCGGGCTGTCCGGTGAGGGCACCGAGTTCCTGGTGGAGAGCGGTGTGCGGGTCATCGGCATCGACGCCTGGGGCCTGGACAAGCCGATGCGCGCGATGATCGAGGACTACAAGCGGACGGGCGATCCGGCCTGCCTGTGGCCCGCGCACGTCTACGGGCGGCGCAAGGAGTACCTGCAGTTGGAAAAGCTCGCGAATCTGGGTGCGCTGCCCGCGGCCACCGGATTCGAGGTGTCGTGCTTTCCGGTGTCCATCGCGGGCGCCGGGGCCGGCTGGACCCGCGTGGTCGCCACCGTGGAGGAGCGTTGATGTACCACCACACGTTCAGCAGTGTTGACAAGATCGGCAAGGGCCTGCTGCGGAGCTTCGACGAGCTGACCCCGAACACCGGGTTCAAGGACGACGACATCGTCCGGTACGTCGGGCTGGGCACCGGGCACGCCAAGGGCACCGCGGTCACCTGGAACGACGACGGCGACTCGCCTTATGACCGGCTCGGGCCCGCGGTGCGCGACTTCGTGGCCGAGCAGCTCGCCGACGACACGGTACGCGCGAAGGTGCCCGGCGAGGAGTTCCGCCTGACGGTGTTCCAGGTCCGCAACTACGCCGACGACAAGCAGATCGCCCGCCCCTCGCAGGGCTTCCACCAGGGCGGCGGCGACCATGTGCTGGTCACCGTCGTGGCGGAGGAGGACGTCAACGGGGCCGTGCACATGCTGGCCCTGGCCGAGGACGAGTCCGCGCTGGTGTTCGAGCGCCGGCTCGGCGTGGGCGAGACGCTGCTGCTCGACGACCGGACCCTCACCCACCACTGCACGCCGTTCACCCCCAAGGCGGGCGGCCGGGCCCAGCGGGACCTGATCATCGTCTCGCTCGCCCGCACGGACGCGGAGGCCAGGGGATGACCATGACGAACTACCGCCATGACGTCGTGGTGGCCGGCGGCGGCCCCGTCGGGATGATGCTCGCCTGCGAGCTCCGCTCGGCGGGGGTGTCGGTACTGGTGCTCGAACGGCGGCCGGCCCCGGACCCGATGCCCAAGGCGGGCATCATCGGCCCGCTGGCGGCCGAGGCGATCGCCAGGCTCGGCCTGCGCGACGAACTACTGGCCGCCGAGGCGGAGGCCACCCGCCGCGACGAGGAGATCATCGCCGCACTCATGTCCAAGGGCGGCCCCAGCGGACCTGCCGGTGCCACAGGACCCGGAGGCGGCCCTGGAGCACCCGGTCGCCCCGGAGGCCCCGGTGGACCGGGCGGCCCCGGAGGGCCATCGGCAGCCGGAAGAGGCCCTGGTGGGCCCGGTGGCTCTGGAGCATCCGGTCGCCCCGGAGGGCCGGGCGGGCCCGGTGGGCGGCCGGGCGGGATGACGCCGCCGGAGCATTTCGCCGGGCTGCCGCTGGACGCGGCGCGGTCCGCCGATCCCGCGCGCCGCCGGGTCCGGGTGGACCAGCTCACCCTGCACGGCATCCTGGCCCGCCACGCCGAACGCCTCGGCGTGGACGTCCGCCATCGGCACGAGGTCGTCGGCCTGAGCCAGGACGAGGACGGCGTGAGCGTCCACGTCTCCACCGCCGACGGGCCGATCGAGGTCCGCTGCGCCTACCTGGCCGGCTGCGACGGCGGCCGGAGTACCGTGCGCAAGCTGGCCGGATTCGACTTCGCGGGCACCGGCCCGACGCTCACCGGCCGCCAGGGCCTGGTGCGCATGGGCGACCCGGACGGCCTGCGGCCCGGCTTCAACCTGACGCCGGACGGCGGTTACCTGTTCGCCGTGTTCGGCGCGAACCGGGTGGCGACCATCGAGTTCGAGGGCCCGCCGGAGAACCGGGACGTGCCGCTGACGGCCGGGGAGCTGCAGGAGAGCGTCCGCCGGGTGAGCGGCACCGAGGCGACCATCAACGAGCTGCTGTCCGGGGTGCGCTTCACCGACCACACCCGCCAGGCCACCACCTACCGGCTGGGCCGGGTGCTGCTGGCCGGCGACTCGGCCCACGTACACCCGCCGTTCGGCGGCCAGGGCCTCAACGTGGGCCTGGTGGACGCCGCGAACCTCGGCTGGAAGCTGGCCGCGCAGGTCCAGGGCCGGGCCCCCGAGGGCCTGCTGGACACCTACACCGCCGAGCGCCACCCCGAGGCCGCCCGGCTGCTGGACAACACGCGCGCCCAGACCGCGCTCATGCGGCCCGATGCGCAAAGCCGCGCGATGCGCGACCTGTTCGCCGGCACGCTCGGCCTCGACGCGGTCAACCGGCACCTGTACGACATGGTGACGGGCCTGTCCACCCGCTACGACGTGGGCGAGGAGGGCGAGCCCGCAGGGTCGCTGCTGGCCGATCCGGAGCTGTCCACCGGCGGGCATCTCGCCGAGCACTTCGGCGGGGGCCGCGGGGTCCTGCTCGACCTGGCCGACCGGGCGGAGGTCCGGGCCACCGCCGCGGGCTGGTCCGGGCGCGTCACGGTCGTCACCGCCCAGGTCAAGGCCGATGCGATGGACGACCTGGACGCGCTGCTGGTCAGGCCGGACGGCTGCGTCGCGTGGGCGCTGCCCGCGGGCGCCGCGCACCGTGACCAGGCGCTGGCGGCGGCCCTGTCCAGGTGGTTCGGGCCGGGGCGCGATGGCTGAGGGCGCCCATGGGCTGCTCCTCGACGCCGCGGCGCAGGACCTGCTGTTCCGCGAGGCGCGCACGGTGGAGGCGTTCACCGGCGAGCCGGTGACCGAGGAGCACCTGCGGGCCGTCTACGACCTGGTCAAGTACGGCCCCACGTCGATGAACCAGCAGCCGCTGCGGATGGTGGTGCTGCGTTCGGCGCAGGCCAGGGCCGCGGTGGTCCGATGGATGCTCGGCATCAACAAGACCCGTACCGCGGCGGCTCCGCTGACCGTGCTGCTCGCCGCCGACCTGCGCTTCCACGAGCGGCTGCCGGAGCTGTTCCCGGCGAAGCCGGACGCGGCGCGGCTGTTCGAGGACCCGTTCGTGCGCAAGGAGTCCGCCCGGTTCAACGCGGCCCTCCAGATCGCGTACCTCATCCTCGGCATCCGCGCGGCCGGCCTGGCCGCCGCCCCCACCCTCGGCTTCGACCCCGAGGGCATCGACAAGGAGTTCTTCGGCGACGGCGGGCACACCGTGCTGACCGTGCTCAACATCGGCAGGCCCGCCGCGACCGCCGTGCCGCCGCGGCTTCCGCGGCTGGCCTACGACGACGTCGTCACCGAGCTGTGAGGAGTGTGTCCCCGTGACCAACTACTTCGAGGTCGTCGTGGCGGGCGGCGGGCCCGTCGGGCTGATGCTCGCCTGCGAGCTGCGTTCGGCCGGGGTGTCGGTACTGGTCCTGGAACGGCGGGCCCGGCCGGACCAGGCGATCAAGGCGGGCTCGATGGGCCCGCTGGCCGCCGAGGCCATGTACGGCCTGGGCCTGGCCGCCGAGCTGGGCGCGGCCGAGGAGGCCGCGACGGCCCGCGACCTCGCCCTCACCGGCAAGGCCGGCGGCCCGCGCGAACACTTCGGCGGGATCTTCCTGGACCCGTCGCTGGCCTCCGACCCGGACCGCCGCCGCGTCCGCATCGACCAGCCGGAGCTGGAGGCACTGCTGGCCAGGCACGCCGACCGGCTGGGCGTGGAGGTGCGGCGCGAGCACGAGGTGGTCGGCCTGAGCCAGGACGAGCAGGGGGTGAGCGTGCGGGTCGCCGCGCCCGGCGGCCCGCTCCAGGTCCGCTGCGCCTACCTGGCCGGCTGCGACGGTCACCGCAGCACCGTGCGTGAGTTGGCGGGTTTCGACTTCGTCGGCTCTCCGGCCGGCCTCACCGGCCGGGACGGCGTGGTACGGCTGGCCGAGTCCGAGCGGGCCAAGCTGACCCCCGGGTTCCACCACACCGAGCGCGGCGTCTTCGTGTTCGCCGGGTTCGGCGCGCAGCGGGTGGCCGCCGTGGAGTTCGACAGCCCGCCGGACGACCCGTACGCGCCGCTCACCCTGCCGGACCTCCAGGCCGCCGTCCGCCGGGTCAGCGGCACCGACGTGGTCATCGACGAACTCGTCTCCGGCTTCGTCTACACCGACGAGGCCCGGCAGGTGACGTCGTACCGCGCCGGGCGGGTGCTGCTCGCCGGGGACGCGGCGCACATCTACGCCCCCTTCGGCGGCCAGGGCCTCAACGTCGGCCTGGTGGACGCGGCGAACCTGGGCTGGAAGCTGGCCGCGCAGGTCCAGGGATGGGCCCCCGAGGGCCTGCTGGACACCTACACCGTCGAGCGCCACCCGGTGGGCGCGGTGCTGTTGCACAACACGCGCGCGCAGGCGGCGCTGATGCGGCCCGACCCGCAGAGCCGCGCGCTGCGCGAGTTGTTCGCCGGGCTGGTCGGCCTGGAGCCGGTCACCCGGCTCATCGTGGACATGAAGACCGGCCAGTCGGTCCGGTACGACCTGGGCGAGGCCCATCCGCTGGTCGGCACGCTCTGCCCGGACCTGCCGCTGGGCGGCGCCGGCGGGCGGCTCCGCGAACGGCTGGGCGGCCAGGGGCTGCTGCTGGACCTGGCCGGCCGGGCCGAGGTCCACGCCGCGGCGGCGGGCTGGTCGGCCCGGGTCGGGACCGTCTCGGCGAAGGCCGGGATCGACGGCGTCGACGCGCTCCTGCTCAGGCCCGACGGCTGTGTGGCGTGGGTGCTGCCCGCGGGAGCCGTGTTCGGCGAGAAGGAACTGACCAGTGCCCTGGCGGCCTGGTTCGGGGAAGGGAGGACGGGATGACCGCACTCGACGAACGCGCCCCCGCCCGGCTCGGCGAGCCCGATATGCGCGGGCGAGTGGAGGAGCTGGCCGGGCTCAGGGAGCGGGTCGTGGAAGGCCCCGGCGCGAAGAGCACGGCCGCGCAGCACGCCAAGGGCAAGCTCACCGCGCGCGAGCGCATCGATCTGCTCTTCGACAAGGACTCGTTCACCGAGATCGAGCCGTTCCGGCTGCACCGGGCCCGCGGCTTCGGCCTGGAGGACAAGCGGCCCTATTCCGACGGGGTGGTGACCGGCTGGGGCGAGGTGAACCAGCGCAAGGTCTTCGTCTACGCCCACGACTTCCGGATGTTCGGCGGGGCGCTCGGCGAGGCGCACGCCGAGAAGATCCACAAGCTGCTGGACCTGGCCGAGGCGACCGGGGCGCCGGTGGTCGGCCTGTGCGACGGCGCCGGGGCGCGGATCCAGGAGGGCGTCACCGCCCTCGCCGGGTACGGCGGGATCTTCCAGCGCAACGCCCGGATGTCCGGCGTGGTCCCGCAGATCAATGTGATCATGGGGCCGTGCGCGGGCGGCGCGGCCTACTCCCCCGCCCTGACCGACTTCGTGTTCATGGTGCGCGGCACGGCCCAGATGTTCATCACCGGTCCCGACGTGGTGCAGGCCGTGACCGGGGCCCAGGTGACGCACGCCGAACTGGGCGGGGCCGACGTCCACGCGAGCGTGTCGGGGGTGGCGGCCTTCGCCTACGACGACGAGGAGGAGTGCCTGGCCGCGGTACGCGACCTGCTGGCCTACCTGCCCGCCAACAACCGGGAACTGCCGCCGGACGAGTCGCCCGGTGACTTCCTGAGCGACCCGGCGGGCCGGCGCAACGACAGGCTGCTGGACCTGGTGCCCGCCGACCCGAGCCGGGCCTACGACATGCGCGAGGTGATCGAGGAGATCGTCGATCACGGCGACTTCATGGAGGTCCACGCCGCCTGGGCCACGAACGTCATCTGCGCGTTCGCCCGGCTCGGCGGGCGGGTCGCGGGCATCGTGGCCAGCCAGCCGGCCTCGCTCGCGGGCGTGCTGGACATCGACGCCTCCACCAAGGCGGCCCGCTTCGTGCAGACCTGTGACGCCTTCAACATCCCGCTGCTCACGCTGGTCGATGTGCCGGGCTTCCTGCCGGGGGTCGAGCAGGAGCACGGCGGGATCATCCGGCACGGTGCCAAGCTGCTGTACGCCTACTGCAACGCCACGGTGCCGCGGATCCAGATGATCCTGCGCAAGGCGTACGGCGGGGCGTACATCGTGATGGACTCGCGCTCGATCGGGGCGGACCTGTCGTACGCCTGGCCGACCAACGAGATCGCGGTGATGGGCGCGGAGGGCGCGGCCAACGTGATCTTCCGCAGGGAGATCGCCGCGGCGGCCGACCCGGAGGCGGTACGGGCCGAGCGGATCGCCCAGTACCGCAGGGAGCTGATGCACCCCTACCACGCCGCCGAACGCGGTCTCGTGGACGACGTGGTGGACCCGGCCGACACCCGGCGCACGCTCATCCGCGCGCTGGAGATGCTGGCCGCCAAGCATCAGCCGCTGCCCTCCCGCAAGCACGGCAACCCGCCGTTCTGATGGACATCCGCCTCTCCGGCGCCGAGCTGACCGAAGAAGAGCTCGCCGCCGTGGTCATCGCGCTGCTCGCGGGGTCGCGGGCGCGGCCCGCGGCCCACCGGGTCCCGCTGCGCCGGCGGCCCACGCGCCTCCCCGTACCGGGCTACCACTCCCCCAGATCATGGAGAACACGTGCATAAGGTGCTTATCGCCAATCGTGGTGAGATCGCCGTACGCGTCGCTCACGCCTGCCGCGACGCCGGGATCGCCGGAGTCGCCGTCTACGCGGAACAGGATCTGGACGCCCTGCACGTCCGGGTGGCCGACGAGGCGTACGCGCTGGGCGGGCGTTCGGCGGCGGAGACGTACCTCAACGTGGAGCGGCTGCTCGACGTGGCCGTGCGCGCGGGGGCCGACGCGGTGCATCCCGGCTACGGATTCCTGGCCGAGAACGCCGACTTCGCGCAGGCCGTCATCGACGCCGGACTCACCTGGATCGGCCCGCCCCCGCGGGCCATCCGGCTGCTCGGCGACAAGGTGCGCGCCAGGGAGATCGCGCGGACCGTCGGCGCGCCGCTCGCGCCCGGCACGTCCGGCCCGGTGTCCGGCGCGGAGGAGGTCGTGGCCTTCGCCCGCGAGCACGGCCTGCCGGTGGCGATCAAGGCGGCGCACGGCGGCGGCGGTCGCGGCATGAAGGTGGCCAGGACCATCGAGGAGATCCCGGAGTTGTACGAGTCCGCGGTGCGCGAAGCCGAGGCGGCCTTCGGGTCCGGCGTGTGCTTCGCCGAGCGGTACCTGGACCGCCCCCGCCACCTGGAGACCCAGTGCCTGGCCGACACGCACGGCATCGTCGTGGTGGTCTCCACCCGCGACTGCACCCTGCAACGGCGGCACCAGAAGCTGGTCGAGGAGGCTCCCGCGCCGTTCCTGCCGGCCGGGGAGACCCGGCGGCTCATCGACGCCTCCAAGGCGATCCTGCGGGCGGGCGGCTACGTCGGCGCGGGCACCTGCGAGTTCCTGATGGGGGCCGACGGGACGATCACCTTCCTGGAGGTGAACACCCGCCTCCAGGTCGAGCACCCGGTGAGCGAGGAGGTCTCCGGCATCGACCTGGTGCGCGAACAGCTCAGGATCGCCGCGGGCGACCGGCTCGACCAGGGCGACCCGCCCGTGCGCGGGCACTCCATCGAGTTCCGGATCAACGCCGAGGACCCGGGGCGCGGCTTCCTGCCCGCGCCGGGCACCCTCACCCGGCTGCGGCTGCCCACCGGGCCCGGCGTGCGCGTCGATCTCGGCTACGCCGAGGGGATGACCGTCCCCCAGACGTTCGACTCGCTGATCGCCAAGGTGATCGTCACCGGCCGGGACCGGGCCGAGGCCCTGGCCCGCGCCCGGCGGGCGCTCGGCCACTGCGAGTTCGCCGGGATGCCCACCGTGCTGCCCTTCCACCAGGCCGTCGTGAACGACCCGGCGTTCGCGCCCGCCGGCCCGGCCGAGCCGTTCACCGTCCACACCCGGTGGATCGAGACCGAGTTCGCCGGGCTGATCCCCCCGTACGACGCCGAGCCCGAGCAGGAGACCCCGGCCGGGCGCGAACTGCTCACCGTCGAGGTGGGCGGGCGGCGGGTCGCCGTCTCACTGCCCGCCGGATTCGCGGCGCCGGCCGCCACCGCCGCCCGCCCGGCCGAGGCCCGGCGGCGCAAGGCCGGACGCAAGCCGGTGGCCGGGGGCGACACGCTGGTGAGCCCCATGCAGGGCACGATCGTGCGGGTGTTCGTCGCCGACGGGGACGCCGTCCAGGAAGGGGACAGCCTGCTGATCCTGGAGGCCATGAAGATGGAACAACCGCTCGCCGCGCACAAGGCCGGCGTGGTCAGGGGGCTGGCGGCCGAGGTGGGGCAGACGGTCGCGGGGGGCGCGGTGCTGTGCGAGATCGTGGCCGCCTGAGGTCAGGACGCCGCCCCGCCGTATGCGATCAGCTCCTGGCGGCCCATGGTGCGCCCGCGGGCGGACAGCCGGTCGAAGGCGGCCCGCCCCAGCCCGTCGACCGCGGCCCGCGTGATGGCGGACAGGTCTTCCGGCGACAGCCCCGGCCCCGGCGCCATGGCCGCCGCCCCGCCGAGCAGCACCGCGGCGCGCTCGTGGGCCCCGCGCCGGGCCGCGAGGTCGGCGAGGCCGATCAGGACGGCCCCGATCACCGGCACGTCGGCGCTGCGCACGGCCGCGCCGAGCGCCCTGCCGTGCGCCTCCTCCGCCTGCTCCAGCCGGCCCTGCCCGGCGTGCAGCAGGCCCAGCGAGGTCAGCACCATCGAACGAAGTTCCATGAGGTCCGCGTCGGCGTCCTCGACGATGGCGGCGGCGGCCGTCAGGTGCTCGTGCGCCCGGTCGGCGTCGCCCTCGCGCCGGGCCAGGTTGCCCAGCAGCAGGTGCACACCAGCGACAGTGGACGCCTGGCCCATGTCCTCGGCGAGCGCCCTGGCCTCGTGCAGGCTGGCCAGCCCGGCCTCCCGCTCGCCGTGCTCGATCTGGATCGTGGCCAGGTAGAACAGCAGGCCGGGACGCTCGTGGCGGGCGCCCAGCTCGTCGGACAGCCGCAGCGCCTCGGCGTACGCGGTGCGGGCGCGGTCGTACTCGCGCCGGACGAAGGCGATCTCGGCCGACGCCCGCAGCGCCGAGGCCATGCCCCACCGGTCGCCCGCCGAGCGGAACGCCGCGAGGGCGGCGTCGAAGTCGGCGGCGGCCTGCCGGTCGGCGTCGTCCAGCCGGCGCATGCCCCGCCACAGCAGCGCGGTCGCCCTGGTCCACGGGTCGGGGTCGGCGACGTGCCGGGAGGCCAGCTCGGCGATGTGCCCGGGCGGCTCCTTGAGCGCGATGGCCAGCGCGGGATCGGCCAGGATGAGGTAGGGGTGGCGGCCCGGTTCGCCGGCGGCCCGCCACGCCGCCACCGCCGCCCGCGCCCGGCCGGCCGGTTCCCGGCCGAGGTCGAGCCCGCCGAGCAGCAGGGCCAGCACGGTGGCGTCCGGGGGAGCGCCCTCCGCCACGGCCAGCGCCTGCCTGGCCCACTCCGCGCCCTCGCCGCGCGCTCCGGTCAGCCGCCAGTACCAGCCGAGCGCGGCCACCAGCCGGACGGCGCTCCCGGCGTCGTGGTCGTCGATCGCCTGGCGCAGCGCGGCGCGCAGGTTGTCGTGTTCGGCCGTGAGCCGGTCCAGCCAGGTGACCTGGTCCGGGCCGCGCAGGCAGGGTTCGGCGCGCTCGGCCAGCGCCAGGAACGTGGCGGCGTGCGCCCGTCGCAGCCGTTCCCGCTCCCCCGACTCGGCGAGCCGTTCCAGGGCGTACAGGCGCACGGTCTCCAGCATGCGGTAGCGGATGCCGGCGGGCTCGCGGGACACCTGTAACAGCGACTTGTCGGCCAGCGCGCCGAGCAGCGGCAGCACGTCCGCGCCCGCCACCTGTTCGGCCGACTGCAGCGTGGCCCCGCCCGCGAACACCGAAAGACGCCGCAGCAGCACCTGCTCGGCCGGCTCCAGCAGCTCCCAGCTCCAGTCCACGACCGCGCGCAGCGTCTGGTGGCGGGCGAAGGCCGTACGGCTGCCGCCGACCAGCAGCCGGAACCTGTCGTCGAGCCGTTCGGCGAGCTGTTCGACCGACAGCACGCGCAACTGGGCCGCGGCCAGCTCGATGGCCAGCGGCATCCCGTCCAGCCTGCGGCAGATCCGGGCCACGCCCGCGACGTTGCGTTCGGAGACGGTGAAACCCGGCACGATCGCCGCGGCCCGGTCGGCGAACAGCCGCACGGCGGGGGCCTCCAGCGCCTCGGCGGGCCGGGTCGCGTCCGCGGGCACCATGAGCGGCGGCACCCAGGCGAGCCGTTCCCCGGCGATGTTCAGTGACTCCCTGCTGGTGGCCAGCACCCGCAGGCCCGCGCAGGAACCGAGCAGCACCTCGGCCAGCCGGGCGACCTCCTCGATCACGTGCTCGCAGTTGTCGAGGATGAGCAGTGAGCGGCGGGTGGCCAGCATGGTCACCAGGCGGTCCAGGTCGAAGGCGGGCGGCACGCCGTCCCGCGCGCCGGTCAGCAGAATGCCCTCCGGCGGGTGCAGTACCGCGGCCATGGCCCCCAGCACGTCGGCCGGTTCGGTGACCGCGGCCAGCTCCACCAGCCAGACCTCATCGCGCGAGTGCTCGATGGCCCGCGCGCCGACCTCCCTGGCCAGCCGGGTCTTGCCCGCCCCGCCGGGGCCCATCAGGGTGACCAGGCGGTGTTCGGCCAGGTGGCGTTCGACCATCTCCATCTCGGCGTCGCGGCCCACGAACGACGTCAGCGACGCCCGCAGGTTGGTACGCCGGCCCCCGTGCCCGCCGTCGCGGACCAGCGGATCGCGGCGGAGCACGGCCAGATAGGTCGTCTCCAGCTCGGCCGAGGGGTCCACGCCCAGCTCGTCGGCCAGGGCCTGCTTGGTCTGCCGGTAGACCTCCAAGGCCGCCGCCTGCCGGTCCGACGCGTACAGCACGCGCATCTGGAAGGCGCGCAGCCGCTCGTCCAGCGGGCGGGCGGCGAGCAGGGTCTCCAGTTCGGGCAGCAGCGCCGCGTGCCTGCCGAGGGCGAGGTCGGCCTCGATGCGGTCCTTGGTCGCCGACAGCCGGAGTTCTTCCAGCCGGGCGATGGGTCCTTGGGCGAAAAGGGCTTCGGCCACGTCGAGCAGCGCGGGGCCGCGCCACAGTTCCAGCGCCGCGCCGAGGAGTTCGGCCGCGCGGGCGTGGTCGCGCCCGGCGAGGGCGGCCTGGCCCGCGGCGGCCAGCCGCTCGAACCGGTTGGCGTCGAGGTCGTCCGGCTCGGCCGCCAGCAGATAGCCGCCGAGCCGGGAATCGATCACGTCCCGGCCGATCACCGCCCGCAGCCGCGACACCAGGGAGTGCAACGCGTTGACGGCGTCGGCCGGAGCGCCGTCGGGCCACACGTCACCGATCAGCCGGTCGGCCGGCACGACCTGGCCCGTGTTCAGGCCGAGGATGATCAGTAGCGCCCGGAGCCGGGCGCCTCTGACCTCGATCGACCGGCCGTCGCGCCATACGTCGAGGGGACCGAGGATCCGAAACTCCACAGGGCGACTTTAAAGCACTTCTGGGGTGGTCACGGCGCTACGCCGGCCAGCCTTCCGTTCACATAATCCAGCACCATCCGTGCCGTGGCCATCTGGTCCACGTCGTCATCGGGGATCGGCAGCCGCAGTTCCTCCTGAATAACCGTGACGACCTCATATCTGGCCAGCGAATCCAGGCCGAGTTTCTCGAAGGGGGTGTCCGCGGACTCCTCGGTGAGCTCGGCCGCCTCCGAGGCGCCCAGGCACTTACCGACAACGCGCTTCAGGTCATCGAGCGTGAACTTCTGCATGTCCGCCACGATCGCCCGCGGCCTTGGAAGAACCCTTGAGAAGGACTCGAGACCGCCGCGTTCTCAAGCCGTCTTTGAAGCGCCTTCAAACGCGCCTCGCGACCATGGCCCGAATGCCGACGCAAGGAGGTCCGAGACTGCCATGACCAGCCAGCTTCTGGCGGCCCCGCGAACACACTGCCGCATTCTCGGATTGGGCGTGCACCGGCCGCCGCGCGCGGTCGCCAACAGCGAGATATGCGAGTGGATCGAATCGTCGGAGGAATGGATCGTCAGCCGATCCGGAATCCGCTCGCGCCGGTTCGCCGGCAAGGACGAGACCCTGGAGGCGATGGCCGTGTCCGCCGGCCGCGCGGCGCTCCGGCACGCGGGCGTCACCGCCGACCGGGTCGGCTGCGTCGTGGTGGCCAGCATGTCCAACCTGGTGCAGACGCCGCCGCTGGCCGTCAGGGTCGCGCACGACCTGGGGGCGCTCGACGCCGGCGGCTTCGACGTGTCGGGGGCCTGCGCGGGCTTCTGCCACGCCCTGGCCGTCGCCGCCGACATGGTCTCCACGGGACAGTCCACATACGTGCTGGTCATCGGTAGCGAGCGGATGACCGACATCGTCGATCCCACCGACCGGACGATCTCCTTCCTGTTCGCCGACGGCGCGGGCGCCGTCCTGGTGGGTCCATCCGACCGGCCGGGCATCGGCCCCGCGGTCCGCGGGGCCGACGGCGCCTCCCGGGAGGCGCTGCGGATGAACACCACATGGGACGCCTTCCGCGCCGATCCGACGCTTCCGCCGCCGATGATGAAGATGGACGGCCGCAGGGTCTTCCGCTGGGCCGTGGAGCACATGGTGCCAGCCGGGCTGCGGGCGCTGGCCGGCGCCGGGATCGACCAGCACGACCTGGCGGCGTTCATCCCGCACCAGGCCAACATCCGCATGATCGAAATCCTGGCCGCCAAGCTGGAGCTGCCCGATCACGTCGCGGTCGCCGGTGACGTCGCGGTCAGCGGCAACACCTCGGCCGCGTCCATCCCGCTCGCCATGGACGCCCTGCTCCGCGACGGCCTCGCGCCGCCCGGCGGGGCGGCCCTGCTGCTGGGCTTCGGCGCGGGCCTCAACTACGCCGGTCAGGTCGTGCTCCTGCCATGACCTCGCCGGACGCGTTCCGTACCGCCATGTCCGCCTTCGCCAGCGGCGTCACCGTGGTCACCACCATGGACGAGGGCGGCAAGCCGTACGGCTTCACCGCGACGTCCTTCTGCTCGGTCTCGCTGAGCCCGCCGCTGCTGCTGGTCTGCCTGGCCCAGTCGGCCAGGTGCTACCCGGTCTTCGCCTCCTGTGGCCGCTTCGCGGTCAGCATGCTCCGCGACGGGCAGGACGAGGTCGCGCTGCGCTTCGCCGACACCCGGGCGGACAAGTTCGGCGCGGGCGTCGCGACGCAGACCCCGGCCGGCCTGCCGATCGTCGACTCGGCGCTGTGCGGGATCGAGTGCTCGATCCAGGACCGCTACGACGCCGGGGATCACATGCTGCTGCTCGGCCGGGTCGACTGGGTGCACTTCCACAGCGGCGACCCGCTCATCTACTTCAACCGCGCATTCCACCGGCTCGGCTCCGTCAGATCGTGACAGGGGCGCGTCAGCGCGTGGTGCGGCCCGGAACAGGGCCGTGGAACACCATCGACACACGAAGAGAGGGAGGTGGCCATGTCCTACGCCATCAGAGCTGAGAACCTCAGCAAGACCTACGGTTCCACGCGCGCGCTCGACGGGGTCGGCTTCGCCGCACGGTCAGGGCAGGTCCTCGGCGTGCTCGGGCCGAACGGCGCCGGAAAGACCACGGCGGTCCGCATCCTGGCCACCCTGGCGCAGCCCGACGGCGGTGTCGCCGAAGTGGGCGGCCACGACGTCGTACGGCAGGCCAAAGAGGTGCGCAAGGTCATCGGCCTGACCGGCCAGTACGCGGCCGTGGACGAGATCATCAGCGGCTTCGACAACCTGTTCCTCATCGGCCGGCTGCTCGGCATGTCCCGGGAGGAGTCCCGCAGCCGGGCGACCCGCCTGCTGGAGCAGTTCGGGCTGACCGACGCGGCCAAGCGCTCCGCGGGCACCTACTCCGGCGGCATGCGGCGGCGGCTCGACCTGGCCGCCAGCCTGCTCGGCCGGCCGCGGGTGCTGTTCCTGGACGAGCCGACCACGGGCCTGGACCCGGCCGCCCGCGACGACCTCTGGGACGTCATCCGCGACCTGGTGGCCGACGGCACCACCGTGCTGCTGACCACCCAGTACCTGGAGGAGGCCGACCAGCTCGCGGACCACATCGTCGTCTTCGACCACGGGCACGTCATCGCCGAGGGCTCCCCGCACGAGCTGAAGAGCAAGCTGGGCGGCCAGGTGCTGGAGGTGTGGCCGGTGGACCCGGGCGACCGGGAGGAGGTCTCCGCGATCCTCGGCGAGATCGCGCGGACCCCGGCCACGGTCGAGGACCGGCGGGTGACCGTGCCGATGGCCGACCGGGACGGGCTGCGCGCCGCGGTGCTGCGGCTGGACCTCGCCGACATCGCGGTCGCCGAACTGGCGCTGCGCAGTCCCAGCCTGGACGAGGTGTTCCTGACCCTGACCGGGCACCGCGAGGCCGTGGGCGGCAGGAGCGCGTGAGCGCCCCCGCGAACCGATGAAGGAGAGTTCATGACCACCATGCCCGCCGCCGGGCCCGCCGCCGGGCCCGCCGCCGCGCCCTTCGCCGGCGCCCGGGAGACGCTGGCGCTGACGAGGCGCAGCCTGCTGCACCTGAAGACCAATCCCGAAGAGATCATCGAGCTCGTCGTCCAGCCGATCGTGATCGTGTTGATGTTCACGTTCGTGTTCGGCGGCGCGATCAAGGGTGACTGGCGCGACTACCTCCAGTTCGCCCTGCCGGGCATGCTCGTGCAGGCCACGCTGTTCGCCACCATGCGCCTTGGCACCGCGCTCGGCACCGACTTCAAGAAGGGCGTCTACGACCGCTTCCGCAGCCTGCCGATCGCCCGGTTCGCCC
Organism: Spongiactinospora gelatinilytica; assembly: GCF_003236385.1. Lineage (GTDB taxonomy): Bacteria > Actinomycetota > Actinomycetes > Streptosporangiales > Streptosporangiaceae > Spongiactinospora > Spongiactinospora gelatinilytica. The sequence continues at coordinate 37,710 of NZ_POUA01000025.1, forward strand.
CGTTGACCGGGGCCATCCTCGGCGAGATGGTCCGCTACCTGCTGTCCATCGTGGTCCTGCTGATCGTCGGCACGCTGCTCGGCTTCCGCATCCAGACCGGCATCGTCGCGACCCTGGCCGCCGTCCTGCTGCTGCTGGGCTTCGGCTTCGCCATGTCGTGGGGGTCGGCGCTGCTCGGCCTGACCATGCGCGCCGCGGAGAGCGCGTCGGAGTTCGCGTTCCTGATCATTCTGCCGCTGGCCTTCACCGGCAACCTGTTCGTGCCGACCGACACCATGCCGGGCTGGCTCCAGGTCTGGGTGAACATCAACCCGGTGACGTCCATCGCCGACACGCTGCGCGGGCTGCTGCTCGGCGGCGAGGTGGCCCGGCCACTGCTGTGGTCGGTCGTCTGGATCGCCGGGCTGACCCTCGTCTTCGCGCCGCTGTCGATCCGGCGCTTCCGCACCAAGTCCGGGTGAGCACCCGGTCTTCGACCGATTGAGAACCGACCAACGGAAGGGAGGGTGGCGCGGGGTGTCCCCGTCCTGGGG
>NZ_POUA01000260.1 GCF_003236385.1 Spongiactinospora gelatinilytica
GGCCACGAGGGGGGAGGGGAGGTGCCCTCTCACGTCTCACCGTCGCATCGCGCGGGATCTCCTTTCCGGGGCGTCCTGCAACCGCCAGGGTCATTCTTGACGGCTTCTGTACCAAATGGGGGTTTTGTCCATCTGGCTGGGCCGGTAGAAACCGGCACATGCTCTCCTGGCCCTGCCACCAGCCGGAATGCGCAACACCGCGGCCGGTTGACCCATGAGCAGCCCGCCCGTCACGCCGGTAGGCCCAGCCCACCTGCGGGGCGTGATCGCGCCGATGCTCGCCCGGAGCATCACCGCCTTCCCTCAGGCCTGCCCGGGCACGCTGGCCTATGAACCGAAGCTGGACGGCTTTCGCTGCCTGGCCGTCCTCACCGGCGATCACACGGTGCGATTGCAGTCCCGGCGCGGCGCACGGCTGAACGATGCCTTCCCCGAGGTGGCGGCGGCGATCGCCGCGCACGTCCCGCCGCATACCGTGCTGGACGGCGAAATCGTCTGCTGGGCGCCCACCGGCAGGCTCGACTTCGGCGCGCTGCAGCGCCGCAACACGGCCGGACATCGGCAGGCGGCGCTGCTCGCTCGCAGCGCCCCTTGCCACTACGCCGCCTTCGATCTGCTGCGGGGCGACGGCCTCGACGTGCGGGACCGGCCGTTGTCGGTGCGCCGCGCCATGCTGGAAGAACTGTTCGCCGCGCTGCCCTCCGCCGGTGTCCTCGCACTGGGCATGCACACCCGCCAGGAGGACACCGCGCGCGGCTGGTACGCCTCGATGCACGTGGCCGGCGTCGAGGGTCTGGTGATCAAACCGGTCGGCTCCCGCTATCAGGGCGGGGTGCGGGGCTGGATGAAGCTGAAGTACCGCAGTTCCGCCGAGGCCGTGGCCGGGGGATTCACCGGCCCTGCGAGGCGCCCGGAGACCCTGTTGCTCGGCCGCTTTGACGAACAGGGGCGGCTGCGCGTGGTCGGCCGCACCACCCGGCTCGGCGGCCGGGCGGCGGCCGAGATCGCGCCGCTGCTCACCCCGGCGCTCGGTGCCCACCCGTGGCCGGTGCCGCTGCCGCCCGGCTGGGCCGGTGGTCCCTACGGCCGCCGCGACCCCATCGCCTACACCAGGATCCGGCCCGAGCTGGTGGTGGAGATCCTCGCCGACACCGCCAGGGACAAGGGGCGGCACCGGCACCCCGTGAGGCTGCTACGGCCGCGCCCCGACCTTGACCCGGCGCACGTGGCCGGGCCGGACGACGCCGTGGCCTGACCCCCGGCCCGTCATCTCGCCGAGGGCCATCGACCGGCATCGCTTCCATCCTTGAGCTGCCGGACAAGCCCTTTGCTGGTGAGACCCCGGTGAGCCGATCAACTGCGAATCCTGCCGGCCCGCCGGTGGCGACGTTGCCGGCGCATCCCGCGCCTGCTCAGCGGCTCGACGTCGGCCACACCACGGTGGCCAGGCGTCGGAACGGCGGACCGGCTCCCCCAAGGTGCGCGCGAATGGCGCCCGCGGCCCGGCCCTCAACGATCGGGGTGTCTTGGTGAACCGCAGCCATTCGGCGCAGGCCGTCCAGAAACGTACACCACTGCCGGACGGCCCAACCGCAGCGGGTCGATCAGGAAGCGACCGGCGGGGGAGTGTCGGTCCATTCGGCCGCATGCTCCATGGTCCAGGATTTGCCTGGCAGCGGCTTGCCGTCGTGGGTCGTGGCCACCGTGCTGCGCTTCAGCGTCATGGCTCTCGTGTCCACGTCGACGGTGAACGCCGTCTGGCCCTTCGGGTCCTTCAGCGCGTACGCGAGCCTCTCCACCCCAGCGCCCTGTCTGGCGCGCTGGACTCCCGGCATCGCGGACAACGCCTTGTAGGCGGCGGCACGTACGGGTTTGGGCGCGGGCATGCTGTACAGCAAGCCTGTGTAAGCACCCTTCACCCAGATGTCGAAGTCCTCCGCGCGGACGGGGTCGGCTCCCTCGGCGGATGCCTTCGCCAGCCACGCTTTCAGCTCCTTCGGCGTGGCCGGCAGCCTCTGGATGTCCCGGAAGGACAGCTTCCGCTGGTTGAACCACCAGCCTGCGCCCTTCACCGGGCCCTTCACCGGCCGCACGACGGCCTTGCCGCGCTGGGTGGAGAGCTTCACCAGCATGCCCTCGGTCCGGTAGCTCCACTGCTGCGGAGATCCATCGCGCTTCCACGCCGCCTGGTCGGCAGCGCTCTTCGGGCGCCAGCCGAGCGATCGGTGCGCATGCCACATACGGCCGTCGCGGTCGGCCCACTCCTGGCTCTCCTCCTGCTGCACGAGCCAGTACTTCTCCGTCACGCCCACCTGCCGGGCATGTGTCCGGGTCTGCAGGGTCCTGACGTACCAGAAGGCGGACTCCGCCGTCGCGGCCGCGGAGCCGGACGCGCGAGCATCCGTGACGGCGAGGGACGGGGCCGGGATGGCTGTAAGGGCGAGCGCGGCGATGGTGATCAGCATGGGTTTACGCATGTTTGCTTTCCTCACTGGGTGTTCTCGTCGAGAGGGTGGGGGTTGGGCAGGTTCGGCTTCTGGTCGGTCCAGGCAGTCGACTCGACCGCGCTGAACTCGACGATCTCGTGGGTGTCCGGGGAGAGTTCCTCCAGCGCCAGCGGAGCGCCGGTCGCGGGGTCGACGATCAGTCTCATTCGCTCCTGCCGGCCGGGATGCTCGGGGTCGGGCTTCAGGTAGACGATGGCCTGTCCGGTACGTCCGAGCTGGTCGGTGGCCTGGCCTTTGGTGGTGACCGCCGGAAGCGAGGCCATGAGTTCATAGGCGGCGGCTCGTACCTGAGAGCTGACCGGCACCTGGACGATCAGCTCGGCGAGGTTGTTCACCAGGTCGGTGGTGTCGCCCTGAGGCGGCTGCAGCAGCGCACGGAGCCGCTCCGGATCCTGCGGCAGTTCCTCCATCTCCGTCAGCGGCTTGTCGACGAGCACCAACCGCCAGTTCGTGTCGGCCCACTCATCCGATCGGGCCTGGCCAGGCCCCATCGTCAGCCGCTCGTAGTCCGCACCGAGCAGGAGCGCGCGGCCCACGCCATCCCGGTAGGTCCAGGCCGCGGGAGAGCCGTCGGCCCGCCAGGCCTGCTCATCTGGAAGGGTGGCTGGCCTGGCGCCGAGATACTGCCGCACGGTCCAGTGGAACTCCTGCTGTGCCGCCTGGATCCAGGTCTCCTCGGCCGCGGTGACCTGCAGCGTGTACCGGCCGCCCGGCTCGCGCTGCCGCACGCCTTTGATCAGCTTGATGCCCCACCAGTCGCCGTCGGCCGGCTGCTTCCCGACCGAGGCGGCAGCGGCCAGCAGGATCTGCTGGGCACTCGGCCGTGCGGGTGGCTGAGCGGCCTGGGAGAGCACCAGGGTGACGACCGTCACGGCCGTGGTCAGCCCCAGACCGAACGCCGGCCAGCGGTTCCTCCGTGGCGAGCGCCCGGCCGATCGTGGCGCGGAGCGCCGGCTGCCCGTCCGTCCGGCGAGACCGGTCGAAGCGTGTTCCTGCTCGATCAGTGCCAGCACCCGCGCCCGGCCGCGGGTGACCGTCTCCGCCGACGGCCCTGGTACTGCGCACTGCTGCCGGATCGCGGCCAGGTCATCCATCTGCGTCTCCGTTCATGGAGTCGGCATTCTCGAGAGCGGCCCGTACCTTCCTGCGGGCCCGGTTGAGCCGGGACGAGACCGTGCCGTAGGGGATGCACAGTGCCTCGGCCACCTCGTCGTAGGTGAGACCCGCCAGCGCGATGAGCAGCAGCACGTCTCTGTCGCCCGGGGACAGGCCGGCCAGCGCCAGCCCCAGCGGCCGCCGAGCACGGGCCGCGTCCACGCGGGTGGTCACCCGGTCCTCCATTCCCACCTCGGCCTCCTTGGCGGAAGGCACCCGTCGGAAGGCTGCGAGCATGCGAGCGAGCTTGCGGCGCCGGCCTACGACGAGATTGGTGGCGATGCCGTACAACCAGGGCCGTACGGCGCCTCTGCCGGGGTCGAAGGTCTGCCGCTTGCGGAACGCGACGAGGAAGGTCTCCGCCGCCAGGTCCTCGGCGGCCTGCTGCCCCAGCCGGAACGCGAGATAGCGGTAGATCTCCTCGAAGTACCGGTCGTAGAGAACCGCGAATCGCTCCGGCTCCCGCACCGAGGCGGTGAGGGCCAGGGCGTCATCGTCTTCGGCCTGCGTCGAGGGATCACTCACCGCCGGTGGAGCGGTCATGCGGGGTGTCCTTTCTGCCGTTCACATCGCTTACTCCACCGGTCGCGGTGATTCCCTTCACGCGATGACCGCAGAGCGGCATCCTTCGGCGTCGTCGAGAGCCACGCCGCCCATGGGGCAGGGGGTGTCATCGAGCGAGCGTCCGATACGCGCGGATGATGGTCTGCTCCACCGTGTTCCCGCGCGTATCCGTCGCTCTGGCGCGCAGCGACACGAACCCGTCTCTGGCGGGATGCCTGACTTTCATGACTCCTCCGACTGCCTCCGCACGCGCCCAGTTCGCTCCGTCGTCGAAGGAGACGTGCAGCTCGAGGGACCGTGGAGGGCCCGCGTCCGAGCCCGCGAGGCGTTCGACGCTGACCGGTATGAGGTATGGCCGGCCGCTCGGCGCCGTGTTGCTGGAGTCGAGGGGAGGCTTGAAGCGGACGATGGACAGGGGCAGCCGCCTGGCCGTTTCGCCGGCACCGGCGGACCGGAACGTCCACGCGGTCGAGGTTCGTGAGGACAGCGCCGCAGGTTGGCGATGCTCGGATTCCATCACCAACCGGTAGGAGGATTCGTCCTTCGGGACGTCGAACGATGCGTGAGACGACGGACTCTCGCCGACCAGGGCTCCGTTCCTGTGGAGCGCGGTGCGCACCGTCGTGTACGTGGCGCGGCCTGTCCGACCGGCGCTGTCCCCCAGGGGAGCGCCTTCGATGGTCATCGTGTCGCCTTCGCGCCAGGCGCTTGCCGTCTCCTCGCGTTCGTCCTGCGCGAGAACGGGGGCGAACACACCCCGGTTCCAACGTTCGACGTAGTGGCGTCCTGGCTCGAACCGCGATTCACGATCTTCGAAGGAGACCTGCGCTTTTCCGCCGGAGACGATCTCGGTGAAGTGCTTGCGCCACCGCATGTCGCCGTCAGAGTTCACATGGAGTGTGTGAGCCGCGGGCAGGGACACCGGGGTGCTGAGGGGATAGCCCTCGAGCCGGAGGTCAGGCAGTTGTGCTTCGCCGATCCAGATGCCGTGTGTCCCTGGGGTCTGCGCCGCGTAGTCGGCGCGGACGGTTGCCAGATGTCGCCGCTCCACATTCTTCCGGAATCCGGTGACCATGCCGCCCCGGTGTGACCAAGCCAGGCGGTAGAGACCATCGCTTCCCGTCCACAGTCCATCGACTCTTGTCACGGTTTCGTCGGGGAAGGGGTTGGTCCCCAGCTGGGCCGTGGAGATCTGGTCCGGCCGCTCGGCGATCAGTTCCCCGGCAGCGGCATCGTTTCGAGTCAGTGGCCCGCCGTAGTTCACCGACACCCACTGCGGCTCAGCGGCGGCCGGGAGGATCACCTCGACCGGTCTGGCCATCCGCGCGTCCATGACCACGGCGCCCGCCTGCCGCACCTCCAACGCGGGATGGACCAGGTAGGCGGAGTGCTCGCCTTCGCGTACGACGCTCCTGAGCTCCCAGACGCCCTTGGCCAGCCGGACCGTGGCCTCGCTGCCCACCGCGTTGATGTTGACGAAGCGTGACCTCTGGGCGGGATCGTCGAGCCTGCGCAGCTGAGTGCTGCCTGTGCCCGGCTGTCCTGCCCGATCCACGTACTTGATCGTCAGAGGGTACTTCTCGCTTTCCTTCTCTATGCCCAGTGGTGTGCTGATCCTTGCCCGGTCGCCGCCGGCGGACAGGTAAGCGCCTCCCGGCCGGTCCGTGGCCAGCCTGGAGACGTCGGCTGTGACGACGGCCTCGGCCACGCCGCCGGGCGGGACCACCAGAGAGGAGGGGGTCACCGTGAACACCGCGTGAGCGTCGTGCTCGATCGCGAGGGCGAGCGTGACAGGTTCGGCTCCGTCGTTGCGGTAGGTGATCGGCTGCTTCACCGGCCGGTCGCCATTCGGCCACAGTTGCAGGCCGAAGCTGACGGCGGCCGGATCACTGGTCAGCGACTGCGTGGTGGCTCTGGCCACGTCCAGCCGGCCCGCCCCCTGGGCGAACACCTCCGCATCGGGGCTCGGCGTGGCAGCGGCCATCAACGCCGCCTTCAACTTCCGGCCATCCCAATCAGGATGCTGGCCGGCGAGGATCGCGGCGGCTCCCGCGACATGAGGGGCCGCCATGGAGGTGCCCGACTTCGGTACGTACAGGCCGTCTCCACCGGAATCTCTGCTGCGCGCGGCGACGATGTCCGTGCCCGGCGCGGTGATCTCAGGCTTCAACGCGGAGTCGCCCACTCGCGGGCCTCGGCTGGAGAACTCGACCATGCCGTCCGATCGGTTCACCGCACCCACCGCAAGCGCAGCATCGGCACTGGCCGGTGAGCTCAATGTGCGGGCACCGTAACCGTTGCCGGCGGCGGCCACCACCAGTACGCCATGGCGATCGCTGAGGAGCTGGACCGCCTGCTCAAGGAGATCCAATCCTTCTCTGTCCGGGCTACCGAGGCTCAGGTTGATCACCTTGGCGCCGTTGTCCGCAGACCACTGCATCCCCGCCAGGACCGACGACGTCGGGCAGCCGTCTATGTCGCACACCTTCCCATCCAGCAGGACGGCTCCGGGAGCGACCCCTTTGACCTGCCCAGCTCCGGCGACCGTGGCCGCCACATGCGTGCCGTGCCCGGTCAGATCGCGCCCGTCGGAGGCCTCGGTGAAGTTCGCCCGAAGGCTCACCTTGCCCTCCAGGTCGGGATGGGTCGTGTCGATGCCCGAGTCCAGAACGGCGACCTTCACACCGGCGCCGGTGTGGCCCCGCTCCCACGTGGTAGGGGCGCCGACCTGCTTGACGCTGCTCACGAGCAACGGCATGGTCAACCGATCCAGCCACACCCGCGCCGACCGGCCGCCCCGGGTCAGCGCCGACAGCTCCAGCCAGAAAGCGGCGCGCTCCTCACTGCCGGCCCGGATGGCCAGGCCGTTCACCAGCGGCAGGTCCCGCACCACAGTCGCGGCGCCGGTCGCCGCAGACCGGAGGCTCTTCTCCGCGGCTTCGTCGCGGTAGGTCACGATGAGCGGAAGCCGGTCTGTCCTGGCGTAGCCGGCGGCGATCAGCCCGGTCACATCAAAGAGGTCGCGATCCAGGGTGCCCGCGTCCAAGGCCGGCGCGGCATCGCTGGGCACCACACGCAGCCTGCCCGCCGAGCGGTCGACGGCGAAAGAGATCTTCTCCCTGCCCTCGCCACGCTGGATCGTGACGCCGCGGCCGCGCCCGTCGACCGTGACATTGTCTCCGGTGATCAGCGTGACCGTGGCGGCCGCACTGGTTCCTGATGAGGGGGATACCGTTCCGCCGTCCTGCGTGGCGGAGAGCAGGGGCGCCGGGGCTGCGTTCGCCACACCTGGCGGCGCACTGACCGACAGGAATGACACGCATATGAGAGATAAGACGTGGCGTTTCATGTTCACCATGCTTCGTCGGGACAACTTTGCCGGTTATCCGCCGAAGTCGCTCATCCCCATCACGGGCGATCGAGCAACTCCCCGTGCGGTTCGGCTACATGGCCTGTGGCGGGTCAAACATCGAAGGTCCATTTCCGGGTGCCGGCTGATGGGGTGGTCAACGGTCTCTTGGGTGGCGGTGAGCATGGCGTCGTGGTGCTCCTGCAGCAGGGTGATGGGGTATTCCGCCGTTTGCGGGCTGAAGAGCGCGACCCGCAGGGCCGTCTGCCTCCATCCTCCGGTGTCGCTGAAGAGCCGGACCTTGCGGGCGGAGAGCACTTCGCGGATACCGAGGGTCACCGACATCGGCGGTACGAACTGGTAGGCCCCACCGAGTTTGCGGTGCGCGGGCGCGATGATCGTGTCGACGTTGTTCTCTTGGATCCGGACCGAGGACGTACGCAGGTCGTCGATGGTGATCACGCTCAGTGCGTTGCGCCGGGCCTGGTTGTAGGCCACGTGCCCGTCCTGGCCCCAGCCGCCGTAGGTCAGATCGATCGGCGCGGATGCCATCGCGTTCACCACCGTGTCAAGGGTCTCCGGCTCCAGCCAATGGCGTTGGGCGACCGGTACCGCCGGCTCGGACCGGATCGGGTCGTAGAAGTGCCGCTGCATGTATTTGCGGAACGAGTACGGATGCATACGCGGCTGCGCCTTGCCCTGCCAGTCCAGGCATTCGTCCATGTGGAACACCTCGACGTGGCCGTGGTCTTGTGCTTTCAGGCCATCTTCGCCACGGTCGAGCGGTGCTTGGCCGCCAGCGTCTTGAGCATCGAGGTCTCCGTGACCCATCGAAGACGGTCGAATCTCCAGACGTCGCCGGCCAGCAGGTAATACTGGACGATGCCCCGCTATTGCGACCCGAAGGCGTTGACGATGGTGTTGTCGTCGTAGCTCAGCAGCCGGGTCTGGCGAGTGGCTTGACCACACTTGAGATACGGGGCGCGTTTGGCCTTGATCACCGCAAGGGGCACGCGCAGTCCGATCGTGCCGTTGCCGGTCCGTCGTCCACGGGTCACCCTGTGGTCGCTGGATCGGGCGATGATTTCGTAGCCGAGGAACCTCGCCGCCGCACTGGTGCGCGCGTGAGTGATCAGAGTCTTGTCCTGCGACAGTTCCAGCTTGAGATCGTCACGAAGGAACTGGGCAAGGCGCTGCTTGACCTCTTCGGCTTCGGCCTTGGGTCCGGTGAACCCGAGGAGGATGTCGTCGGCTTATGCCGAGGCCCGGATTATGCCGACCGGCCCCGGAGAACGCCTGGTCAGGGCGGTGGGTGGGTTTCCGTTGTCGGCATAATCCTGCGTGTTCGCTGGTCATCTGCCTGTCTGGTTCGTGTCAGTGGTTCCTCCGGACGGGAGATGATCATGGGGACGGACGTGGATGCCGGCTGGCCGCCGGTGAGCGGGGACAGCGCGAGGCTGCTGGCGGAGTTCCGCACGTGGCTGGACCGGGAGCGGGGCCTGTCACCGGTGTCGGTGCGCTGCTATTCCAAGCAGACGAAGGCCTTCCTGGCCGCAATCGGCGGACCCGGAGCGGTGAACGGCCTGGACGCGGCCAAGGTCACCGCGTTCATGGTGGATCACTCCCGGGACCGCAACACCGCGTCGGCCAAGGCGATGGTGACCTCGCCGCGGGCGTTTCTGCGGTTCACGCACGCGACCGGGCGGACCGCCGTTCCACTGGCCGGGGCGGTCCCGGCGGTCGCGTCATGGAGGCTGTCTGCGCTGCCGCGTGGCCGAGATCGAGCTGCTGCTCACCGGCTGCGACCGGGATACGGCGGCCGGGCTGCGGGATTACGCGGTCCTGTCGCTGCTGGCCCGGCTCGGGCTGCGCGGTGCCGAGGCCTGCCGGGCTGCAGCTCGGTGACATCGAGTGAGGGGCCGGCGAGATCGCGGTCACGGGCAAGGGCAGCCGCACCGAGCGGCTTCCGCTACCGGTCACCGCCGGGAGGCGCTGGCCGCCTGGCTGACACGGGGCCGTCCCGCCTGTGAGTCGCGGGCGGTGTTCGTGACGGTGCGGCGGCCTTACCGGCAGCTGACGCCGGAGGCGGTCCGCGCGGTCATGGGCCGGGCCTGTGACCGGGCCGGGCTCGAGCGCCGCGGCGCGCACCGGCTCCGGCACGCGCTGGCGACCGAGATGCTGCGCGCCGGCGCGTCGCTGCCCGAGGTCGGGCAGGTGCTGCGGCACCGCAGCCAGCTGTCCACCTCGCTCTATGCCAAGGTCGACCAGGACGCTGACCCGCACCCAGCCGAAGCGCGCTGAGTGCGCATCAACGACCGTCAGGGGTGGGGCCGGGCGGCTCAGGGGTGGTGGCGCGGAGTTCGGCGGCCACGGCGCGTTCGCGTAGCGCGTCGGCTTCGGCGCGGACCCTTGCCAGTTCGCCGCGCAGGTCTGCGACGCGGGCGCGTTCCAGGGCCAGGTCCATGGTGAGCCGCTCGGCCTCGGCCGCGGCCGAGGCGCGTGCCTGCTCCGCCTCCGCCGCACGCTGCTGGTCAAGGGCCGCGTGCTCTCTGGCCTGTACGGCCTGCGCCCGGCACTCCGCCGCCTCCGACAGCGCCTCGGCGCGCCCCTGCTCGGCCGCCTCCGCCCGTGAGACCGCCCTGTCGCGTTCGGCCTCGGCGGCCTGGGCCTGGGCGCGGGCGGCGGCGGTGGCCCGTTCGGCGTCCTGCGCGGACTGCCGGGCGGTGAGCGCGTCGTCACGGGCCGCATCTCGCTGCGCATGGGCCAGCCGTACCTCCTCGGCGGCCTGCGAGGACTCCTCCTTCGCCTGCCGCGCCTCGGCGCGGGCGGCCTCCACGCGCTCGGCCATCTCTCTGGCGATCTCGTCGCGTACGCGCTCGGCGGTCTCGACCTTCTCGGCCATCTCCCGTCGTGCCGCGTCGCGCGCCCGCTCCGCCTGATCGGCTCGGCGCTCGGCCTCCTGCGCGGCCTGCTTGGCACGGCGTTCGGTCGTGGCGGCCTCGCGGAGCGCGGCCAGTGCCTGCTCACGCGCGGTCTCGGCGTCGGCGAGCGCCGCGTCCCGGTCGGCGAGGGCCCGCAGTTCGCTCTCCCGCATCGCCGAGCGCTCCCGCCGCGCGTGCTCGGTGGCCTCGCGGGCCAGCCGTACCTGCTCGAACGCCTGCTCTCGCTCGGTGCGGGCGATGGCCACCCGGGTGTGCGCCTCCGCCTGGATCGCACTGACCTTGGCCTCCACCCCGGCCGGGCTCAACTCCTGCGCCAAGACCTCCGCCAGCGGGGTGATCGCCGCGGCCAGTCCCTTTTCCATGCGGTCGTAGAGATCCTCGACCCTGGCCAGGGTCCCTTCCAGCCCGGGGGTGGCGCGCCGCAACTCCCGCTCCCGCTTCGCCACAGCCTGGCAGTCATTCTGCGGACAGTACTCCCGCGGGCGGCCTCGCCCCTGCCGCTGCTCGATCACCGCACCACAGTGCTTACACGGCCGCGCACCGCCACTGGTCTTCGTGGTCACCTCGGTAGCGTAGCAGCTTGATTTTCCGGAAATTCAAATTCAAAAAAAAAGATCTGTTGCGCCGTGGCGTGAGCGGCTCAACCAACGAGAATGTCAATTCCCGAAAGTTGATCAACGGAGGGGGAGAGGGGCACACGGCGGCCGGGCCGCACGTGTCCCGTCTCACTGCACTGAGGCAAGTTTCCTTGATCATGAGACATCCGCCGTTTGTCTCACCTATCTGAGGCATGATCGCTAATGCGTTGATCGCCACAGCGGTTGATCTTCGGGATGGGTG
>NZ_POUA01000261.1 GCF_003236385.1 Spongiactinospora gelatinilytica
CGCCCGAGCCGTCGCCCACGGTGAGCGAACCCACCGAGACCCCCACACAGACCCCCACGGACGAACCGACGAAGGAACCCACCAGGGAACCCACCGAGACCCGGACCCCGACTCCCACGGACGAGCCGACCAAGGAGCCGACCAAGGAGCCGACCAAGGAGCCGACGAAGACCCCGACGCCGACTCCCACCGACTCCGACCCGCCCAGCGGTGACTGCGCCTACCCCGCGCCCGGCTGCGTCGGCGTGCCGGAGGGCACCCGGCTCCAGGAACTCCCGCTGAACCTCGACGGCGACGCCTACCGCGTCACCAAGGCGGGCACCGTGCTCGACGGCGTCTACGTACCGGGCCACCTGGTGCTCCACGCGGACAACGTGAAGATCGTCAACAGCCAGATCGACGGCAGCGTGATCAACAACGACGGCCCCAAGACGTACTCCTTCGAGATCAGCGACTCGACCGTCGGCGCGGAGTCCGGCTGTGAGACCCATCCGGGAGTCGGCTGGGACAAGTACAAGGCCACCAGGGTCCATGTGCGCAACCACAGCGACGGCTTCCGGGCCTCGGGCAACGACATCGAGATCCGGGACTCCTACATCAAGCTGTGCTCCAACCCGGGCGACCACTCCGACGGGATCCAGGCGTACAAGACCGGCACCGGCCTGATCTTCCACCACAACACGATCGACCAGCGGTTCGCCAAGGACGCCACCGCCCCGATCTTCCTGGTGGACGACTACCAGCGGGACGTCGTGGTCACCGACAACCTGGTCATGGGCGGCACCTACAGCATCCAGGTCCGCAACGTGGCCGGGGAGGCCGTGGTGCGCGGCAACCGGCTGGTGAACAAGTCGTGGGTGTACGGCCCGACGGAGAGCGACTGCCGTACCGTCGACTGGTCGGACAACACGCTGGTGACCATCGACAAGAATTACCGCATCACCTCGACCGTCGGCCCGCTCCGGTGCGACGGCCCGCAGGGCAAGGGCCAGGACTAGCGGGAAGGATCGGTGGCGGAGAGCGCGATGCCCGTGTTGGCGGCGATCGCGAGACCGGGCAGTACGGTGCTCTCCGCCACGGTCAGCCCGGTGGCGGCCAGGTGGGCGTCCACGATGCGCAGTCCGACGGCATAGCCGGACATGCTCGGGACGCCCACCGGCTCATACCCGAAGCGGACCATGGCCGGGTCGCCCAGGACGTACCCGAGGGCGGTGCCCATCCCCGGGCGTTCGATGTCGGCGACCGTCTTGGCGTAGGCCCCCTCCAGCTCCTCGCCCCCTCGGCGGCCGGCCGTTCCAGGGCCGCCGCGTACCGGGGGTCGTCGGTGTCGATTCTGAATCCGCCGCCCTTGTGGTGGACGTCCACGGGGTCGCCGGGCGGCATCGAGCCGGCCATCGGCGCGAGCATCGCGCGCAGCGCGTCGGCCCGCCGCTTTCGGGGCAGGGTGATGATCTCCACCATGGTGGAGATCGTGTCGTGTACGACCAGTTCCATGCGGGGTACGGTAAAGCCTCCCGTAAGGGGAGGCTCAAGGCAGTTTTACGGGGGGCGCAGGGGGGCTTGCACGCCTCGGGGCTTGGACACCGCACGGGCTTGCGCATCGCGGGGGGCCTGGGCACCGCCGGGGCCGCCCGGCCGCGTAGGCGGCGTGGCGGGTCCGGCCGATCCCCGGCGGCCGGATGTGACCGAGGTCGTGGCGTTGTTGTGGCGTCGGTCAGTTGATCATGTCGTCGAACTCGCCGTCCTTGGCGCCCAGAATGAAGGCCCTGATCTCGGCGTTGGTGTAGACGAGAGCCGGACCCCCCGGGTGCCGGGAGTTCCGCACGGCGACGCCCCCGTCCGCCAGCGGGGCCACCTCGACGCAGTTGCCGTTGGGGTTGCTGTGCCGGCTCTTGCGCCAGGCGACGGTGAGGCTGTCGGCGGGTACACCGTTGTGGATCGAGTTCATCCTTGTCTCCCCGAGCTGCTGTGCAAGTGCGTACCAATGCACGTGCATCTGCGATTGCATGTCGCAAGATACGCCAAAATACCCGGGCATGTGCATGGACCCGCGACATTTATGGCGGTAGCGCAAGGTACTTCCCGCTGTTCAGGGAGACGGCGGGCGGCGACCCGGGTAACTGGGGGCAGACGTCAGTCGGACAGTTCGTTACGCAGCCTGCTCAAGAACCGCTTGCTGTCGGCGGCGCAGTCGGCCTGGACGCACAGGCTGTCCATCACCTCCATGTACCGCTCGGTCTCCTCCAGCTTGTCCAGGTAAAGGGCGCTGTCGAGCTGTTCCATGTAGACGACGTCGGGGAGTTCGCGCTCCCGGAACCGCAGCAGGGTGAACGGCCCGCCCGCCGCCGCGTGCCCGCCCCGCTCGAACGGCACGATCTGGAGGGTCACGTTGGGCAGCTCGATGGCGTGCAGCAGGTGCTCGACCTGGGCGCGCATGATCTCCCGGCCGCCCAGCGGGCGGCGCAGCACGGCCTCGTCCATCACCACCCACAGCACGGGGGCGTCCGGGCCGGTCAGCCGCTGCTGGCGGCGCATCCGCAGGTCGATCCGGCGGTCCAGCTCGTCGCCCGGGGCCGCGGAGTTGGCCAGCAGGATCACCGAACGGGCGTAGTCGCGGGTCTGGAGCAGCCCGGGGACGAACTGGATCTCATAGGAGCGGATCGTGCAGGCGGCCTCCTCGAGGCCGACGTACACCTCGAACCAGCCGGGGAGCAGGTCCGTGTACTTGTGCCACCAGCCCGGGGAGTTGGCCTGGCGGGCGAGGGCGAGCAGCGGGGCGCGTTCGTCGGGGTCGGTCACGCCGTACAGGGTGAGGAGGTCGGCGACGTCGCGTTCCTTGAAGCTGACCCGGCCCAGCTCCAGCCGGCTGATCTTCGCGTGCGAGCCCCTGATGGCGTGGCCGGCGGCCTCGCGGGTGATGTCCTTGGCGGTGCGCAGCCGCCGGAGTTGGGTGCCGAGCAGGATACGCAGGATCGTCGGCCCTCCCGAGCCGGGCGAGAGTAACGATCCGCTGTCGGCCGGTTCTGCGATCAACGCCGTGCTCCCTGTCGATCAAGTTGAACAATCAAGTAGTGTCGCACGTTCCCCGACTAACGTACAGTGCTTCTGCACGTGCATACGCACATGCAAAGGTAACGTTCGGAAGAACTTGCATCAGCACCGTTCCGATGTACTTGCACGAGATTCACCGCCGGGCAAAGATGTCCTTTGAACGACTTGCCCGGACCGCGCGCACCTTCGATCGCCCTGGGGACGTTTCCATGACGACACCTGTAGCACGGCAGCGGGCCGCCACGGGGGAACCCCCGCCCCCGGCCTGGCTGCTCACCGCTCTGGTGAACGACGGCCAACCGCGGTTCCCCGGCCTCGACGTCTGCACGCCCGCCTCGCCGGCGGTCGCCCGCGAGTTCGCCGTCTCGGTGCTCGGCGACTGGGCCTCACCCGAGTGCTCCTACGACGCCCAGCTCATCGTCTCCGAGCTGGTCACCAACGCGATGCGGCACGCGGGCGGGCTGGTCGGGCTGCGACTGGTGCGCAGCGACCGGCAGGTGGCCTGCGCGGTCTCCGACTCCAGCGTGGCCGCCCCCATCCTCACCGAACAGGACTGCTTCGCCGAGACCGGCCGCGGCCTGCACCTGGTGCAGGCGCTCAGCGTCTGCTGGGGCTGGTTCCGGCTCAACGACCACGGCAAGACCGTCTGGGCGGTGCTCGACACCTCGGGCTGAGCCGGGCTGAGCCGGGCCGCGTCCGGCCGTGTCCCCGGAGGAGCGCGCGCTGATCGCGGCGGTACGCTGAGCCCTGATGTACCGACTCCTGTTCACGCAGGTCCTGGCGCGGTTCGACGCCGAGGCCGTGCACCATCTCACCGTCAGGGCGTTCCGCGTGCTCGCGTTGCTGCCCCTGCTCAAAGGGCTGATCCACCGCTCGATGGCCCCCCGTGACCCCGCCCTGCGGATCAAGGCGTTCGGCGTCCACTTCCCCGGGCCGCTCGGCCTGGCCGCCGGGTTCGACAAGGACGCGGGCTGCGTCCCGGCCCTGGCCGCGCTCGGGTTCGGCTTCGTCGAGGTCGGTACCATCACCGCGCACGCCCAGCCCGGCAACGCCAGGCCGCGGCTGTTCCGGCTGGTCCGCGACCGGGCCATCGTCAACCGGATGGGCTTCAACAACGCGGGCGCGCACGCGGCGGCGGCCCGGCTGCGCCGCCCGCGCGGCCTGCCCGTCGTGGTCGGCGTCAACATCGGCAAGACCAAGGTGGTGCCGGAGTCCGAGGCCGTCGCCGACTACGTGACCTGCGCCAAGGAGCTGGCCCCGCTCGCCGACTACCTGGTGGTCAACGTCAGCTCGCCCAACACGCCCGGCCTGCGCGACCTCCAGACGGCCGGCAAGCTCCGCCCGCTGCTCACCGAGGTCAAGCAGGTGGCCGCGGCCACCACCCGGCGCACGCCGCTGCTGGTGAAGATCGCCCCCGACCTGGCCGACGACGACATCGACGCCATCGCCGACCTCGCGGTGGAACTGGAGCTGGACGGCATCATCGCGACCAACACCACGATCGAGCGCCCGCCCGGCGTCCACGTCCCGCCCGGGGCCGAGACCGGGGGCCTGTCCGGCCGCCCGCTCAAGGACCGCTCGCTGCGGGTGCTGCGCAGGCTGCGCGCCCGCGTCGGCGACCGGATCACGCTGGTGTCGGTCGGCGGCGTGGAGGACGTGGACGACGTGTGGGAACGCCTGCTGGCCGGCGCGTCCCTGGTACAGGGGTACACGGGCTGGATCTACGGCGGCCCGTTCTGGGCCGCCCGCATCCACCGGCGGCTCGCCATGCGGCTGCGGCGGCACGGCGCGAAGTCCGTCCAGGACGTCATCGGCCGCACCGCCGCCTGACCCGGTTACCCGTCGGCCCGGTCGGACCTTTCGGAGACACGGATCGCGTTGACGATCGTGGTGCCCTGCCGGGTGGCGAAGCGCACGTTGAGCTGACCGTCATCGACCCGGACCGTGTACTGCCGGGCCGACGCCGTGTACGTGCCCGACTCCAGCGCCAGGTCCAGCGCCGGGATGGCGAGCGCGCCCTCCACCAGCACGTCGAAGACCCGCGCGCCCGGCCTGGTGGAGCGCAGGTCGGCGAAGTCCAGCTCGACGGTGTAGACGCCGTCCGGGATGTCGTCGAAGCGGTACTCCAGCATCGACTCCCTGGCCGTGCGGTACAGGGCCTGGTCCTCGGTGCCCTTGATGGTCCTGGACGTGGCCTCTGTCCGGTTCCGTGCGGCGATGTAACCGTACGAGCCCTCGGTGTACCGCCGATCGGGAGTCCACGCGTCGCCTCCGGCGTCGGTCACCGGCCCCGAGCCGCCCGCGTCCACGGCGATCTGCAACTTCGTCACCACGAGCGTGACCTTGATGTCGATCACCGGCTGCCGGCCACTGGCGGACTTCACCCGCAGCTTGCCCAGCCAGTACGTGCCGGGCTCCTTGCCGGTGCTGTCGAAGGTGACCTTGACATCCGCCGCCTGCCCCGCGGCCAGCTCGCCCGCCTTCGGGCTCACGTCGAACCAGCTCCGGTCCCCGGTCGCGGTGTACGCGACCGGCGCTCCCAGGTTCGTGAGCCGGAGCGTCTTGGACCTGGTGGAGTCGGTGTGCATAACCGCGGTCAGCTCCGTGGTCGAGGCGCTGACGCTGCCCGTGATCAGCTTGGTGTCGAACCTGGTCGGCTCGCCGGGGGTGATCGTGATCGGCTTCTCGACCGTGCCGTAGTGCTCCATGGACACCTTCACCTGGTGGTCCCCGGAGAGCACCTGGCCGAAGAACGCGCCGTCCTCACCGGTGGTGAGCGTGGTCACGTCCCCGATGGCGACGGTGGCCCCGGCCAGCGGCTTGCCGTCGTTGGCGTCGGTGACCACGCCGCCGACCAGGCCGTGTCCGCTCGGGGTGATCTCGATGCCCCGCCCGCTGGAGACGGCCGGCTCGTTGAAGGAGTACATCAGCGCGTCGGTGCTCGTGGCGTTCTCGATGCCGATGGTGGCACTGGCGCCCCGCTCGTCCGCGCTGTCGATGTCCTTGTAGCGGAAGCCGATCGAGCCGTCCTCACCGAGCAGCGCCGAGAACGTGACGCGGTGGTCGCGCCGGCCCTGGAAGGTCACGTTGCGCCATTCGACCACGTACCGGCGATGCGGGGCGACGCCGGTCACCCCCGTGTAGATCGCGCCCGCGTCGTCCACCACGATGTCGTCCCAGAACGGATAGACGGTGTTGTCCGGGATGAACTCGGTCGGGAGACCGCTGTTGCCGCTGTTGATCTCGTAGTCGGTGTCGAGGCCGATGTACCCGTTCGTGTTGACCCACGCCATCTTGGTGCCCTTGCCGTAGTACGGGACCGGGAAGGGCAGATCGACCCATCTGGCGTCGTCGTCGCCCCAAAGGTCCAGCTTGTCGGTGCCGGCCACGAACTCGTGCGGGCCGTCGGAGCAGGTGTAGCCGAAGGTGTCGCTGCGCAGCGGCAGGTCGATGTCCCTGGTCGCCTCCCCGGCCACGGTGACCGGCGCGCTCGCGCCGGCCGAGCAGCGCGAGGCCGGGACGACCCGCAGGGTGTGGTCGCCGTGCGGCAGCGTCATGCGGTACCGGCCGGCGGCGTCGGTCACCGCGCGGACCGGAGTGTCCACGGCCTCGACCGTGGCGCCGGGCTCGGGGGCGCCGGTCGTGGTGATCGTTCCCGACACCACGGCCGTGGGCGTGCGCGGTAGCACGATGTCCGCGGCGGCGCTCTGCCCGGCGGCGATCGTGACGTTCGCGGTGGTCGTGTCGTAGCCGAACCTCGTCACGCTGACCCGGTAGTCGCCGGCCAGCAGGCGCGGCACGGCGAACGTGCCGTCCGGGCCGGTGGTGAGGTCGCGCTCGACCGGGCCGCGCACGCTGACCACCGCGCCGGAGATCGGCGAGCCGTCCGAGGTCGCGGTGCCGCGCAGGTCGCCGAGCGGGTCGCGCGGCGCGGCCTGTACGGCGGCGTACGCGTCCAGCCGGCCCTCGCCCCAGACGTTGTTGTCGGTCGCGGTGCCGCCGCAACTGGTGTCGTCCACGTCCACCGCGCTGCCGTCGAGCACCTGCCGGGTGGCGGCGACCTTGCCCTGCAGCGACGGCGCGGCCGACCAGATCAGCGCCACCGTGGCCGCCACGTGCGGCGCGGCCATCGAGGTGCCGGAGTGGATCTCGTAGCCGCCGCCCGGGACGGAGGAGCGCACGTCCACGGCCGGGGCGGCGATGTTCGGCTTGATCTCGCCGTTCTCGCCCTCGCCCTTGCTCGACCTGTTGTACAGCGCGTTGTTCACGTCGAACCCGCCCACGCTGTAGCTCTGCACGTACTGGGCGGGGGAGTCACTGGTCCGGCAGGCCGGGCCGCTGTTGCCGTTGGAGAACACCGGGAAGATCCCGGCCGCGATCCAGGCGTCGACGCTCTCCTTGTACCAGTCGTCCAGCCCGCGTCCGCCCCAGGAGCTGTTCACGATGTCCGGGGCCAGGTCGGTACGCGGGTTGCGGCCGTTCAGGTCGGTCGGGGCGACCATCCACTGGGCAGCGGCGAGCAGCGCCTCCCTGCCGCACCTGCCGTTCAGGCAGCTCTTGACGGCGATCCAGCGGGCGCCCGGCGCGACGCCGATGCCGTTCGCGCCGGTCATGGTGCCGTGGACGTGAGTGCCGTGGCCGTACTCGTCACACGGCGCGGCGCTCGGGCAGGTGCCCGTGGCGTCGTACCAGTTGTAGGCGTGACTCACCGTGCCGTCGGCGTTCCCGCCGCGGTAGGAGGCGGCCAGGTCCGGGTGATCGAAGTCGGCGCCGGAGTCGATGCTGGCCACCACGACGCCTTCGCCGCGGTCGTCGCGCTCGCCCCACACGCGCGGGGCGTTGATCCGGTCAACGTTCCACTCGACTGCGTTGACCTTCGCCGCGGCCTGGCCGGGGACCGGCTTGGGCAGTGTGACGGTGGTGTCCGGGGTGATGCTCTCCACCTCGGGCAGCTTGGCGATCTCGGCCGTCAACTCGCTGCCGGCGGTCACGCGTACCTCGTTGACGATCCAGTACGCGCTGAAGTCGGCGTGCCGGGACTCCAGTAGTTCGCGCAGATTCGCCTGGGAGGAGGTGGCTTGCTTGGTCTTGGCCCGGTAGACCTGTGCGGCCTTGTCGTCCTTGGTTTCGGCCCGCCGGGCCGCGCCGAGATCGGCCTCGCCTTTCAGGCGGACCCAATAAGTCGCCTTGCCGGTCGTGTCGAGTTGGGCCTGAACGGTTTTGGCTATTTTGCTCGGGTCGGGTGCGGCTGCCTGTGCCATTCCGGTGGACAACAGGCCGCTCGGGAGCAGAAGGCACAAGACGACGGCGATCCTGGTCAGGACCGCACGCCGGTAGGGGGTGTTCGGCACGCGTTCTCCTTCTCGCAATGGGGAGAGGTGATCTTTACGCCTCTGCCGAGAAGGGTGAAGAGATCGGGTCGGCAACGCAAGGGGGCCGGTTCAACAAAAGCGCGAAAGTCCTGAAACGCCATCAGGTCAGGACAAATGCCGCACCCCTCTGAGGAGGGGTGCGGCATTTGTCCATGCGGCGCTCAGGTGCTGGCGCTGTAGGTTTCGGAGTTACGAGTCATTGTCTCCAGGCGTTCCATGATGGCGCGGACATCGATCACTCCGGGGCGGCTCCGGCGCCGGCCGATGCCGCCCTGCTGCCACGGGCGCGGTCCGGCGGGCGGGCGGTACTCCACGCCGAGGGCGTCCAGTCGGCGCAGGTGACCGGGAAGGCCCGCCAGGTCGGACGGCGTGCCGGACCAGTTGATCTCGGCCAGGACCGAGCCGCGCGGCCAGGCGCGGTAGTCGAGGGTGCGGGCGTCCGGGATGCGTTCGCTCCACAGCTGGGCCTGGGCGCCGAGCACGCGGGCGCGCTCCTCCGCCGTCCACGACGCCGGGGCCACCTCGAAGGCCGCCACGTTCCGCAAGGTGATCGCCTCGCCGATGGCCAGCGGCTCTTCCGGGGACCCCGACTCTCCGTAGTCGAAGTACAGCGGGAAGACCGGTGCCATCACCACGTCGTGCCCGGCCGCCGCGGCCTCGCGGGCGATGGCCGCTCCCCGCCACGGCATCACGACCGTGTCCTGGCGGAGTTCGCCGTTGCCGAACGCCTCGTCCCACACGACGGCCCGCGTGCCGCGTTCGGCCAGGATGTCCGCCAGCCTGCGCAGGAACCACGCGTGCAGGTCACCGAGCGTGGCCAGCCCCAGCGAACGCTGATACCCGGTGATCTCGGCGGACGCCGCCCAGTCGTCCAGCACGCACTCGTCGCCGCCGATGTGGATGAACGGGGCCGCGCCCAGCGCCTCGCCGACCTCGCCGAGCACCACCGAAAGGAAGTCCACGGTCGGGGGCAGCGGGGACAGGATCGCAGGGGAGACGCCCCACCGGTCGAGCACCGCGTGCGTCCGGTCCGGCTGCGGGCCGTACTCCGGATAGGCCGCCAGCAGCGCGCTCGCGTGCCCCGGCACGTCGATCTCCGGCACGACGGTGATCGCCCGCGCGCGGGCGTAGGCGGCGATCTCGGCGAGGTCGGCCAGCGTGTAGTGGCCGCCGTGCGGGACCTCGTCGTAGGCCGGTTCCTCGCCGTAGGAACTGGATATGGTGCGCGGCCGGTGCGAACCGATCTCGTGCAGCCGCGGGTAGGCCCGGCTCTCGATCCGCCAGCCCTGGTCGTCCACCAGGTGCAGGTGGAGGGTGTTCAGCTTGTGCAGGGCCATGATGTCGAGCTGGCGCAGCACCTCGCGCTTGGGCAGGAAGTGCCGGGCGACGTCCAGGTGCAGGCCCCGCCAGGAGTGCCGGGGGGCGTCCTCGATGCGGACGCCGGGCACGGTCCAGACGCCCGCGGGCGGCACTGACCGGTACGCGTCCGCAGGCAGGAGCTGCCGGAGCGTCTGCGCCGCGTAGAACGCCCCGGAACGTTTGGCCGCCCCGATCCGTACGCCCGCAGCCCCCACGTCGAGCGTGTACTCCTCGGGCTCCAGCTCAGGCCGGTGTTCCACCCGGATGTCACCGCCGCCGTCGGTCACCCGGAGGTCGAGTACGGCGAGCGCCGTCCGGACCCCGTCCACCAGCGCGCCGGCCCCCGACACCGCCACACCGGCCCGCAAATCGAACGATCCACCTACGTGTTCCGCGTGCCGAGGCCGCGGCAACAGATCAGTCATGCCTTCAGATCATGCCAAAGGCACCGGAAAACGGTAGGTCCGAAAACCGGTGGATCAGGTCAGGTAGCGCTGCATGCCGGTGGCGATCGACTCGGCGATCTTCTGCCGGAACGCAGGCGACCGGAACTTGGCCGCCTCCCCGGAATTGCGCATGTTGCCGCACTCCAGGAAGATCTTCGGCACCGTGGACAGGTTGAGCCCGCCCAGGTCGTTGCGGAAGTCGAGGGCCTTGCTGCCGATGTAGGTGCTGTACGGCAGGCCGGTGCCCGCCCGGAAGGCGTCCCTGACCGTGATGCCGAGCTTGCGCGAGTCGCCCACCACCGGATCGACCGGCCCGCCGATCTTCTTCGGCATGATGACGTGGAACCCGTGGCCGGCGGCCCCCGCGCCGTCGGCGTGGATCGAGATGGCGGCGTCGGCCTTGGCCTTGTTGCCCGCGGCGGCCCGCTCGGTGATGCAGGGCCCGACGCCGGTGTTGTTCTTCCTGGTCAGCTTGACCGTGGCGCCGCGCGCCTTGAGGATCTTGGCCACCCGCTGGGAGACGTCCCAGGTGAAGGCGGCCTCGCTGTAGCCGTCGTTGGTGGAGGTGCCGGTGGTGTCGCACGGCTTGCGCTTGGTGAGCACGTCAACCTGGCGGTTGATGACCTCGGGGTGCTTGGCGTTGCCGCCGTTGTGACCGGGGTCGATCACCACGACCTTGCCGCGCAGCGGCTCGTCGGCGGACGCGCCCGGGGCGGGCTCGCCCTTGGGTTCTTCCGGCTGGGTCGTGGCGGGCGGGGCCTGCCGGGCGTCGGCCGATGAGGGGCTGAAGCGCAGGGTGGTCTCGCCCGACCCGCAGGCCGCCACGGCCAGGCCGCACAGGGCGGCGAGCGCCGCGCCGCCGGCTGCTCGACTTGTCACGATCTCCCCCTCTGTGAGCCGTTCAGCCCGTTGAGCGCTTGACGGGACTTTCCACACGTTCCCAGCAAAGCACCTTTCCGGTCCGCCTCGCGGTGGAACCCGGCCGGCACCCCAACTTACGCGCTCCCCGCCCATGACCGGGCCGCCCCGGGCGTTCCACATC
>NZ_POUA01000262.1 GCF_003236385.1 Spongiactinospora gelatinilytica
GCTAGTCTCGTGGGCTCGGAGATGTGTATAAGAAACAGCACCCACGCCCGCCGCACCTCGGTGGGCACCGAGCTGCGCTTCCACACGACGGGGGGCGAGACGCCGCGCCTGTTCGCGATCTACCGGGTCACCTCGGGCACCCCTGACCTGCGCACGGGACGCGACCTGGTGGCGGTCGTACCGGGAGCGAAGTCCGCGACCTGGACGGATCCGGCAAAGGTGCGTGGCGCCACCTACCACGTCACGGCCCTCGACGCCGCCAACCGCCAAAGCCCCCTCTCCTCCGGCCGCCGCCCCCGCTGACCGGATTCTTCCTAAAGGGCCTCAAGGGCGCGGCCCTCCCTGCCGCTCGGACGCTTGTCTGTTGTCGGGCTTCGCCCGACGTCGCTGTTCTTCGTGTGCCGTATGTTCTGGTTAGGTCCTTGTACGGCAAGCACCGGTTCCGCCGCCCCACCGTGCTCGGTTGCGCCCTGTGCCCGGTGTTTCGCGTGTGTCGTGGCCACTCGCCATACCGAGCACCGGCTAAAACGGTCACTTCCCGAACTGCACCGTCTGCTGATCCCGCGCCGTCACCCACCCGGCTCCGCTGAGCGAAGGGAAGCACATGATGACATCGCAGCCGTCTCTGCCCCGCCTGGCGCAAGATGTCGCCCAACTGGTCGCCACCGTCATCGGCGAGATTCGTCCCCGGCTGATCCAGGCGGCTCTGTCGGGGGACCGCGCAGAGAGCACGAACGTGCGGCATGCCGACAATTTCCTGTCGGACTATGACATGTGGATGCACCGCCGGTACCAGGAGCTGCTGACCCAGGTCATCCCCTCGTTCGTCTACGCCTCCGAGGAGGCCGATCCGCTGGTGATCGGAAGCGATCCCGACCCGGACCTGTGCGTCTTGGTCGATCCGCTCGACACCAGCGAACTCGCCGTCCGGGCGTTGTACGGCTACACCCACGTTCTGGTCTACTCGCGCAGGCTCGCCCGCCCGGTGGCCGCCGTGGTGGGTGACATCTTCCACCACATCCAGCTCTATGCCGCAGGCCGCGACGCGGCCGGCCATGACAAGGCGTTCTTGCTCACCGGCGACGGAGGCCGGCATGCGCTGCGGCTGGACCGGCGCCTCCCGCTGTCCGAGGCCCTGGTCACCAACTACCTGATGAAGCCCGCAGAGCGCTTCGCTGCGCTCGCTCGGAAGACTCGCCTGATCGAAGAACTGAGCCGCTCTTCACCGGACGGTGCGAGCCGTGGCCGGATCGGTGTGGACTTCGGATCGGTCGGCCTGTGCCACGTCGCGGCCGGTTTCAGCGACGCCATGATCGAGTTCGCGAAGGGGTTCGCCGTGTGGGATCTCGCACCCGGCCACTACATCCTGAACGCGGCCGGAGGGGTCGTGGTCGATCTGGACGGTCAGACGCGCCCACTGGACTACGGATTCGGCACTGTCGAGGAGATCGTGAAGGCCATGGAGCGCCTGGACATGTTCGTTGCCGCGTCCAGCCTTGACCTTGCCCGCGACATCGTCCGAGCGATGCGCAACGAGTGATCAGCCTCGCCGGGATCGTGAGGCAGGGCGTGCCCAGCCACACCTGCCGCCCGTCCGGGGTGACGGTCATCCCGTACCGATGGTCGCGGTCCAGCGGCCTCGCCGGAGCGTGATCACACCCTCCGGGCTGATGGTCGCCTGCGCCGCCAGGAACGGGAGTTCGCCGTGCCGGATCCAATGGTCCCGCACTTGGTCCAGGTAGTCCCACAGGCGGCGGGGGCCGCCCTGGTGGACGATCACCTTGCCGTCGTGTTCCTCAGCGCGGGCCCACGACCCGTCGATGTGAGTCATGACCGCGACGCGAGTGCCGTCCTCGCGCTCGTCGTAGTAGTGCCCGATGCCGGGCGCGATGATCTCCAGCATGGTACGGACGTCCCACGCCTCGATCACCTCCAGCACCGGGTACGAGCTCGCCTCGACCTGCTCGCCGTCTTCGACGCGGGCGCGTTTGAGCAGGGAGCGGTCGCGTGGGGGGTAGTTGTCGCCGGTCCGGGTGGTCATGAACATCGCCCGGTCCCGTTCGATCCGGCCGGACGCGCTGCCGTCCGCCTGTTTCTCGGCGGTGAGGATCAGCCCCATGTTGGTGAGGGTGGTGGCCAGCCGTCCGCCGACGTGCAGGGCCTCCAACCAGGAGGCCGGGACGGTGTCGACCGACACCATGGCGACGATGCGGTGCCACCGCCCGCTGAGCGGGCCGGTGGCGTCGCCGGTGATGAGCCGCGGCCGGTAGCCGATCTCGTCCAGCCGGTCATGGGCCGCGCTGTTCAGGTACGGGTCCACATCGATCGCGGTGACCCGGGCGGAGCCGAGCCGGGCGCACAGCACGGCGGTGCCATAGCCGCTGCCGGTGCCGGCGTCCAGCACCGTGCGGCGGTCGTCGATCGAGGCGTGCCGGTACATCTGGGCCACCAACCCCGGCAGGGTGGACGAAGAGGTGGGAAGCCCGGAAGGAACCATGCCAGGTTCGGCGTGATCGGCATGCAGGGCGCCGACCCGGGTCACCAGGGTCCGGTTGCCGTAGGCGGCCTTCAGCCACCTGTCGTGGTCGTCACCGCCGATGCGGAGTTCCCAATCGTCATCGCCGCCCCACCAGCGAGGCACGAACGTGTGACGCGGGATCGACGCGATCGGGTCGCGCCACCTGGATCCGGGCGGGGTGGCAGCCGCGGCCAGCGCCTGCGCGTGCTTCTCCCAGTCCAGGAAAAGGTATCCGCTGACGTCCCTCACCGCCCGCCACCCATCAGATGAAGCCGGGAGGGGACCTGCGGCCAGATGAGCGCGTTGCCCTCGCAGGGGGTCTCAGCCGGTTTGCAGTCGCCACCGTCCAGGTTCGGCCTGCACCTCTTGATCGGCGTGCAGTCCTCGTCATCATCGTCCTTCGGCCGGATCGGGCGGGGCACCTGCGCGAGCAGCGCGTACCAGGCGGCACTGCCGAGGATGGTGGCCAGCAGGGTGGCGCGGACGTTTCCCGCCGAGGGCAGGAACCTGGACAGGACGCACAGGCGGACGTCGCCGTCCCAGGAGACGGCGGCGCGGCCGTTGCCGCACTGGCCGCACAGCTCCTTCACACTCGGTCCCACACCCATCGCGGCGGTGGCGCGGCCGACGCCGCGGATGCGGTCGGGAGCCTCTACATGGGGAACACCCAGCTTGATCAGCTATTCGCGGGCCTTTTAGGCGCGCTGGCCGGGCCCGCAGTTCACGATGCCGACCTTGAGCGGTATGCCGCGGGTCACCGCTTCGGTGATCGCGGCGCGGGTCCGGGCGTGGCTGCCCCTGCGGCCGGTGATCTTGTCGTGCTCGGCGGCCACGTCGCTGTAATAGGACGTGGCCACGCTCACTTTGGGGTGGGAGAACAACTTCCAATGGTCGGCGGTGACGCGGTAGAGGTTGGAGTACACCTGCACGTGCAGCCCGGCCGTGAGCGCGTACCTGGCCAGGTGTGGAAAGTCCGGGTGCAGCGTCGGTTCGCCGCCGATGAGCTGGATCGTCGTGACTCCTGCGGCCGGCGCGGTGTCCAGCAGGTGTTCCCAGTCCGCTACGGTCATGGTGCCGTGCCCCTCGGTGGGTGCGGCGCTTGAGTAGCAGTGGCGGCAAGCGAGCTGGCAGCGGTTGGTCAGCTCGCATTCGAGGAACCACACGGGGGCCGGGGTGTCGATCGTGGTGTGTATGCCCATGTTTCCCGCTGCCTCGATTGGCTGCCTAGCGTGACGGTACGGCTACCGTTCGGGTGGGCAATGCCTTTCACGCAAGAACTCTGCTTCCAGGAAGGCGACAGCCCATGCGGGTGACTGCGGAGCTGCGCGGAGAGCGATGGGTGCTCGCCTGGGGGGGCAGGTGGCAGGTGTCGGGGTGGAAGGCCATGCGGCACTGATGATCTTTAAGGTGTGGGCGGCTGTTGCGGGACGTGCTCATCAGGGCGAGCCGGACGATGTGGCGGCGGATGTGACCTGACGGCTTCGGACCAGGGCTCACGGCAAGCGAGGAGCACGACGTCGCGCGAAGCCCGACACCGGAAAGAACGTCCGAGCGTTAGCGAGGGCCACGCTCTTCGGGCGCGCGAAGCGCCGCCCTGCGGCAGGTCAGCCGATGGTGAGTACCACGTCGTCGGCGTTGACGAACATCACTCGGTGCCCGAACTGGATCTGGTAGTACCTCAGCTTCCCCCGCACCACCGTGTGCCGCTCGGGGTCGAAGGTCACCGCGCGGAAGTACTCGCCGCCCGCGACCCGGCCGAGGGTGTACTTCTGCCCGGCCGCGAACGTGTACTGCAAGGGCACGATCTCCTGCGGCGGCACGCCCGGCGGGTACGCCTCCGGCTCGGGGAAGGCCCTGCCGTACACCGGCACGGTGGCGCGGCCCGGCTTCGGGGTGACGATGAGGCCGCGCGAGGGGATCGCGACGCGGGCGCGCGGCGGGTCGTTGAACCACGCCTTCTGGCCGAGGTACCAGATCGCCGTCCAGTCGCCCTGGCGGTCGGCCACCGCGTAGCGCTGCCCGCTGGACGCGCGGGCGCTGTGGTCGTAGACGCTGTAGGTGGAGTCGCCGGTGGGGTGTTTGCCGATGTCCTTGACCAGCGGGGCGTCCGGGCGCGGTTCGGTGCGCAGCCAGATGGCGGCCGAGCCGTGCGGCGGGCAGGCGGTGGCCGGGTCGGACGGGACGCAGCCGTAGAAGTAGGGGCGGTTGCCCTCGTAGTCGGGGCGGATCATGACCGATTCGGCGCGCGGGCCGCCGGTCTGGCGCAGCGGCGCGCCGAGCAGGTCGAAGTAGTGGGCCCAGTCCCAGTAGGGGCCGGGGTCCTCGTGCATGCCCTGCACGGTGCCGGGCACGGTCCC
This sequence comes from Spongiactinospora gelatinilytica, assembly GCF_003236385.1. Taxonomy (GTDB): domain Bacteria; phylum Actinomycetota; class Actinomycetes; order Streptosporangiales; family Streptosporangiaceae; genus Spongiactinospora; species Spongiactinospora gelatinilytica. Next base: position 4,876 of record NZ_POUA01000262.1, read on the forward strand.
CGGCACGTTGTCGTGGCCGAGGATGTGGGCGCGGTCCAGGGGGATTCGGTGCAACTTGGCGAGGTGGCGCACGAGCTTGGCGGAGGTGCGGTACATGGCCTCGGTGTACCAGGCGCCGCCCTGGGCCAGGAAGCCCTCGTGCTCCAGGCCGATGGACTTGGCGTTGACGTACCAGTTGCCGGCGTGCCAGCCGACGTCCTTGGTCCGGATGTGCTGGGCGATGTGACCGTCCTGGGAGCGCAGCGTGTAGTGCCAGCTCACGTACTCGGGGTTCTGGACGAGTTCGAGGGTGCGGTCGTAGTACTCCTCGGTGTCGTGGATCACGATGTACTCGACCTTCTGGTCCACCGGCCGCCGGGCCTTGTCGTGGTTGCCGTAGTCACCGCCGGGCAGTTCCTGGTAGGGGGCCGGGATCCACTCGCAGGAGATCGTCCGGGGGCACTCGACCTCGCCGGGGCGCGGTTCGCGCAGGCCGAGCCGGTCGAGCCGGTCGCGCAGCGGGTTCAGGCCGGGCAGCGGCGCGAGGCGTACGGCGTGGCCGTCGTCGGTGGTGCGCGCCGCGCCCTGCCGGATCACGGTGTAGACCTCGTCGGCGAACGCCCTGGCCGCGCCCTCGTCGGCGGCTCCGGAGTAGCGCGCGACAGCGCCGTACCACTGGGCGGGGTCGTCGCTGAGCGGCGCGCCGAGCCGCCGCTGGTGGTCGGCGAGCAGGGCGGCGCCGCCCATGATGTTGGCGGCGGGGTCGGCGCGCAGCGCGTCGCGCGGCAGGCCGGTCAGCTCGGCGGCGCGCTCCAGCGTGCGCGGCGAGTCGCCCGTGGGCGGCGGCGCGGACCCGCCCGAGGGTACCTTGGTACGGCGGGCGTCGTCACCGCGCGGGTCCTCGGTGGGAGACGAGTGGTGATGGACGGCCGGGGGCAGCGCCGCCGCGTCGGTGAGGTGCATCGGCCCGAAGCCGGCCGACGTGCTCGGCAGCCCGCGGTTGGCGTCCCACCGCGACTCCAGGAAGGAGACGCCCAGCAGGACGCTCTGCGGCACCTTGTGGGTCCGCGCGGCGTCCGCGTAGGCGCGCTGGCGGTCCCCGGCGGAGGCGGCGGCGGGCGGAACGGGGCTGATGGTGAGCGCGGCGAGGGCCACGGCGGCCAGCGCGGCGGCGCCGTGCCGCCGGGGGCGGGCTGAGCGGAGTCGCAAGGGTGCTCCTCGGCTGGGGGTGCTGGGGGGCGGAGGTCACGTCGATCACCAGCGTGCTGCCCCTTGATCCCGCTGTCAACGATTTTCTTCGCGCATGACCAATGTCGGAAGATTTCTTTCAAACATTGCCGAGCGCACCCTCCCGGCCATCGACCTATACGTACTTTATCCAGAGTGATAACACTCTTGACACTTGGTAAAGGAAGGGCGGGATTAGGCGCTATCGTGACCGTTCATGGTCCGGTTGGTAAGGCGGGTGCCGGTTCCCGGGTGGATCCGGCGTTCGGTACGTTCCTGGTTGGATGCCCACTATGTCAGGCGAGTTGACCACAAAAACGACATTCGGGACTCCCTGTGGGAGATCAAAGTCGTCGCGCGGGAACTCGCCGAACTTCGCGCGGAGGTCGAGCGGCTGAACGCCCGCGTGGCCAAGATCGCCCCGGACCAGGCCCGCATGGCCCGCTGGGACGACGCGCACCGGCTCGCCGTGGAGACCGCCTCGGCGATGGACCGGATCCTGCAGAACGAGGTCCTGCTCTGGCAGGCCGTGGACCGCGTGGAGAGCGCCGCCGCTGGGGACGCCGGCAGGGAAGCCGTCAGGGACGGCATCCGGTGAGGGCCGCCTGGACCACGGACGGGGGCGTGTGGCATCTGGGGTTCAGGCTCGACGCCGAGGACGGCATCACCGGCACGGTGACCGACGGCCAGGCGGTACGGATGGCGACCAACTCCTGCCGGGTGCGGCTGCCCCGGCCGCTGTCCGACGTGCATCCGGACCTGTCCGCGCTGGCCGCGTGGACCGTCGTGGCCCCCTGGACGACCCGGCGGATCACCTTCGACCGGCCCGTGTCGCGCGGCCTGGCCGCCGCGATCGAGCAGGGCTTCGGGATCGAGGCCGGGCCGGTCGGCGCGACGCCGCGCACCGGCTCCAGGCTGGCGATCTCCTACAGCGGCGGCGCGGACTCCGTGGCCGTGGCCGCGATGCTGCCGGACGCGCCGCTGGTCCACTTCCAGCGCGTACCACACCAGCGGGTGCCCAACCGCTGGACCCACTACCGCGCAGATGTGCTCGCCAAGCTGGCCGCCCGCACCGGCAGGGAGCTGACGATCGTCCAGTCCGACCTGGAGTTCACCCTCGCCGAACCGCGCCCCGGCTATCCCGAGCACCACGCGGTGGCCGCGGGCGCGATCCTGATGGCCGGCGAACTCGACCTCGGCGGCATCGCGTTCGGCTACGAGATGGGCTCGCGCTGGCTGGGCGGCGGGCGCTACCTGCACCGGTACACCCCGCACAATCCGATGTGGTCGCCCGGCGGGCGCTGGGGCCGCCTGTTCGCCGCCGCGGGCCTGCCCATGGTGCTGCCCGTCGGCGGCGTGAGCGAGGCCGTCACCATGCGCCTCGCCCTCGGCTCGCCGCTGCGCGAGCAGGTCAGGTGGTGCCTGCGCGGCGACGACGGCGGGCCGTGCGGGGTGTGCGGCAAGTGCCTTTACAAGGAACTGATCCAGGCCGCCATCGAACGCCGCCCGCTGCGAACCACGATCACCGTCTCGCGTCCGGTGGCCGCCAAGTGGCAGCAGCCGCCCCCGTACGGCGGGCAGGAGATGATCGAGTACGGCTGCGCCCGGGTGCCCGGCATCGAGGGCACCCCGTTCGCCAAGGCCGCCGGATACCTGGGCGCGACCGAAGAGTCCACCGGATGGCTGGAGCGTTGCTACCGTCCCGCCATCGAGGAGCTGCCCGACCCCTGGCGCAAGCAGGTGGCGGACTTCATGGCCGGCGAGGTCGGCTTCATGACCCAGAGCGAGGCACGGCACGTGGAGATGTGGGGACAAGGGACGTGAGGTCATGGCGCTGCTCGGGATCTTCGGCTGACCATGTCCGGAGCTGATCGGCTGACCAGGCGGGCCCTGCTGGTCGGCGTGGGCGCGGCGGGCGGCGCGGGCGCGATGTTCGCCGCTATGGGGGCCCTCGGGCTGGCCCCGCAGGAGCAGCGGGCGCAGTACACGCCGCCGCGGCCGTCCGACTTCCGGCTGACCGGGCGCGCGGCGGCCAAGGTGCTCGTGCTGGGGGCCGGGGTCGCCGGGCTGACCTGCGCCTACGAGCTGGGCAAGGCGGGGTACGACTGCACGGTCCTGGAGGCGGGCGACCGGATCGGCGGGCGCAACCTGACCCTGCGCGGCGGCGACCGGCTGACCGAGACCTCGGGCGCGACGCAGACGGTGGAGTTCGGCGAGGGGGTCTACTTCAACGCGGGCGCGGCCCGGATCGCGCAGTGGATGGTCACCCTCGACTACTGCCGCGAGCTGGGCGTGCCGATCGAGACGTTCGTCAACAACAACGCCTCCGCCTACGTCTACAACCACGGCATGCCCGCCCCCGTCCGGGCGCGGACGGCCCGCGCCGACCTGTACGGCCACATCTCCGAACTCTTGGCCAAGGCCACCCACGCGGGCGCGCTGGACCGTCGCCTGACCGGCGAGGACCGGGAACGCCTGATGGCGTTCCTGCGCCGGTTCGGCGACATCGGCGGCGAGCTGTCCTATACCGGGTCGCCGCGGCGTGGTTACGCGACCGACCCCGGCCTCGGCCCGGGCACCCCGCTCGCCCCGCCCGGCGGCCTGGCCGAGGTGCTGGCCGCGGGCGTCGGCCGGGCGGTGACCATGGACTTCGGGTACGACCAGGCCGCGCCCATGTTCCAGCCGGTCGGCGGGATGGACGCGATCGTCGCCGCGTTGGCCCGCGAGATCGGGCCCGGCCGGATCAGGACCGGCACGGCCGTCACGAAGATCACGAACCTGCCGGACGGTGTCGAGGTCATCCACCACGCCGGGACCGAGCGCGCCGACTACTGCGTCGCCGCCCTCCCGCCGCACGTCCTCGCCAAGATCCCGGGAAACCTCGGGGCCGCCGTCGTCTCCGCGCTGGCGACCCCGCGCCCGGTCTCCGCGGGCAAGATCGGGCTGGAGTACGGCAGGCGCTGGTGGGAACAGGACGACCGTATATATGGGGGGATAACCGAAACCGATCTGGATATCACGCATATCTGGTATCCCTCGTACGGTTACCACGCCGCCCGGGGGCTGGTCGTCGGCTACTACGCCACCGATGAGCACGCCCGGACGTACGGCGGGCTGTCCCATCGCGACCGGCTGCGCCGCGCGCTCACCCAGGGCAAGAAGATCCACGGCGAGAAGTACCGCTCCGAGCTGGTGTCGGCCGTCTCCATCGACTGGGACCGCCGGCCGCACATCGGCGGCGGCTGGATGCGCTGGCCGGAGCACTCGGAGGGGCTGGCGCTGCTGCGCCGCCCGGCGGACCGGGTCTACTTCGCCGGCGACTGGCTCACCCATCTGGTCGCCTGGCAGGCCGGGGCGATGGAGTCGGCCCGCGCGGTCGTCACCGACCTGCACCGCCGGGTGCTGTCCGCTCCTGTGTGAGGGGGGCCTGTGCGGCGAACGCGTGCTCGCGGGCCGGGGACAGAGCGTAGAGTCTTGGCAAGTGCTTGGCCGCACGCCGACGATGGCGTGGGCCCGGCGGGTGTTGGGGGTATGGATCGAGCCGGGGGGCCGCGCAGGGAGCGGCGCGTTCGCCCTGGCCGGAAGGGGATGATCTCGCGATATGGGTCCGGGGAACCTCTCGTGGGCATCGGCGGCCGAGCGGCCGGAGTTGCTGGCCGGGCCGGTGGCGGTCGTCGCGGCCGGGCTGGGCGATCGGGTGCGGGTGGCCGAGATCGATCCCGAGGTGGCCGACACCGCCGCCTTCTGTGAGCGCTACGACGTCGGCATGGACGAGTCGGCCAACTGCGTGATCGTGGCGGCCAAGCGCGGCGGAGAGGTGCGGTACGCGGCGTGCCTGGTGCTCGCCACGATGCGGGCCGACGTCAACGGCGTGGTGCGGCGTCATCTGGAGGCCCGCAAGGCGTCGTTCGCGCCCCAGGCCGACGCGGTGCGGCTGACCGGCATGGAGTACGGCGGCATCACCCCGCTCGGGCTGCCCGACGACTGGCCGGTGCTCGTGGACGAGGCCGTGGCGGCGCACCCGGATGTGGTGATCGGGAGCGGCCTGCGGCGATCCAAGGTGGCCATCCCCGGGGCGGTGCTCGCCGGACTGAAAACCGCGGAGGTGCTCGCGCTCGCGAACTGACGCCGAAGCGAGCTTGTCTAATACCCTCGATTGGGAAACCGTTGGGACCTGCCCGATCGTTGTAATAGCGAGGAAATGTGGCCTCGCGGTTCATCTCTGGGGCGGTGTTTGAGCCGGTATGGTGCTTCATGCCATGAATCAGGACGACCGACTAGGACCTTACCGGCTGCTCAGGCGGCTCGGTGAAGGCGGCATGGGCGTTGTCCACCTGGCCGTCGATCGGCAGGGCCGTGAGGTCGCGGTCAAGGTGTTGCGCGCGGAGGTCACCGGCGACGACGTGGCCAGGCGGCGGCTCGCCCGTGAGGTCGAGACCATGCGCCGGGTCCGCAGCGAGCACATCGCCGAGGTCCTCGACGCCGACGTGACCGGTCACCGTCCTTACATCGTCACCCGGTACGTCCCCGGCCAGGCGCTCGACGACCTGGTCAAGGAGGAGGGGCCGCTCGACGTCGGCGCGGTGCTGAAGGTCGCCCGCGGCGTGGCGTCCGCGCTGGCCGCGGTTCATTCGGTGGGGGTCATCCACCGTGACCTCAAACCGGGCAACGTGCTGATCCTCGACGGCGAGCCGGTGCTCATCGACTTCGGCATCGCCCAGGCGGTGGACGCCACCCGGCTGACCCAGACCGGCATGTTCATCGGCACCCCCGGCTACCTCGCCCCGGAGATCATCGAGGGGCACGAGGCCGGGCCGGAGGTCGACATCCACGCGTGGGCGGGCACGATGCTGTTCGCCTGCAGCGGCCAGCCGCCCTTCGGCAAGGGCACGCTGGAAATGATCTTCTACAACATCACCGCGGGCAAGGCCAACATCGGCGCTGCCCCGCCGGTGCTCCAGCCGGTGCTGCGGGCCGCGTTGCAGCGCGATCCGGCCAGGCGGCCGAGCGCCGCCGAGATCGCCGCCCAGATCGGGCGGCTGATGCCGAAGGCGGGCGGCCGGCCGCGGATGCCCGACGAGATCACCACGGTCCCCGACGTCAGCGGGCGCAACCCGGCCACCGGCCCAGCCGCGGGGCCCGCCGCACGCTCTGGCCCCGTTTCAGGCCCCGGCCCCGTT
>NZ_POUA01000263.1 GCF_003236385.1 Spongiactinospora gelatinilytica
GCTTCAGCACCTCCGCCTCGACCCGGCCGATCCGGGCGTGCGGGTCGAGGCGGAGGTGCTGAAGCTCGCCGTACAGCGGCCCGCGCTGCTCGGCCCCGGCTTCGACGCGCTCGGCCCGCAGGCGTTCACGCTGCCCGAGCACGTCGAGCTGTACGCCTGGATCCTCGGCGCGGGCGGCACCGCCCAGGCGGGCCCCGGCGGGCGTGAGTGGGTCGACCGGCTGCTCGACGGCGTGCCAGACGCGACCCGTCCGCTGATCACCCGGATGGCGGTGGAGGAGTTGCGCACCGAGGTGGGCGGCGAGGAGCGCTACGGGGCCGCGATGCTGGCCGCCCTGGAGGCCATCGCGGCCGACCGCGCCATCGCGCAGGTCAAGTCCCGGTTGCAGCGGCTCAACCCGGTCGAGGAGCAGCAGGAGTACAACCGCCTGTTCGGCGAGCTGGTCGCCCTGGAGCAGCAGCGCCGGGTGCTGCGCGACCGGGCCGCCGGCAGCCCCTGATCGCGGCAGGCCGGCAGGGCGCGCGCCCGCCCGGCGCCACATAGGGTGACCGTGAGCGGGGCCGGGCCGCGCGAATATCCCCGGGCGGCGCGTCCGCCCAGGAAAAGATCGCGTAATGGGCTTTACTTTCCGGTGGCCGGTTCTGCCAAACCTTAATCAGATCTCATTTTGGTAATGACCCGGGCCTTACCATCTGTGACAAAAATAGGTCTGCCGTTTTACGGGCCCAATACAGCAGACTGTGTTCCGTGGGTGCATCGGTGCTGCCAAGTGGGTCGCCATCGGTAGACCAGGTGGCGGACCTCGTCGCGAAGGGAAGAGAGCGCGGAAGTGTCACTGTCGATGACGTGGCCGCCGCGCTCGATCGATCCGAGCTGCCGTCGGACGCGCTGGAGCGCGTCGTCCGGATGCTCGCCGAGCAAGGTGTGGAGGTCCTTGAGCCGCAGGGCGATGAGGAGACCGCTCGGGTCGATGAGGAAGACGCCGGCAAGCGGGCGCCGACCAGCGATCTCGTGCGCATCTACCTGCGCGAGATCGGCAGAGTGCCCCTGCTGACGGCTGAGGAGGAGGTGGAGCTCGCCAAGTCCATCGAGGCCGGCCTGTTCGCCGAGGAGAAGCTGGCCGGTGGCGTGCTGCGGCTCGCCCATCCGGAGTTCCAGGAGCTGGTGTGGGACGGCAACCGGGCCAAGCAGCGGCTGATCGAGGCCAACCTGCGCCTGGTCGTCTCCATCGCCAAGCGCTACGTCGGGCGCGGCATGCTGTTCCTGGACCTGATCCAGGAGGGCAACCTGGGCCTGATCCGCGCGGTGGAGAAGTTCGACTACACCAAGGGCTACAAGTTCTCCACCTACGCCACCTGGTGGATCCGCCAGGCCATCACGCGCGCGATCGCCGACCAGGCCCGTACCATCCGCATCCCGGTGCACATGGTGGAGACGATCAACAAGCTGGTGCGCGTGCAGCGCCAGCTCCACCAGGACCTCGGCCGCGAGCCCGCGCCCGAGGAGATCGCGCTGGAGATGGACCTCCCGGTCGATCGGGTCGTGGAGATCCAGCGGATCGCCCAGGAGCCGGTCTCCTTGCAGTCGCCGATCGGAGAAGAGGACTCCGACCTCGGCGACTTCATCGAGGACGCCGACGCGGTGGTGCCGATGGAGGCCGCCGCGTTCATCATGTTGCAGGACCAGCTCGATGACATCCTGGCGACCCTGTCAGAGCGCGAGCAGCGCATCATCCAGTTGCGGTTCGGCCTGTCCGACGGCCATCCGCGCACGCTGGAGGAGGTCGGCAGGGAGTTCGGGGTGACCAGGGAGCGCATCCGCCAGATCGAGTCCAAGACGCTCGCCAAGCTGCGTCACCCGACCAGGGCGCAGATGCTCCGCGACTATCTCGACTGACCGCCCGGCCGGCGCTCAAGGCCGCACGATCGCACAACTGAACATATCAACAGGAATGCCTCTACCCATCGGCCGGGCGAGCCCGCTGCGGGCCCCAGAGCGCGTTTCTTGATCACCTCAATTCAACGAGATAACACCCCAGGGGTGTTCACCCGGGACATAACACCGCAAACTAAATGAATGGAGGCGCGGCCCTCGGTTGACGACGCCGCGCTCGGGCGCGAGGCACTCTCCGTGCTCGACGCGAACTGGACGGGTGCGGCCACGGTGCCCGCCCCCGGGCTCTATCCGCACCAGTGGAGCCTCGACTCCGCCTTCGTGACGATAGGGCTGGCCAGGACCAACCCCGAGCGGGCCAAGGCCGAGCTGGCGGGGCTGCTCGGCGGCCAGTGGCGGACCGGCATGGTCCCGCACATCCTCTTCCGCACGGCGGGCGGCTACTTCCCCGGGCCCTCGGTCTGGCGCTCCCACGAGCACGCCGCCGCGCCGCGCCACGTGGCCACCTCGGGGCTGACCCAGCCGCCGCTCCAGGCCCTGGCGGCCTGGTGGATCTGGCGGTACGCGACCGGCCGCGAGGCGGCGGACGCGTTCGTGCGGCGGCTCTACCCGTCGCTGGCGGCCCAGCACCGCTACCTGGAGACGGCCCGCGACCTCGGCGGGGCGGGGCTGGCGGCGATCGTCCACCCGTGGGAGTCGGGGATGGACGACAGCCCGCTGTGGGACGAGCCGCTCGCCGCCCTGCCCGCCGTACGGTACGCCTACCACCGCGAACTCCTGCCGGGCAGGCACTCGGACAACCACCACGACAGGTACGTGTCGCTGGCCTTGGGCTACCGCGACTCCGGATACGCCCCGGCCTACCTGCGCCAGGAGCACCCGTTCGCGATCGAGGACCCGATGTTCAACGGGATCTGGCTGGCCTCCTGCGAGGCGCTGGCCGAGCTGGCGCCGGTGGCGGGCGCCGACCCGCGCCCGCAGCGGGAGGCGGCCGAACGGATCAGGACGGCCATGACGGCCCGCCTGTGGGACCCCTGGGACGGCCTGTACTACGCCAGGGACCTGCGGACGGGGACGCCGATACCCATGGCCTCGGTCGGGTCCTTCACGCCGCTCGTGGACCCGTACGTGCCCACCGACCGGGTGTGGACCCTGGTGACCGCGCTGGAGTCGGGCAGGTTCATGGGCGCGGCCGGATACCCCGTGCCCAGCATCGATATCCGGGCCGCGCAGTTCGACCGCTCCCGCTACTGGCGCGGTCCCTCATGGGTGAACACCAACTGGCTGCTGCGGCACGCGGCGCTCGGGCACGGCCTGGTAGACCTGGCCCAGGCCCTCACCGCTCGCACGCTGCGCCTGGTACGGCAGGCGGGCTTTCGCGAGTGCTTCGACCCCTTCGACGGCAGCGGCCGGGGCTGCCGCGACTTCTCCTGGTCGGCCGCCCTGACCTTGGACCTGCTGGCGGACGCCGACTCGCCGGAGCCCGGCGCGCATCCGGCGGCCGGACTACGGGCCGGATCGGTGGCCCGGGCGCGGCCGGGTACTTTTGGGGCATGAGGTTCCCCATCGGCTCGCGCCGCCTGCCGCCCGGCGTCGAGGTCGATCCCCGCGATCGCGTACTCGCCCACGCCGGGACCACCGACGACGAAGGGCACGACGACGGGCACGTGGTGGCGACCGACCGCGCGCTCTACCTGCCCGGCGGCATCCGCGTGCCCTGGTACCTCATCGACCGCGGCGAGTGGGACGAGGCGGGGCTGCGCCTGCTCACCACCGACGGGGCCAGGCACGTGCTCCGGGTGCCCGAGCCCGGCCGTCTGCCCGATGTGGTCAGGGAGCGGGTGACCTGGTCGATCCTGGTCAGCAGGCACGTGACGCTGCCCGGCCGCGGCGGTGTCCGGCTGGTCGCCCGCCGGGTGCCCGACCAGGAGCAGCCGGCCTGGGAGTTCGTCTTCGACGAGGGTCTCGACCCCGACGACCCGGGGCTGCGGGCGCTCGCCGAGCAGGCGCTGGAGAGCCTGCGCCGCAGCTACGGCATCTGACCGCGGCCCGGACCGCCACGGTTGACCGGGTGCGACTCCTGGTTCCAGACGTCGCTGGTGTCGTCTTCCTTGTGCAGGAACGGCACCCGGTCGCCCAGCATGTCTCCCGCCTTGCTCCTGGCCGCCCCGGCGGCCTGTGAGACCCGCGCGCCGAACAAGCCCGCGGCCTCCTGGACCGCCGGGCTGTCCACCACTCGCTGCGCGGTCCGTTTGATCTGCTCGTAACGCTCTCGCCCGGCCCGGCTGCCCAGGACGTATCCAACGGCCAGCCCGATGGCGAACATCGCCCGATAACGCACCTATCCCACCTCCGCCTGTCGTAGATCCCCCGCTACCCCGCTATCGGGCTCCCTACCCCGCCGGATGGTTGGAGCACGCACCCGCGGATGTGCGCTAATCTAGACCCGCGCGCTGCGGACGGAGCCGAAAGGCCCGGCGGATCCGCAAGTGCGTGCGCGGTCCCGCGTAGCTCAATCGGCAGAGCGTCCGGCTGTTAACCGGCAGGTTACAGGTTCGAGTCCTGTCGCGGGAGCCACGAGAAAGGCCCTCGAGGTGATCCTCCGGGGGCCTTTTCGCTTGCGCCGGCGCGGGCGGCGGGGCTCAGATCAGGCGGCGGGCTCCGGCCGAGGGCACCGCGGGCAGGAAACGGGGGGCGGCCCAGCCGCGCTCGCCGTACGCGGCCGTCACACTGTCCTCTACGGCCTGGAGGCGGGGGGCCGGCACCAGGGCGATGACCGAGCCGCCGAAGCCGCCTCCGGTCATTCTGGCCCCGCGAGCGCCACCGCGCACGGCCGCCTCCACCGCCACGTCCAGTTCGGCGCAGGAGACCTCGTACTGGTCGCGGAGCGACAGGTGCGAGGCGTTCAGCAGCGCGCCGACCTGCTCGACCGCCCCGGCGCGGAGCAGCCCCACGACCGCCTCCACCCGGTGGTTCTCCGTCACCACGTGCTGGACCCTGGCCCGTTCGTCGCCGCTCAGCGTGCTCAGGGCCGCCGCGAGGTCGCTCACGTCGCGCAGCGCCGCGACGCCGAGCCGCTTGGCGGCGCTCTCGCAGTCGGCCCGCCGCCGCGCGTACTGGCCGTCGGCCAGCTCGTGGTGGACGCCGGTGTCGATGATCAGCAACGTCAGGTCGTGCGCGGCCACGTCGAGCGGGATCGTGCGGCTGCCGAGGCTCCGGCAGTCCAGGAACAGCGCGCGGCCCTCCGCGCCGAGCGCGGAGGCCGCCTGGTCCATGATCCCGCAGGGCATGCCGACGAAGTCGTTCTCCGCCCGCCGCGCGGCCACCGCCAGGTCCATCCGGCCCAGCCCGAGCGCGTGGAGGTCGTTCAGGGCGAAGGCCACGGCGACCTCCAGCGCGGCGCTCGACGACAGACCGGCCCCGGCCGGTACGTCGCCGTCGATCGCGATGTCGGCCCCGCCCACGGCGTGCCCGGCCGCGCGCAGCGCCCAGAACACGCCCGCCGGGTAGCGCGCCCACCCCGCGGCCTGCTCAAGGGCGTCCAGCGTGACGGGCTCGGCGCCGGCCTGGAGGGACAGCAGCCGCACCACGCCGTCGTCGCGGCGGGAGGCGGCGACGTTCACCCCCCACGGCAGCGCGAAGGGCAGCACGAGGCCGTCGTTGTAGTCGGTGTGCTCGCCGATCAGGTTGACCCTGCCGGGGGCGTGCCAGACGCCCTCGGGGGCCGTGCCGTACGCATCGCGGAAGGCATCGACAACGCGCATGGGCGCACACTCCTCCAAGTCAGGGAAACCTGACGTAGGTTAGCGTGCCGTGGACATCACCCCGCTGACCAGCGTCGCCGACGAACGGCTGGGCGGCGTGCGGCTGCTGCTCAAGCGCGACGACCTGATCGACCCGGAGATCATCGGCAACAAGTGGCGCAAACTACGGCACAACCTGGCCGGGCTGCGCCCCGGCCGGCCGCTGCTCACCTTCGGCGGGGCCTACTCCGGGCACCTCCGCGCGGTCGCCGCCGCCGGCAGACGGCTCGGCGTGCCCACGATCGGCGTGGTCAGGGGCGAGGAACGGCTGCCGCTCAACCCCTCCCTGGCCCTGGCCGCGACCTGCGGCATGCGGTTGCGCTACCTGGACCGGACGACCTACCGGGCCAAGCACACCCCCGAGGTGATCGCCGCCCTGCGCGCCGAACTCGGCGACTTCCACCTGATCCCCGAGGGCGGCAGCAACGCGGCCGGGGTCCGCGGCTGCGCCGAACTGCCCGCCGAGATCACCACCGGCTACGACGTCATCTGCGTTCCGGTGGGCACCGGCGGCACGCTCGCCGGGATCGCGGCCGGCCTGCCGCCCGGCCGCCGCGCGCTCGGCTTCGCCGTGCTCAGGGGCGCGGGCTACCTGGCGGGCGAGGTGGCCCGGTTGCAGCGCGAGGCGTACGGCGAGCCGACCGCCAACTGGGATCTCGACCTGGGCCACCACTTCGGCGGCTACGCCCGTGTGCCGCCCGGGCTGGAGGCGTTCGCGGCCGGCTTCGAGGACCGCCACGGGCTGGAGGTCGAGCGGATCTACGTGGCCAAGATGCTGTACGGCATCTACGAGCGGGCCCGCGCCGGCCGCTTCCCGCCCGGCACGCGGGTGGTCGCGGTGATCACCGGAAGGCGTTCGCCGCCTCAGCCCTCCACGCCGGTCGCCCCGTGCGCGGCGCCCACCGGCTTGGACTCGGGCGATCCGCGCTGACGCAGGTAGATCGACAGCGCCACCATCGAGGCGACCGCCAGCATCTCCGACTGCCAGTTCTGCAGCGTGCGGTTCCAGAATTCGGGCGACAGCACGTACGCGCCCCAGTCGAGCGGGTCGCTGAGCTGACTCAGCCGCTCGCCGTTGAAGGCGGCGAGCCCCGCGACCGACTGGCCCAGCCAGGACAGCACGAAGATCAGGCCCATCACGATGCCGAGCGAGTTGGCGTACAGCAAATGCGCGAGCCCGCGCGAGCGGGCGAACCGGGAGGAGCCCTCGTCGGCGTACCGGCCCACGCCCTGTTCCCGGTCGGACTCCCTGCCCTCCTGGCCGGGCGGCTTGGACTCCGGCGACCCCCGCTGCACCAGCCACACGGTGACCAGGATGAACGCCAGGAACTGCAGGTACTCCGACTGCCAGTTCTCCGCCACGTCCACCGCGTACTCGGAGGAGGTCACATAGGCCGCCGGCGAGATCGGCTCGCCGCCGCCGGTGATCTGCCGCTGGTTGTAGTCGGCCGCGCCCGCGAACGCCTGGCCGACCAGCGAGGCGAGGAAGGCCAGCAGGAAGAACAGGGCGAGCGCGTTGTCACGGATGAAACGGGTCATCTGCCGCCCCTCACCTGTGCAGCAGGCCGGCGGTGCAGAACCACGCCAGGCCCACGACGATGATCGTCAAGGTCGCGTAGAAGACGAACCGCACGGCCTCACGCCTCCACTTCGCAGTCGTAGGGGCCGGGCGGGTCGGGGCGGCAGCCCGCGCCCCTGACCAGCCAGCCTTCGGCGAATCTGTGCAGGAAGACCGTGTCGGTGGTGAGCCGTACCTGGGCCTCGTCGCCCCACACCGAGACCTGCCTGACCGTGCCCTCGCCGGGCAGCCCGAGCCGCAGTACGGCACTCGCGCAGCCGCCCTCCTCCTCGGCCAGCGACTCCGCCGCCTCGGGGGCGAGCAGCGCGCACGCCGCCGCGCCCTGCCCGTCGCGCACTTCGTCCAGGAACCGGGCGGTGGCGGCCTGCGCGGGTCCCGCGCCCGCGGGAGCCGCGCAGCCGCAGGCGGCCATCAACGCGGCGGCACAGACGATCAACGGCACTCTCATGGCGTGGCCCTACCCAGGACGGCGGCGCTTATGGGTCCCAGCAAAAAGGGTGGTTTTGCCATGTTTCACCGGAATCCGCGATCATTGCGGCATGGCGCTGTTCGATATGCCCCTCGCCGACCTGCGGGGCTTCATGCCGCCGCGCGCCGAGCCCGAACGGTTCGACGAGTTCTGGCAGGAGACCCTGGAACAGGCCAGGGCGCATCCGCTGGACCCCGTGCTCGCCCCGCAAGATGTCCCGCTCGACCTGGTGGACGTCGCCGAAGTGACCTTTTCCGGATACGACGGGCACCGCATCGGCGGGTGGTTCGTCCGGCCCCGGGACTCGGCCGGACTGCTGCCCTGCGCGGTGCGCTAACTGGTGTACACGATGGGCCGGGGGCACGCCCACGAGTGGCTGGCGTACCCGGCGGCCGGGTTCGCCACGCTGGTGATGGACACCCGGGGGCAGGGCGGCGGCTCGGGCGTCCCCGGATACACGCCCGACCCGGCGGGGAGCGGTTCACCTGAGGTCCCCGGCTTCCTCACCAGGGGCCTTTCCGCGCCGGAGGACTACTACTACCTACTACCGCCGCGTCTACGTGGGCGCGGTGCGTGCCGTGGAGGCCGCGCTCGTCCTGCCGGGCGTGGACGCCACGCGGCTCATCATCGCCGGGGGGAGCCAGGGCGGCGGCATCGGGCTCGCGGTGGCCGGGTTGGCGCCGGAGATGGTGATCGGCGCGCTGCTCGACGTACCGTCCCTGGTGTGCTTCCGGCGGGCGACCGAGATCAGCAACGTGGGCTCGCGCGCGGAGATCGCCGAGTACCTGCGCACGCACCGGCGCGACGTGGAGGAGGTTTTCGGCGTGCTCGGATACTTCGACGGGATGCACTTCGCGGTTCGCGCCACCGTCCCGGCCCGGTTCTCCGTCGCGCTGATGGACCAGATCTGCCCGCCCTCGACGGTGTTCGCCGCCTACAACCACTACGCGGGGCCGAAGGAGATCCGGGTCTGGCCCTACAACGGGCACGAGGGGGGCGGCGGCGAGCAGGAGGCGGAGAACCTGGCGGCGGCCCGCCGCCTCGCCTTCGGCGACCTCGCCGCACGCTGAGCACCGGGCCCGCGGCGGGGCCCTGGGGCGGGAGACCGTGTGGGGGCCGCGCCCGGAGTCGGCTCCGGACGGCACGCCGGTACGGGTTGCGGGCCGGCCCTTCCGGCGGGACCACACACGATCTCCACCCCTTTTGGTACTGCATCCCTTTCCGTTATGTATTACGGCGGGTGGGTCAGGTGGGGATTCACCCCGTTGTCATGGAGGTCGCGGCAGGGTAGGAGTTGACCTCATGGAGGTCAATCAAGCACGGTCCGTGACGGAGACAGGACGACGCCGCTGGGCCGCGCTCGGCGTTGGCTTGATCGCGTCCTTCATGACCCTGCTCGACGTCAGCATCGTCAACGTCGCGCTGCCGTCCATCCGCCAGGCCCTGCACGCCCCGGAGAGCGCGTTGCAGTGGATCGTGTCCGGCTACGCGCTGGCGTTCGGGCTGACGCTCGTGCCCGGCGGGCGGCTGGGCGACGCGCGCTCCCGCAAGACGATGTTCATGACCGGGCTCGTGGTGTTCATCACGGCCAGCGCGGCGGCCGGGCTGGCCCACGACGTCTGGTGGCTGGTGACCGCCCGGTTCCTGCAGGGGATGGCCAGCGGGCTGATCAACCCGCAGATATCCGGGCTGATCCAGCAGTTGTTCCGCGGGGCCGAGCGGGGCAAGGCGTTCGGGTCGCTGGGCACCACGGTCGGCATCGCCACCGCGGCGGGGCCGGTGCTCGGCGGCCTCATCCTCGGCGTGGCCGGCACTGAGGAGGGCTGGCGCTGGGTGTTCTACGTGAACGTCCCGGTGGGCCTGCTGGCGCTCGCGCTGGCCAGGCACCTGTTCCCGGCCGGGGAGACCAAGCGCTGCGAGAGCCTGGACCCGATCGGCATCGTGCTGCTCGGCTGCGGGGTGGGCTCCCTGCTGCTGCCGTTCGCCCAGGCCAGGGAGTGGCACAGCCCCGCCAAGTGGCTGCTGCTGCCGCTGGCCGCGGCGCTGCTCACCGCCTTCGTCCTCTGGGAGCGCCGCTACGCCCGGCGGGCCACCCCGCTGGTGAACCTCTCGCTGTTCACCAAGCGCTCCTACGCCCTCGGCGCGGCGCTCATCCTGCTCTACTTCGCGGGCTTCACGGCGATCTTCTTCACCTTCACCCTCTACCTGCAGAGCGGGCTCGGCTTCAGCCCGCTGGCGGCCGGGCTGGCGATCACGCCGTTCGCGCTCGGGTCGGGCGTGGCCTCGATGGTGGGCGGGCGGATCGTCTCCCGCTACGGCCGCACCCTGGTCGCCGTCGGCCTGTGCCTGGTGCTGACCGGGCTGCTCGGCACGCTGCTGGCCGTACAGCTCGCGACCGGGCCCGACGTGGCCTACGCGATGGCCGCGCCGCTGCTGATCGGCGGTGTGGGCAGCGGCCTGGTCGTCTCGCCCAACGCGACGATCACGCTGTCGGAGGTGCCGGTCGCGGGCGGTGGGAGCGCCGCGGGCATGCTCCAGACCGGGCAGCGGATCGGCGCGGCGTTCGGCGTGGCGGCGGTGGGCTCGCTGTTCTTCGCCACGGTGGCCTCGACCGGGGGCGACTGGGCCTCGGCCTTCGAGCACGCGCTGCTCATGCTGTGCGTCTTCGTGCTGGCAGCGCTCTGCCTGGCGGTGGCCGACCTGCTGAAGGGACGGCGTGACGAACACTCGCCGGAACACCCACGGGAGCAACGCGGCGCGCACTCGCCGGAACGGCCCGGCGGCCATCCCCGGCCCGGCGAGTGACCCGGCGTGACGGCGGGCGGCCTGCGGTCAGGTGTACGGCGGGCGGTCAGGCGTACGGCCTGCGCTCAGGTGTACGGCGGGCGGCTAATGGCCCTGGCGGGACAGGCGGTCGAAGAGGTCGAGCGCGGCCTGGCGCACCGGGGCGGGCGTGAGCCCCTGCAACACGTCTCTGGCCTGCGGGATCGTGCGCGTCGTGGCGCACGTGATGGCCACCGACGCGGCGGCGGCCTGGTCGAGCGAGCCGGCGGGCAGCTTGTCGGCCATCTCCCGGGCGCTGGAGGCGAGGTCGAGGTTGTCCCTCATCGGCGGGGTGGTCATGGGCCCTCCTTGACTTGCGGCGGCTCAGGGCCATTGTCGGCCACACGGGTCCTTCCAGGATGACGCACCCCTGCGAAGCGAGGCGTCACCGGTGCCTGTTCTGGCGCATCCGCGCCCCAACGGGCGGACCCGCACCCGGCCGGGTGCGGGTCCGCGCCAGGGCTCATCAACGTGTGGGGGTCATGGTAGCCCTGTGTTACACCTGTTGCCAGAGGGAGGGTGCGTTGGGCGGCTCCCAGCCGGTCAACGCGGTGTGTCCCTGAACGCACCGGTAGGTCGAGCCACCGTAGGTGACCGTGCTGCCGGGCTGGTAGTTGGTCCCGACGGCCCAGGTGCCGCCAGGGGTCGTCGGCTCATCGGTGGGCG
>NZ_POUA01000264.1 GCF_003236385.1 Spongiactinospora gelatinilytica
AGACCCGCCCGCCCGGATCAGACCGGAGGCGAGTCGGGGATGTCCGCGATGTCGTCGAAGGCGGCGGCCAGCTCGTCGGGGTCATCGCCGATCCGCTCGGCGATCTCGATCAGCACGTGCAGCACATCGTGCCGGTCGTGCCCGAGGTCGAGCAGCCGCTGCGCCGCCTCCCAGAGCTGTGGCGGGTCGCCGTTCCACAGCCGCCTGGCGATCTCCTCGTGCCAGGCCAGGTGCTCCTGGTAGTCGGGGCGGTTGCGGTCGTGCAGGTGGTCGATCTCCAGCAGGATCCGCCGGTCGGCCTCGACCGCGGGGTTGAGCCGGTCGAGCAGTATGTCGCCGTGCGCGCCCTGGAGGTAGGGGAACGCGAACACCCGCCGGGCCAGCGCCGACAGGTCGCCGTCCGGCAGCAGCCGCTCCACCAGCTCGCGGTCCAGGCCGAGCGAGGCGGGATCGCGGTAGGTCTCGGCGAAGCGGTTGGTGGCCTCCCAGATCGCGTCGAGCGTGGCGCGCAGGCCGGGCTCGGGCAACGCCGTACGGCCGGCCGCGAAGCGCGCCCACGCCGACAGCACGTACGGGACCGCCTCCTGCTCCGCCGGGCTGAGCATGATCTTGCGGGGCAGCCAGTCGAGCAGGAACGTCTCGCACTTGGTGGGGCTGACCCGCAGCGGGCGGCCGAAGTCCTGTTCGCAGCCGTAGTCGATGATGTGGTCGGCGCAGCGCGAGGCCGCCGACGGGTCGGACAGGTGCTCGGCCGCGTCGGAGGCCAGGAACTCCGCGGCCAGCATGGCCCGCCGCTCGCGGTTGTAGGGCGCCTCGGTGTGCAGCGGCGCGGGACGCTTGCGGCCGGGCGGCAGCGCCTTGATGCGCGAGCGGGCGAAGGCGTGGTAGGTGGCGTAGCTGTCGCTGACCGGCGGCGGGCCGTGCCGGTCGAAGGCGTCTCTGGTGGCCTTCATCGCCGACTCCAGCAGCGCCCTGGCCTGCTGGGCGGGCAGCTCCTCGAAACGCAGCATGGGATTGCCGTCGGCCTCGGCCCGCGCCTTGTCCAGGAGGGTGTCCACCTGGGAGGAGACCCAGGCGTCGCGGGCCATGCCGCGCATGTTGTAGTCGACCACCAGCACCAGCGCGTGGCGCTCCTCCCCGGCCGTGCCGGTCAGGCCGCGGTAGCCGAACGTGCACACCACGGTGTCCTGGTCGCCGTAGGCGTCGCGGGAGACGTAGCAGCCGGTGGGCTTGACCGCGCCGACCCGGTCGGCCCAGCCCGGCCGGGCCACCCCCGACTCGATCAGCGCCAGCGCCGCGCCCTCGGCCTTGGCCGCCTGCCTGGCGGTGCCGAGGTAGGCCATCGCGATCAGCAGCGTGAGCCCGGCGGGCGTGCCCGCCTTGGCCGCGTAGTCGACCAGCCCCTCGCCGAGCACCTGCTCCACGTCGCCGCCGGGCAGGCGCCTGCCCCACCACGCGCCGATCATGTCGGAGACCATCAGCTCCGCGTCGAGCGGACTGCGCACGGCCAGCAGCTCTCGTGCGGCCTGCAGCATCTCCGCGAACACGTCGTCCGGGGGCGGGGTCTCCTGGGGGGCTCGACGGTGCTTACGGATCACGCAACCTCCTGGCGCGGCCGCCCGAGCCCGATGCCGTCGTGGGCGATGGCTCGCTCGATCACGCACCCCTCCTGTGTCGGCCGGGCGAGCCCTGGGCTGCCGTACTGGGCGGGCCGTCGCGGGCGCCGCGCACCCGGCGCCGCTGATGGCCCAACCTTCTCGCGTCACCGGGCGGTGCGGTGCGGTGGGCACGGCCCGGTGATCCCCTATGTTACCGGCGAATGCGCGGCGGTGGCGCGGAGTTGACGAGGGCGAGCAGGTGTTCCCTGGCCACCCGTTCGACGATCTCGGGGGTGGCCGGGATGCCGAGGTGCCGGGCGCACGTCCGCACGTCGGCGACGCGGCGCGCCACGGATGCCACGGGCACGCCACCGAACTCCGCGATCAAACGTTCGATCACGGGGTCCGGCGGGACGGCGGTGCTCACGGTGCCGACAGCGGCGCCGACGGTTGGTCGTGCGGCGAGATCGCGCATCACAAGGTCGCATTCTTCGCGTCGTGGGACCGGCGCTCCCATTCCATATCTTCTTTCGCCGGTGTCAACCCCTCGCCGGCCGACATGCGAAGCTGGTTTCATGCGCATACAGATCGCCCAGCGGGCCGACGCCGACGAGCTCCTCGGCCGCAACCCGTTCGCCCTGCTCACGGGGATGCTCCTCGATCAGCAGGTCGCGATGGAGTGGGCGTTCACCGGGCCCTTCACGATCGCCGAGCGGCTGGGCGGGGAGCTGTCGCCGGACGAGATCGCCGACCGGGATCCCGAGGAGTTCGCGGCGCTGCTGGCGCGCAAGCCGGCCGTCCACCGCTACCCCTCCTCGATGGCCAAGCGCGTCCAACAGCTCGCCGCCTATCTCGTCGAGCACTACGACGGCGACGCCGCGGCGCTGTGGCGCGATGTGCCCGACGGCAAGGAGCTGCTGCGCCGGCTGAACGACCTGCCGGGGTTCGGCAAGCAGAAGGCGCAGATCTTCCTGGCCCTGCTCGGCAAGCAGCTCGGGGTCACGCCCGAGGGCTGGCGGGAGGCCGCCGGGCCGTACGGCGAGCAGGGCTCGCACCGCTCGGTCGCCGACGTGGTGGACGACGAGTCCCTGGCCAGGGTCCGCGCCGCCAAACAGGCCGCGAAGCAGGCGGCCAAGCGGGCGGCCGAGCCGGGCTGAAGCGCACTGAAGCGCACTGAAGACGGCTGAACCGTGGCTGAACTGCGGACCGACCCGCACATGGCCTGGTGGCGGGGCGGGCAAGCGGAGCGCCGGGCGGGCCGAGTAGCTTGATCCTGCTGCGCGGCGCGCGGCGGATTTGGCAGGATGCGTTGACCGCATAGCGGCCGGGGCTTCCGTACGCGCATGTGCATCGCAGATGATGTACTGCAGTATCCGGTCCCCCCGGAGCTGCGCAAGACCGATTCTCGAGTTTGGAGATGTGCCTCGTGGGAGACCCTGGCACGCTACGGAGGTGCCGACCATGAGTGCCGAGACCTCCGTGCCCCGTCCCCGGGAGTCGGATGTGGATGTCACGGATTCCGCACTGCTGAACGGCTTGATGGGCCAGACTCCCTTCGCGCTGGCCTTCTTCGACACCAAAGGGCGCTTCCTGCGGGTCAACGACGTCTTCGCCGACGTCGTCGGGGTCGCCATCGACGGCCTGGTGGGCAGGCTGCCCAGCGAGACGCTGGCCGCCGACCTGACCGCGCTGATCGAGGGCGCCTTCCGCACGGTCGTGGAGGAGGACCGCGGCATCCACGACGGTGACCAGCGGGTGCGCGTCCGCACGCCCGACGGCGAGACCAGGCACTGGTCGCTGTCGTTCTCGCCGCTGCGCGATGAGAAGGGCCTGCTGCGCACGGTCGCCCTGATCGGAGCCGACATCACCGAAAGCCGGCAGGTCGAGGAAGACCTCCGGCGCAGCGAGGAGCGCTACCGCTCGCTCGTGGAGGCCCAGTCACAGCTCGTGTGGATCACCTCGCCGTCCGGCGCGGTGGTCGAGGACGCGCCGCGCTGGCGGGCCATCACCGGCCAGGGGCTGGAGGAGTACCTCGCCCACGGCTGGCTCGACGTCGTCCACCCCGACGACCGCCAGCACACCGAGGAGGCGTGGCGGGAGGCGCTGCGCGGCCGGACCATGTTCGAATGGAACTACCGGGTCCGCACCAGGGCCAGCGGCTACCGGCACTTCGAGGTCAGGGCGGTGCCGATCATCCGGCACGGCCGCGTGGTGGAGTGGGTCGGCGCCAACACCGACGTCACGCCGCAGCGCGAGGCCGAGGAGATGCGCGGCAGGCTGACCGACCAGCTCGGCGCCGCCGCGCTGCGCACCGCGCGGCTCCAGGGCGCGACGGCCATACTGGCCGAGGCGCTGACCGTGGAGCAGGTCGTCCAGGTCATCATCGACGTCGGCCGTACGGCGGTGGCGGCCGACAAGTCGGCGGTCGCGCTGCTCGACTCCGAGCGCCCGGTGCTGAAGCTGATCAACGGCACCGGCGTGCCCGACGTGCCCGGCTTCCCCGGCGATGAGATCCCGCTCAGCCAGACCAGCGTCATGACGATGGCGGTCAACAGCCGAAGGCCGGTCTTCGCCGAGTCGCCGGAGAGCCTGGCCACCCAGCTCAGAGACGCGGGCGCCGATGACGAGACCATCTCCAGGTTCACCGGCCACGACGAGGAGCGCGCCTGGGTGGGCCTGCCGCTGCTGGCCGCCGGGCGGGCGCTCGGCGCGCTGCGCTTCTCCTTCACCCGCCCCCAGAAGATCTCCCAGGAGGACGGCGTCTTCCTGGAGGCGCTGGCCGGCCAGTGCGCGCTCGCGGTGGAGCGGGCCACGCTGTTCGAGCGCGAGCACCGCACCGCCGAGACGTTGCAGCGCAGCCTGCTGCCCGACCGCCTGCCGGTGGTCCCGGGGCTGATGCTGGCCCAGCGGTTCCGCTCGGGCAGTCGCCATGTGCAGGTCGGCGGTGACTGGTACGACGCGTTCGTCCTGCAGGACAGCCGGGTCGCGGCGGTGGTGGGCGACGTGATGGGCAAGGGCGTCACGGCCGCGGCCGGGATGGGCCGCATCCGCAACGCGATGCGCGCCCTGGCGCTGACCAACCCACCGCCCGCGGCCGTGCTGACCGGCCTGGACCGGGTCTTCGAGGCGACCGAGGACGAAGAGCAGGTCACCACCCTGGCCTACATGGTCGTCGAGCCCGGCACCGGGGAGGGCACCCTGGCGCTGGCCGGTCACCCGCCGCCGGTGCTCGTCTCGCCGCAGGGTGTGCCGGTGCTGTGCGACGCCGAACCCGGCACTCCGCTCGGCTGGGCGGCCAGTCGCAAGCAGTTCAGGTTCTGTGTGCCGCCGGGGCACACGGCGGTGCTCTACTCCGACGGCCTGGTGGAGAACCGCAAGCGCGGTCTCGATGCCGGACTCGCGGAGCTTTGTTCGGTTGTGCAGGAGGCCCCGCCGGAAGTAGTCGGAAGCCCGCATTTGCTGCTTGACTTCCTGGTAGATCGTATGCTGGCGGGGTACGAGCAGGATGATGACGTTACCGTCCTGGCGATCCACGTGCCCGATGCCACGAAGAGTGACTGAATGAAACAGTCATAACGGTTGCTTTCGGATATCAGTGCGCGGCTTCCGTACGCACTACTCTCCCGGTCGGCCTAGGGTGGAGGGCAACCGCCGGGAGGCGGCCGTATGGAGTGCGGGGTCGTGTCACAATGCTGGGCAGGTCCGTCGCGGTCCGTACGGCCAGCACAACAAGAAGGCATCTGCCCCTAGCGGGCAACTTGGGTCCATTGTCGCCACGCGTTCGTTCGAGAGGTGTTCGTGTCGCCTGCAAGTTCGACTCGCTCAAAGCCATCGGAGCTGAACGAGCCCGTCATTCAGCGACTGCTCGAGCGTGGGCGCTCGCAGGGTTTCCTTGAGTCCGAGGATGTCCGCAAGGCCTTCGAGGAGGCTGACATCCCCATGTCGCACGCCGCCGGGTTCCTGCGGAGCCTGAGCAAAGAAGGCGTGACCGTGGTGGTGACCGCCGCCGACTCGGCCGCCGCGCCCAAGCGATCTCGCGGTTCCGGCAAACGCCGCACGGCCGCCCCCGTCAAGAAGTCCAAGCCCGCCTCGGCCGCCGCCAAAGAGCCGCAGCCCGAGACCGTGACCGCGGTCGTCAGCGAGCCTGAGCCGGTCATCGCGAGGAAGCCCAAGCCGGAGGCGCCCGCCGACAAGGCCGTGCGCGCCGAGGCCGCCAAGCGGGCGCCCGCCAAGAAGGCAGCCCCGGCGAAGCCCGCGCCCAAGCCCGCCGCTCCGGCGGCCGCCGCGGCCAAGAAGGCGCGGCCCGAGCCCGGCGCTCCCGCCAAGGCCGCCGCGCCGGCCGACGCCAAGCCCGCCGACGTCGATGACGAAGGTGACGTCGATCTGGATCTCGACGTCGATGTCGACCTTGAGGACTTCGAGCTCGACGACGTCGAGAGCGACGAGGTGGAGGCCGGCGACGAGGTCGACACGACCGACGACGACACCGAACCCGACGCCGAGCCGGAGTCGGTCGTGAGCGACCCGGTCGGTGAGCCCAAGGCGGTCGTCGTCACGCAGGGCGAGGACGAGGTCCTGATCCTCTCCGACGACGACGATGACGCGCCCGTGGCCCAGGTCGCCGTGGCCGGCGCCACCGCCGACCCGGTGAAGGACTACTTGAAGCAGATCGGCAAGGTCCCGCTGCTCAACGCCGAGCAGGAGGTCGAGCTGGCCAAGCGGATCGAGGCCGGCCTGTTCGCCGAAGAGCAGCTCGGCGCCGACGGCGACAACCTCCCCGTCGACGTCCGCGCCGAACTCGAATGGATCGCCGAAGACGGCCGCCGCGCCAAGAACCACCTGCTGGAGGCCAACCTGCGGCTGGTGGTGTCGCTCGCCAAGCGCTATACGGGGCGGGGGATGCTGTTTCTGGACCTGATCCAGGAGGGCAACCTGGGCCTGATCCGCGCGGTGGAGAAGTTCGACTACACCAAGGGCTACAAGTTCTCCACCTACGCCACCTGGTGGATTCGCCAGGCGATCACACGCGCGATGGCCGACCAGGCCCGCACCATCCGCATCCCGGTCCACATGGTCGAGGTCATCAACAAGCTGGCCCGGGTGCAGCGCCAGATGCTCCAGGACCTCGGCCGCGAGCCGACCCCGGAGGAGCTGGCCCGCGAGCTGGACATGACCCCCGAAAAGGTCATCGAGGTGCAGAAGTACGGCCGTGAGCCGATCTCCCTGCACACGCCGCTCGGTGAGGAGGGCGACAGCGAGTTCGGCGACCTGATCGAGGACTCCGAGGCCATCGTCCCGGCCGACGCGGTCAGCTTCACCCTGCTCCAGGAGCAGCTCCACTCGGTGCTGGACACGCTGTCCGAGCGGGAGGCCGGGGTGGTCTCGATGCGCTTCGGGCTGACCGACGGACAGCCGAAGACGCTGGACGAGATCGGCAAGGTCTACGGCGTGACCCGAGAGCGGATCCGCCAGATCGAGAGCAAGACGATGTCCAAGCTCCGCCACCCGTCCCGCTCCCAGGTTCTTCGCGACTACCTCGACTGAGGTCGCGCCGTAGTGCGGGTCACCAGGCACCGGCAGGCGTCTGGTGACCGGTGCTTTCGGAGGGCCGGCCGGCCTCGGGAAGGCCGGCCGTACACGGGATGCGGGCAACCGTCGTAGACTCCCACTGATCTCATGGCCGGTTCACCGCGGGGGCACTCCGTGGTCGCCAGGGCGTTCCCGGTGCGGGTAGTTCAGCCGGTGGCCCAGGCCGGACCACCGCAGAAGGGACGATCTGAGCATGGCCGACGCGCAGCGCCTCGCCACGCTCACGGCTGCCCATGCGATGTGCCGCCGGGGTGGCTCTCTTACGGCCACAGGGAACGGCGCTGGTACAAAGGCGCTGTTACCCGACGCACCGGCACGACGGGCTCATGTGAGAGCGCACGCCGGGCACCTGCGGGAACGCGCGTGTGAGCCACCGGGCATATGTCGTGTTCACGGAACCCGGCACCGTGGCCCGGGCGCTGGGCGAGCGCGCCGGATTGCCGATGCCGGCCCGGTGTCGCCACCGGATCCGTTGACCTTTATCTTTCCTCGTCGCGTGCGATCGAAGGGGTTTCGCTCAGCCGCGCGGACTCGTCCTGGATGTCGGCGCCCTTATCGCGCAATGCCGCTACGTGCTGACGCCCATGATGGGCGCAGAACAGCAGCTCCCCACCCACGGGCAGGGTCGCGCGAATGTAGGCCTGGGCGCCGCATCGGTCACAGCGATCGAGGGCCGTCAGCGGCTTGGTGGGGGCGAGAGCTCCAGTCACGTATCGCCTTTCGGGTCATCCCCGCCGGGACGGGGATCTGGCGTCAGTCACTTGGGACAACATCTAACCGGACCTGGACGTTCCCAATCACCCCTCCGCTACGCCCAGAGCGGAATGTGTCAGAAAGTGACGGGGATCACTCTCCAGGTAACGCCAATCCTCTCCTAATGGCAAGCTTGTACGCGCACGATCGGGAAGAACGGTAAGCTACGCACACATGTTCGATGCAGAGTGGGAGTCGGTGTGACCGCCGTACGTCTGGAGACGACCTACACGGCCCGTCATCTGTCCGTGCTGGAAGGGCTTGAGGCGGTCCGTAAGCGGCCGGGGATGTACATCGGGTCCACCGACACCCGTGGCCTCATGCACTGCCTCTGGGAGATCGTCGACAACTCGGTCGATGAAGCCCTCGCCGGCTTCTGCACCCGCATCGAGGTCGAGCTCCACCGCGACGGTTCGATCGAGGTCCGCGACAACGGCCGCGGCATCCCGGTCGACATCGAGCCCAAGAGCGGCCTGGCGGGCGTCGAGCTCGTCTACACCAAGCTGCACGCGGGCGGCAAGTTCGGCGGCGGCTCCTACGGCGCTTCCGGCGGCCTGCACGGCGTCGGCGCGTCCGTGGTCAACGCGCTGTCCTCGCGGCTCGACGTCGAGGTCGACCGCGACGGGCGGATCTACGAGATCAGCTTCCGGCGTGGCGTGCCCGGCGTCTTCGACGGCGAGGGCCCCACCGCCAAGTTCAAGAAGAAGTCCGGGCTGCGCGACGACAGGCGGCTCGGCCACAAGGGCACCGGCACCCGGGTGCGCTGGTGGGCCGACAAGCAGATCTTCCTGCCCGACGCCGAGCTGTCGTTGGACGAGATCCATGTGCGGCTGCGCCAGACCGCGTTCCTGGTCCCCGGGCTCACCCTGGCCCTGCGCGATGACCGCGGCGAGGAGCCGGTCGAGGAGGAGTTCCGCTTCGACGGCGGCATCTCGGAGTTCACCGAGTTCCTGGCGCGCGACGAGGCCGTGTGCGACGTGCTGCGCCTACAGGGCGTGGGCCACTTCCACGAGACCGTGCCGGTGCTCGACGACCAGGGCCACATGACGCCGACCCAGGTCGAGCGGGAGCTGACCGTCGATGTGGCGCTGCGCTGGGGCAAGGGCTACGACACCACCGTGCGCTCGTTCGTCAACGTGATCGCCACCCCCAAGGGCGGCACCCACCTGACCGGGTTCGAGCGCGCCCTGCACCGCACGGTGAACGAGCAGTTGCGCGAGACCCGCCTGCTGAAGAACGGCGACGACCCCGTCCTGAAGGAGGACATCCTGGAGGGGCTCACCGCCGTGGTGACCGTCCGG
This sequence comes from Spongiactinospora gelatinilytica, assembly GCF_003236385.1. GTDB lineage: Bacteria > Actinomycetota > Actinomycetes > Streptosporangiales > Streptosporangiaceae > Spongiactinospora > Spongiactinospora gelatinilytica. Next base: position 9,242 of record NZ_POUA01000264.1, read on the forward strand.
GTGCCCGAGCCGCAGTTCGAGGGGCAGACCAAGGAGGTGCTCGGCACCTCGGCCGCCACGCGGATCGTCTCCCACGTCGTCTCGCGGGAGCTGAAGGAGATCCTCGCCACCCCCAAGCGCGGCCAGAAGCAGCAACTGCGGGCCGTTCTGGAAAAGGTGGTGGCCGCCGCCAAGGCGCGCATCGCCGCCCGCGAGCACCGCGACAACCAGCGCCGCAAGAGCGCCCTGGAGAACTCGGCGCTGCCCGCCAAGCTGGTCGACTGCCGCAGCGACGACATCGACCGCACCGAGCTGTTCATCGTGGAGGGCGACTCCGCGCTCGGCACGGCCCGCGCCGCCCGCGACTCGGAGTTCCAGGCGCTGCTGCCGATCCGGGGCAAGATCCTCAACGTGCAGAAGGCGTCCGTCGCCGACATGCTGAAGAACACCGAGTGCGCGGCGATCATCCAGGTCATCGGCGCGGGTTCGGGCCGCACCTTCGACATCTCGGCGGCCCGGTACGGCAAGGTCATCCTGATGGCCGACGCCGACGTGGACGGCGCGCACATCCGCTGCCTGCTGCTGACCCTCTTCCACCGCTACATGCGGCCCATGGTGGAGGAAGGCCGGGTGTTCGCCGCGGTGCCGCCGCTGCACCGCATCGAGATCAGCAACCCTGGCCGCAACCAGGAAAAGTACATCTACTGCTACTCCGACGCGGAGCTGCACAAGGTGCTGCGCGACCTGGAGCGGCGCGGCAAGCGCTGGAAGGACCCGGTGCAACGGTACAAGGGTCTCGGCGAGATGGACGCCGACCAGCTCGCCGAGACCACTATGGAGCCCCGGCACCGCACCCTGCGCCGGGTCCGCATCGAGGACGTCCAGGCCGCGGAGGAGATCTTCAACCTGCTGATGGGCAGCGACGTGGCGCCGCGCCGGGAGTTCATCGTGGGCAACGCGGCCGAGGTCGACCGCGACCACATCGACGCCTGACCCGCCCGCCGGCCACCGCTCGGCGGGCGGTTTCGGCATGGTCAGAGATGGTCAGAGTTCGACGGGCATCAGCCTGCCGGTGTGCACGTCGTAGATGGCGCCGCCGACCGGCAGGTCCGAGGGCAGGAACGGGCTGGTGCGCACCCGCACGAGGTCGTGCCGCAGCGCCTCGCTCTGGTCGGGCACGGTGTGAAACTCCAGGCTGCGGGTGTCCACGCCGTGCTCGGCCGCCATCCGGTGTACGTCGTCGTCGTTGACCTTCGTCATGCCGCAGTCGGTGTGCGGCATGACCAGCACCCGGCGTACGCCGAGCAGGTAGACCGCGAGCACGAGTGTTCGCTGGACGTCGTCGGTCACCCGGGCGCCCGCATTGCGCAGGATCTTGGCGTCTCCGGCCTTCAGGCCGAGCAGTCCGAGTGGGTCGATCCGGGAGTCCATGCAGGTCACCACGGCCAGGCCGCGGGCGGCCCGCCCTGTCAGGCCGGAATAAGCGAATTTGCGGGTGAATTTGCGATTACCGGCAAGCACATCATCGAACGCGGTCATGGTGACAATGATTCAGCATGTCCCGATAAGGGCGCTGCCGGGTGGCCATGAGCGGGGCATGCTCGAGTGAAGATTGCGAAAGTCACCGCCACGAAGAGTGACGCTACCCTAACTTAGGGTCCGACTACCGTGGAGAGGGCATGAGCAAGAGCCAAACCGTGGCCGCCTACCTGCGCGGCCAGGCCCGGTGGCGGCTCGACCGGGTCGAGCTGCGCGACGACGAGCGCAACGCCCGGTGCGCGCTGGCACTGCTGGACGCGGCGGCCTACGCCGCGGCCCTGGGCGACGACGACCCGCTGATGACCGGTCTGGTCCAGGCCGGCTGCTTCGCCGACGGCGGCCACGCCTTCACCCCCGACGACGAGACCGTCACCCTGATCCGCTCCTGGGAGGGCGAGCCCTGGCGTCTCCTGCTCACCATCGCCGCCGCCCCCCGCCGCTCCTCCGCCT
>NZ_POUA01000265.1 GCF_003236385.1 Spongiactinospora gelatinilytica
GCGGCCGGACAGCAGCGTCAGGAACACCGCGACGCCGATCACGAACGCGGGCACCCCGCCGAAGTCGGCCCCCCACGACGGCCATCCGTCGGCGAACACCGCCAGCAGGCCGTACCCCCCGCACACCACGAGCGCCAGACGGCGTCTGCCCCGGGTGACGAGGGGGTGCGCGAGCCCGGCCAGCAGCATGATCGAGGCGGTGGCGAACACCGCGAACGCGATGTTGCCGAACCCGTAGAAGCGCCCGCCGGTGACCGGTTCGTAGCCGGTCACCGCGTTGATCTGGAGCTGGGAGCCGTTGGCGACGTCGAGCATCAGGCCCAGCGAGGTCACCCCGGCGACCACCGTCAGCGGCCCCAGTACCGCGTGCCGCCAGGGCCCGGCGAAGGCCAGGCCGGTGATCAGGAAGGCGAACCCGAGAATGGTCGCGATGAGCCCGGCCATCGCGCTGCCGGTGCTCCACCACGGCACCAGTTGCGCCAGGAAGCTGGACACCGCGACGGCCGCGCTGACCACGGCGACGACCTGCGTGGCGGCCAGCAGCCGCGAGCCGCCCCTGCCCCGCCGTACGGCGATGGCGGCGGCCAGGTAGAAGAGCACCTGGACGATGACCAAGGCGATGTAGAAGGGCGTGCGGACGGTACGCAGCACCTGGCTGGCCAGGTCGGCGTCGGAGAGTTCGCGCACGGTCGCGCCGCCGGGGGAGTTGACGTGCCAGGGCCGGCCGCTCACCCCGGCCGGGGGTTCCAGGCCGGCCAGGTACATCGCGGTGGCGGTCAGGTCGGTGATGGTGACCAGGCCCTGCTGGCGGGTGGAGGAGGCGGTGAGCCGCCCGGCGTACCGCCCGCCGTCCGGCGCGGGGCCGTGCGCGATGGCCACGTGCAGGTGGGCGGCCGTGGAGATGTCGGAGATGCCCGCGACGAGGACCGAGGTGCCCGGCGGCAGCCGGGCCAGCAGCGTGCCGACCTCGCGGTCGGCGGTGGCCACGGCGTGCTCCCTGGCCTGCTCGGTGGGCGGGATGGGCTCGCCGCTGCCGTCCACGCCCCGGTCGATCCAGGCCCTGGCGAGCTCGTCGGCCTCCATCACGATCAGGCGGTAGGGGGTGAGGTCGTCGATGCCCTCCGGTGTGGCCGAGTATTTGGCGATATTTCCGCTCTTGTCGGCCGCACCGAGGGCCGCGCCGGGGCCGATCGCCGCGACCTTCCACCCGATGTCCGCCAGCGCCTGACCGAGCGCCCCGATCCGCGCCCGGTAGGACTGGTCGTCGTTGAACGCCCGCAGGTTGTCCCAGCCGGGCACCCGCGCGCCGCCGTCCGCGGTGGGCTCGGGCAGCGGCGGCAGCCCGCAGCCGGCCCCCGGCGCGCCCGCCCGCTGGCCCGCCGAGATCGTCAGCCAGCCGGACACCGGGCAGGTGATCGCCCGGTCGGGCGGCGGGATGGTACGTGTGGACAGCGAACCCACCGCGCCCTCGGCGGCCAGCTTCCAGAGATTGGGGGTGGTCGCCCGGTCGATGTCCGACCACTCCAGGCCGGGAACTCCGATCACGGCCACCGGCACCGGAGCCGGACGCGCGGCGGCCTCGGCCGCGCCCCCGGGGGCCGCCAGGCAGAACAGCGCGGCCAGCGCCACCAGCAGCGCGGCGGCGCGAGGGGAGCGGAGCGAGCCGTACGCGGTGCGGGCGTCCGGGCGATGCATGTGATGCCGCTCCTTAGTGCTTGCCTGCTTGTCCGGGTCTACCTGTGCTCGGCCCGGCTCCGGCGGGGGGCCGTCCCTGCCTCGCCCACGCCGGTTCAAGGCTCCACGGTAACCTCCCACGTCGTGAAGACTGGCGAGGTGTCCTCCGTCGAGCCCACCGTCACGAAGGCCGCGTGGCGGTGGTGGGCGTGGCCGCCCGCCGTACTGCTCGTGGCCGCGGCGGTCGCGCCCCTGGTCGGCTACTGGCTCTTCAACGTAGACGACCAACGGCTCGTCGATCTCGATGTGTACCGTACCGGGGGACAGGCCATCCTGGACGGCCGTCCGCTGTACGACTTCATCACCCCGGCCCCTCAGCTCCTGCCGTTCACCTACCCGCCGGTCGCCGGGCTGCTGGCCACGCCGCTGGCCGCGCTGAGCTGGCCGGTGGCGCAGTGGGTGTGGACCGTGGGGATCTTCCTGGCTCTCGCGGTGACCGTCGGCCATGCCTTCCGCCGTGTGATGACCCGTGCGACGACCCGTGCGTTGACCCGTGGCAACGGCCTCCTCAGCGGCCTCGCGACGCCGCTGCTGTTCGCCGCCCTGATGATCGCCTGCACCTACCTGATGCCGATCAGGGACCAGGTGCGTTTCGGCCAGGTGGACATCCTGCTGGTCGCGCTCTGCCTGGCCGACTGCGTGGCCCGCCGCCCGTGGTGGCCGCGCGGGCTGCTGATCGGGATCGCCAGCGCGGTCAAGCTCACGCCCGGGGTCTTCCTGATCTACCTGCTGATCACGAGCTGGGGCCGCGACCACGACAGGGAGCAACGCCGGACCCTGTACGTGGCGGTCCTCACGGCGGGCCTGCTGACCGTCCTGCCGTTCCTGGTCATCCCGCAGGACGCCGCGCAGTTCTGGTTCTCCGCGCTGCTGGACAGCGACCGGCTCGGGGCCAACACCGGCACCACCAACCAGTCCATGCGCGGCATGCTGCTGCGGCTTTACTGGCCCGAACCGCTCAGCACCGGGCTCTGGCTCGCGCTGGTCGCCGCGGTCGGCTGGTACGGCTTCCGCCGCGCCCGCGAGGCCCTGGCCACCGGCGACACGCTCACTGCGGTGGCGCTCACCGCCCTGATGGCCGTACTGCTGTCGCCGGTCGCCTGGATCCACCACCTGGCCTGGGTCGTCGTGATGCTGGGGGCCCTGGTGGGCGACGGCCGGGACCGGGTGCGCCTGTGGGTCGCGGGCGGGGTGTGGCTCTACTACGTCGTGCCGATCCCGTGGTGGGGGGTCACGATCAGGGCCGCCGAGATACCCGTGGTCAGCCCGGTGATCGGCAGGATCGTGCAGAACGCCTTCGGGCTGGGCGCACTCGGCCTGGTCTGGCTGCTCGGCTCCTGGCTGCCCCGGCGGCGGGCGCGGCTCGACGATGAGCGGGCGCGGCTCAACGATGAATCGGACAGGTAGAAATTCGGGTTCACCACGCCGCGCAGTGGCTACCCTGGTGATATGTCGAAACTCGCCTATCTGGGGCCCGAGGGCACCTTCAGCGAGGAGGCCCTGCGGATCCTGGCGCCCGAGGCCGAGCGTCTGTCCTGCCCCAATGTGGGGGCGGCGCTCGAAGCCGTACGGCGTGGCGTGGCCGACGCCGCGGTGGTCCCGCTGGAAAACTCCCTCGAAGGCGGCATCGCCTCCACGCTCGACGAGCTGGTCCGTGGCGAGCCGCTGCTCATCACCGCCGAGCTGCTGCTCCCGGTCCGCTTCTCGCTGCTCGCCCGGCCGGGCACCGAGATCGAGCACATCAAGCGCGTGCTGACCCACCCGGCCGCGCACACGCAGTGCCGCGGGTTCATCGCCCGTGAGCTGCCCGACGCCGTGGTGGTCGCCTCCGCGTCCACCGCCGCCGCCGCCCAGGAGGTGGCACTGCCCGGCTCGCCGTACGACGCGGCCATCGGCGCGGCCATCGCGGGCGAGCACTACGGCCTGCTGGAGATCGCCGCCAACATCGGCGACCGCGACGACACGGTGACCCGGTTCGTCATGGTGGGCAGGCCCGCCCCGCTGCCCGCGCCGACCGGGGCCGACCGCACCTCGACGGTCGCCTACCTGGCCGAAGACCACCCGGGCGCGCTGCTGGAGCTGCTGACCGAGTTCTCCGTGCGGGGGGTCAACCTCTCGCGCATCGAGTCGCGGCCCACCGGCGACGGCATCGGCAGCTACTTCTTCTTCTTCGACTTCGAGGGCCACGTGGCCGACGCCAGGGTCGGCGAGGCGATCTCCGGCCTGCACCGGGTGTGCGCCGACGTGCGGTTCCTGGGGAGCTACCCGCGGGCCGACGGCATCGCGCCGCAGATCCGGCGGGGCACCTCCGACGCCGAGTTCGCCGAGGCGGGGGAGTGGCTGGCCCGCGTCCGCGAAGGGCGCCTCTGAAGATCGCCTCGGGCGGGGGTCGCGTCCACGCGCGGCGCGGCCTTCCTCCCCGGTAGCCTTTGCACTGTGATTGACCTGCGTACCCTCCGAGAAGACCCGGACCGGCTCCGGGCGTCGCAGCGCGCCCGGGGCGAAGACGACTCGATCGTCGACTCACTGCTCGCACTCGACGCGAGTCACCGTTCCGCGCTCAGTTCGTTCGAGAGCCTGCGCGCCGAGCAGAAGTCCATGGGCAAGTCGGTGTCCAGGTCGTCCGGCGCGGAGAAGGACGCGCTGCTGAGCCGGGCCAAGGAGCTGGCCACGCAGGTCAAGGCGGCCGAGGCGGAGGCCGAGGCGCTGGCCGGCCGGCTCAGCGCGGCGGCCGCCGCGGTGCCCAACCTGGTCGAGGAGGCCGCCCCGCACGGCGGCGAGGACGACTACGTGGTGCTGGAGGAGGTCGGCGCGAAGCCGTCGTTCGACTTCGAGCCGCGCGACCACCTGGAGCTGGGCGAACGGCTCGGCGCGATCGACACCGAGCGCGGCGCGAAGGTCTCCGGGGCGCGGTTCTTCTTCCTGACGGGCGTCGGCGCCCGCCTCCAGCTCGGCATGCTCAACCTGGCCATGCAGCAGGCGGTCGAGGCGGGCTTCACGCCGATGATCCCGCCCGTGCTGGTCAAGCCCGACGCCATGCGCGGCACCGGCTTCCAGGTCGAGCACGACAAGGAGATCTACCACCTCCCCGAAGACGACCTCTACCTGGTGGGCACCTCTGAGGTGCCGCTCGCGGCCTACCACGCCGACGAGATCCTCGACGCCGCCGCGCTTCCGCTGCGTTACGCGGGGTGGTCCTCGTGCTTCCGCAGGGAGGCCGGCTCCTACGGCAAGGACACCCGGGGCATCATCCGCGTCCACCAGTTCGACAAGGTGGAGATGTTCTCCTTCTGCCGTCCCGAAGACGCGGCGGAGGAGCACCGCAGGCTGCTGGCCTGGGAGCAGGAGATGCTGGCCAAGGTCGAGCTGCCCTACCGGGTGATCGACGTCGCGGCGGGCGACCTCGGCACCTCGGCGGCGCGGAAGTTCGACTGCGAGGCGTGGATCCCGTCCCAGGGCCGCTACCGGGAGGTCACCTCGACCTCCAACTGCACGGAGTTCCAGGCCCGGCGGCTGTCGGTGCGCCACCGCGGCGAGGACGGCAAGACCCGCCCGGTCGCCACGCTCAACGGCACGCTGGCCACCACCCGCTGGATCGTCGCGATCCTGGAGAACCACCAGCGGGCCGACGGCTCGGTGGTCGTGCCGGCCGCGCTCCGCCCCCATGTCGGTCTCGATGTGCTGGAGCCGGTGAAGAAATAGCCCGGCGCGGGGCTCAGTGGGTCCGTACGGGCCCGCTGGGCCCCTTCCCGTACTCCGGGATCATTTCCGCATCCCATGGCCGGAGAAGGGTTTTCAACGATCCTGACCGCGGCCGAACAACCCACTGATTCGTCTGCTGGAAGTTTTGCCGTTAGATGCGCGAAAGGCGAGGTTCGCTTTGAGCGAACCCCGCCCTTTACGGCGAAGCCGGTGACGTCGTCAGATACCGCGCACCTGGGACGCCTGCGGACCCTTCTGCCCCTGCGTGATCTCGAACTCGACCCGCTGGCCGTCTTCGAGGCTGCGGTAGCCGTTGCCTACGATCTCGGAGTAGTGGACGAAAACGTCCGGCGCGCCGCCGTCCGGGGCGATGAAGCCGAAGCCCTTCTCAGCGTTGAACCACTTGACGGTTCCCTGAGCCATTAAAGCTCTCCCTCAGGATGTGAAACTTGGGATCCACACCTCGTGAATCCCGGTGTGTCGTACAGCCCAGCCCCGGGGTGGCTCAGACAGTCAAGCTGGTATTCACAACGGGATCTAGCTAATACAACGTCAACATATCTAACACCATCCAGGGCCGTGGTGTTCCCGCCATCGCAAAGTTTCCTCACCGAGCATGGTTCCGGGCAGACTGTAACCCGTTATGACTAGACCCCGGCTGGTCGCCACCGACCTCGACGGCACCGCACTGCGCACCGATGGAACCATTTCCCCGCGTACGGCCGCGGCCTTCGCACTCGTCGAGCGCGCGGGGGCGCTGCTCGTCTTCGTCACCGGCAGGCCGCCACGCTGGATGAGCGGCGTGGCCGCCGCCGTTCACCACCGTGGACTGGCGATCTGTGCGAACGGCGCACTCGTCTACGATCTGCACACCGAGGCGGTCGTGGAGTCCCACCTGATCGCCTCCAGAGTGCTGCGCGAGGCGGTCGCGGCACTACGTGACCGGATGCCCGCACTCGCCTTCAGCGCGGAATATGCGGGTGGATTCGCGCGCGAGGCCCGATTTCGGCCCGACGGAAGAGACAGCCGCACACCGGAAGGGCCCGCGGCGGACGATGCCGGCCTCGTGGCGCGGCCCTGCGCCAAGCTGCTGGCCCAGGACCTCACGATGGCCCCCGACCACCTGCTGACGGCCGTACACGACGTGGTGGGGCATCTGGTGACCGCCACCCACTCCAGCCGGGGGGACGGCATCATCGAGATGAGCGCGCGCGGTGTGACGAAGGCCACTTCGCTGGCGGCGCTCGCCCGGCGGCACGGCATCACCGCGCGGGAGGCGGTGGCGTTCGGTGACATGCCGAACGATCTGCCGATGCTCGCGTGGGCGGGCACGGCGTACGCGGTGGCCAACGCGCACCCGCGGGTCCTGGCCGCCGTCGATCAGGTGACGGCGGCCAACGACGAAGACGGCGTCGCGGCGGTGCTGGAACGGCTCTACAGCGCCGTACAGCCCCTTCCCTGAGGGGGAAAGGGCGGAAAGGCTGCCCCGGGCCGCTCAGCGCTTCTGAGCGGCTTCTGCGGGCTTACCGGCTTATAGGTACGGGCCGGACGCGCGGTGCTCTTGCTGCTGCTGCAGATGCTCGTCGCCCTGCGGGAATCCGCCGGGCAGCGCCCGGCGCATCTGCTCAAGCTGGGCGCGGGCGGCCATCTGCTGCGCGAACAGCGTGGTCTGGATCCCGTGGAACAGGCCCTCCAGCCACCCGACCAACTGCGCGTGCGCGACCCGCAACTCCGCGTCGCTCGGCGGCTGATCGTCATGGGTGAACGGCAGCGACAGCCGTTCCAGCTCATCGACCAACTCGGGCGCGAGGCCGTCCTCAAGCTCCTTGATGGAGCTTTGGTGGATCTCCTTGAGCCGCTTGCGGCTCGCCTCGTCAAGGGGGGCCGCGCGGACCTCTTCCAGGAGCTGACGGATCATGCTCCCGATGCGCATGACCTTCGCCGGCTGCTCGACCAGCTCGGTGACCGACCGCTCCTCGGAGTCGCCGTTCTCATCCTTGACCGGGACGCCCTGAGGGTCCACGACCACGATGTGCGGGGTGCTCTCCTCAGCATTCATGAATCTCAACCTAGCTCACCGGACCAGCAGGATTTTCCCGAAGTGGGAGCCTTCTTCGAGCGCCTCGTGCGCACGGGCCGCCTCCGCGAGCGGGACCGTGATATCCACCACGGGACGGACCGCTCCGGCGCTGATCAGCGGCCACACGTTGTCCACCACGCTCCGGACGATCGCGCCCTTCTCATCGACCGGGCGCGAGCGCAGCGTGGTGGCGTGGACGGAGCCGCGCTTGGCCAGCAGCGCGCCGAGGTCCAGCTCGCCCTTCGTACCGCCCTGGAGGCCGATCACCACGATGCGTCCGCCGGTGTTGAGGGCCCGCACGTTGTCCTTCAGGTACTTGCCGCCGATGATGTCCAGGATCACATCGGCGGTGAACGCCTTGGCGAAGTCGTCGGTGCGGTAGTTGACCCCGTCGTCCGCGCCGAGTTCGCGGCAGCGGGCCAGCTTCTCCGCCGAGCCCGCGGTGACCACCACGCGCGAGCCGTACGCCTTGGCGAGCTGGACGGCCAGCGTGCCGATCCCGCTGGCCCCGCCGTGTACCAGCAGGGTCTCGCCGCGGCGCAGCCGCGCCGTCATGAACACGTTGGACCACACCGTGCAGGCCACCTCTGGCAGCGCGGCGGCGTCGGTCAGCGACACCCCCTCGGGCACCGGCATGAGCTGCTGCCAGGGGACCGCCACCCGCTCGGCGTACCCGCCGCCGGCCAGCAGCGCGGACACCTCGTCTCCCGGCGCGTACCCCTCGACGCCCGGACCCACCTCCGCGACGATCCCGGAGCACTCAAGGCCCGGGTACGGCGAAGCACCGGGCGGCGGGTCGTAGAAGCCCTTCCGCTGGAGCAGGTCGGCGCGGTTGACGGCGGAGGCGGCGACCTCCACCAGCACCTCGCCGGGACCCGGGCGCGGATCGGGCACCTCCTCCCAGCTCAGCACGTCTGGACCGCCGGGACGGGAGATCACGATGGCACGCATGTGGCCAACCTATCGCCCGGCCCCGCCGCTGGACGGCCGCCCGCCGGATGACGAGAACTTGACGGTTGCCCTGTTGGTTGGAACGCGGGGCGATAATCTGCAATGTGTTTGCTGCACCTGATATGCCCAGCCCCTAGGGGGAAAACGGTGGCACGACACGATCGTGAGGATCCCCACTCGCTCGAAGAACAGCTCGCCTGGCTCGATGCGATCAAGGAGAACGAAGAGGCTCCGACCAGTGTCGTGGCCACTGCCGTGGACGACACCGTGGCCTCTCCCTATCCGAAGGATCCCTGGCTGGCGGCGGCCAACGAGACCGATCCGGCCGCGCTGTCCCGCACCTCCGGCTCCACCGCCGAGGAGTGGAAGCAGGCGGCCGAGGTCTCCGGGGCCTTCACGCTGCCGCCGGCCGCTCCCGAGCGTTCTGGGGGCGAGGAAGGCGCGGCGGCGGGCAAGGGGGACGAGGGGTTCCTTGAGCCGCTGCGCCCGCTGCCCCGCCAGGAGGCCGCCGAGCCGCCGCCGTCTCCGGCCCCAACGCCATCTGACACATCGCCCTCGGTGTTGCCCCCGCGGTCGCCCTCGGTGCCGGCTGAGGAGTCATCTGAGGTTGCGTCGCCGGACGTGGTGCCGCCGAAGCCCCCGGCGGAGTTCGAGAGCGCGTTCGGTACGGTGCCGCCGTTCCGCCCAGGGGAGCGCGGCCTGTTCGAGCCGCCGGAGCCGCAGGAGGCGGCCCAGCCCGCCGACTCGCCCTCCACGACGGCGGAGGACCTTTCGCCCGCGGCGTCACTGCGGCTCCCGGAAGAGGAACCGGCGGCGCAGGAGCAGAACCACTGGAGTTCGTGGAGCCCGTCGGCCCCGGCCAGCGGCTCGACCAGCCCGACGAACCCCACCAATCCCTCACTCCCGTCCGAATGGTCGCTCACTCCGCCCACCTCACCGGGAGTCTCTGGGGGCACTTCGCCGGAGGTCCCGGCGGGCACTGATCCCGGCGGCTCGGAGACCGGCGAGCGCTCGCCGTACCAGGCCCGCCGCCGCCTCACCGAGCCCCAGCCGCCCACACCGCCCACACCGCCGGCGCCGCCGGCGCCATCGGCCCCTCAGCAGTCGGCACCATCGGCCCCTCAGCAGCCGGAACGGCCTCCGGCCGCGCCGACGTTCAGCCCGGCCCCGGCCCAGCACTCCACCCGGCGCGCGCGTAAGCCGGCCTCCGCCGTCCCCGACGTGTCCGGCCGCCCCAACGCCGACAGCCTCGACCCCGACTCGCTGCTGCGCGGCCGGCGCAACGGCCCCTCGGGCGGCTGGCGCAAACTGGTCTACAAGGCGTCCGCCGGCTGGATCAAGCCCGGCGAGCCCGCCGTGGTACGCCGCCGCCGAGAGCTGATCGCCCGCGCCCGCATCCCGGTCGCCAGCGGCCACCACCGCGTCGCCGTGCTGAGCCTGAAGGGCGGTGTCGGCAAGACGACCACCACGGTCGGCCTGGGCTCGACGCTCGCGCAGATCCGCGGCGACCGCGTGATCGCCGTCGATGCCAACCCCGACCGCGGCACGCTCTCCGACAAGGTCGAGCTGGAGACGTCGGCGACCGTACGCGACATGCTCAACGAACGCGTCCAGATCAAGCGTTACGTGGACATCAGGGCATTCACCTCACAAGCCCCGTCGCGGCTGGAGATTCTGGCCTCTGACCGCGACCCGTCCGTGTCGGAGGCGTTCAGCGCGGGCGACTACCAGGCCGTCGCCCAGGTCCTGGAGAACTTCTACTCCATCTGCATCACCGACTGCGGCACCGGCCTGCTGCACTCGGCCATGTCGGGCGTGCTCGGCCTCGCCGACCAGCTCGTACTGGTCAGCTCGCCCTCGGTGGACGGCGCACGGGCCGCCTCGGCGACCCTCGACTGGCTGGAGGCCCACCACTACGAGGAGCTGGTGCGCAACGCCAACGTGGTGCTGTGCAGCGTACGCCCGAGGTCGAAGTCGACGGTCGACCTGGACAAGCTGGAGGCCCACTTCGCTGCCCGCTGCCGGGAGGTCGTACGCGTGCCGTACGACCCGCACCTGGAAGAGGGCGCCGAGATCGACCTCGACCGCCTCCAGGAGGCCACCCGTGACGCCTACCTACGCCTGGCCGCCTCGGTCGGCGACGGCTTCGCCCCGGTGCCCACCACGGTGGTCCACTGAAGGATCGGCGGAGGGTGTGGGATTCGAACCCACGAGACCATCGCTGGCCTGGCCGCTTTCAAGGCGGCTGCACTAGTCCACTATGCGAACCCTCCCGTAGACACCAACGATAGCGGTGCCGCGCCCCTGCTCGCGGCCCTTTTATCGCGCTGCCGGCCCGTCAGAGTTGGTCGAGGAGCCAGCGCGGGCCGGTCACCGCCGCGTTCAGTTCGCTCACCCGTCGCCGCAACTCGCGGTCCGCGGTCACGACCAGGACCCGCTCCCAGGCCGGGACGTCCCGTACCGTACGTACGATCGCGTCGTCGCCGCTGCCCTCGGCCCGTACCACCCCGACCCCCCGACTG
>NZ_POUA01000266.1 GCF_003236385.1 Spongiactinospora gelatinilytica
CCCCGAAACCCGCCCCGAAGCCCGCCGCACGCCCCGGCAAGCAGCGCGAGCCGTACCTGGACAACGTCAAGTTCCTGCTGATCACGCTGGTGGTGATGGGTCACGCGCTGGTGCCCACGCTCGACGCCGGGTCGGCGCGCTCGGCGTACCTGTTCATCTACACCTTCCACATGCCGCTGTTCGTGCTGATCAGCGGCTACCTCAGCCGGAACTTCTGGAACTCCAACGCCAAGACCAACAAGCTGGTCGACACCTTCCTGATCCCGTACCTGATCGTGGAGGTCGGCTACGCCGCGCTGCGTTCCGCGTTCGGCGCCAAGTGGAGCCTGACGATCATCGATCCGGCCTGGCTGAACTGGTACCTGCTGGCCCTGCTCCTGTGGCGGCTGTCCACCCCCGTGTGGCGGCGGATGAAACAGCCGCTGCTGGTCGCCGTGGCCATCTACCTGCTGTCCGGCTTCTCGGAGATATCCGGCGACTTCAGCTTCGACCGCTTCTTCGGCCTGCTCCCCTTCTTCGTGCTCGGCCTGATGGTCAAGCCCGAGCACTTCGAGCTGCTGAACCGGCTATGGGTCAAGATCATCGCAGCGGTCACGCTCGCCTCCGCCGCCGCGGTGGCGATCATCATCGCCCCGCGCGTCAAGCTGGCCCCGATCTACTTCAAGGACAGCTACAGCGACCTGAACCTCTCCTGGTGGATGGGCCTCGGCCTGCGCGCGGCCCTGCTGGTGGCGGCGCTGGCGATGTCGTTCGCCGTGCTGGCGCTGGTGCCGCGCCGCCAGACGTGGTTCACCGACCTCGGCACGCGCACGCTGTACGCGTACCTGCTGCACGGCGTCCCGGTCATGATCGCCAAGGAGCTGGGCTGGCTGAGCCTGCCCTGGCTGTACGGTTCGCTGGGGGCGATCGCGATTATGGCGTGTTGTTTCACGCTGGCGATCGTGTTGTGCCTGCCCGGGACGCGCACCCTGTTCAAGTGGGTCATCGAACCCCGCCTGACCTGGCTCTACCGCCGCCCCAGCAAGTCGGCCCCCGCTTCCAGGGGACAGAAGGTACAACGCGGAAAGTGCTGAAGTTAAACGGTCGTTTCACCGGCATTTACGCAACACATCCGAGCATGACGGGATAGCGGCGCAGCATCGAAGCATGCGCGTATGCGTCGCGACCGTCGTCCACCATCCCGAGGACGCACGGATTCTGCACCGGCAGATCCGTGCGCTTCTCGATGCGGGGCACGAGGTGACCTATATCGCGCCTTTCACGCACTGCAACGTCACGCCGAGGCCCGAAGTACACGCGGTCGACGTGCCGAGGGCCGTGGGGCGCAGAAGATACCGGGCGATCAGGGCGGCAAGGCGGGCGCTGCGGCGGGCCGCCAGAGACTCCGACGTGATCGTCGTACACGACATCGAGCTGCTGTTCGCGCTGCCCAGGGGGCGGCGCCGCCCGCCGTGCGTCTGGGACGTGCACGAGGACACGGCGGGGGCACTGGTGGCCAAGCAGTACCTGCCCGAGGTGCTGCGCCGGGTGCTGCCGCCGCTGATCCGGCGGATCGAGGCGAACGCCGAGCGCCGGATGCGCCTGATCCTCGCTGAGGACTCCTACCAGGCCAGGTTCGACCGCCTGCATCCGGTGATCAGGAACACCACGTTCGTGCCGGAGACCGCCCCGCCGCCGCCCGGCGACGACCGGGTGGTCTACGTCGGCCACCTGTCGGCGGCCAGGGGCGCGCTGGAGCTGGTCGAGCTGGCCCGCAGGCTGGCCGAGCACGGTGTCCGGATGGACCTGGTGGGCGCGGCCGACCCGGGCGTGCGCCCGGTGCTGCGCGACGCGCAGCGCGAGGGCCTGCTGGACTGGTTCGGTTATGTCCCGAACCGGCACGCGCTGCGGATGGCCGAGGGGGCGCTCGCGGGGCTGTCGCTGCTGCACGACGTGCCCAACTACCGGCAGTCGCTGCCGACGAAGGTCGTCGAGTACATGGCGCGGGGCATCCCGGTGATCACGACGCCGCTGCCGCTGTCGGCCTCGCTGGTGGGCCGGATCGACTGCGGCGTGATCGTACCGTTCGGCGACGTGGACGCCATCGTGCACGCCGTACTCCGGCTGCGCGAGGATTCCGAACGGCGGGCGGCCATGGGCGCGCGCGGGTACGCCGAGGCGCTGCACCACCACAACTGGCCCGACCATGCCGCCGAGTTCGTCGCGCTGCTGGAGGAGTGGGCGTTGGCCGCCAAGATCGCCTCCGCTCCGCCGCCCGGCAAGGCCGTCACGGTCTAGGCGGTGCGTGACGCGGGCACCGGCTGTTGGTCTACTGGAACCATGGCACACCACTTGATCCAGGGACGACTGGTCACCATGCCGGTGCGCGTCCGGGAGGCGACGGCCTGCGTGGCGACCTACCTGGTCCGCGCCGACGCCGCCCGCGCGGTGATCGCCTACTCGGGGCTGGACATCACGGAGGTGGTCCCCGGGAGGGCCGCCTGCACGCTGACGTTCATCCAGTACACCGATTCCGACCTGGGGTCCTACGGCGAGTTCGGGGTGTCCTTCCTGGTACGCCCGCCGGGGGCGGCCCGCGTCCGGGGCAGCGGCGGGGCGCTGGCCGGCCTGTCCGACGTACGGCGGGTGGGCACCGGCGCGTTCGTCCACTGGCTCCCGGTGGACCAGGCGTTCACCATGGAGGCCGGGCGCGGCATCTGGGGGTTCCCCAAGGAACTGGCGGACATCGACCTGCGGCTCGACTCGCCCTACAAGCGCTGCGTGCTGCGCAGGGACGGCCGCCTGGTGCTCGACCTGCTGGTCAAACCGGGCATGCCGGTGCCGGTCAGGCGGACGGCCGCGCCCTTCGACGCCTACACCGACCTCGGCGGCGTCATCCGCCGTACCCCGTGGTCGATGTCACCGCGCGGGGTGCGGGCCCGGCCGGGGGGCGCGCTGATCCGGCTGGGCAACCATCCGATCGCCAAGGAGCTGAGCGAGCTGGGGCTGCCCAAGCACGCGCTGATGACCGCGACCGTCACCAGGATGTCGATGACGATCGGCGAGGCCGTGCAGGCGTGAGGGGCGCTACACGATGGGCGGGCGGCCGAGGCGGAGCATCCGCCAGGCCGTACGCCAGGCCATCGGACGGCGCTCCCCGGCCGGCTCGCGCAGCCCTTCGGAGAAACCCTTGAACCACGCCCGCAGCGCCATCCCCGACCGCTCGCGGACCAGCGTGAGCACGACCCAGTCGAGCAGGTAGAGGGCGGCAAGCGGCCAGGGCAGGTTACGCCGGGCCAGCCAGACCCGGTTACGGGCGTTGAGCCGGTAGAAGTCGGCGTGCCGGGTGGGCGGCACCTGCGGGTGGTACATGACCGTCTCGGCGTCGTACTCGATGCGGTAGCCCTCGCCGAGCAGCCGCCAGGCCAGGTCGGTCTCCTCGTGCGCGTAGAAGAACCGCTCCGGCAGGCCGCCGACCTGGAGGAACGCCGAGCGCCTGATGGCGCACGCGCCGCCCAGGAAGGTGGTCACCGGGGAGGACCGCTCGGGGTCGCCCGCGCGCAGCCGGGGCACGTGGCGGCGCTGGCCGTTGCCGCCCTCCGGGTCCATCACCCTGAAGGAGATCACCGCGAGGTCGGGCTCGGTGGCGAAGCGCTCGCGCACGTGCGCGGCGACCTTCTGATTGGCGTACCAGCCGTCGTCGTCGAGGAAGAGCACCACGTCGCCGGAGCTCTCCTCGACCCCGCGGTTGCGCCCCGCGGGGATGCCGGTGTTGCGCGGCAGCCGGACGTTCTTGATCGAGGAACCGGGGGGCGGCTCGGCGCGCAGCTCGGGCACGTCCGCCCCGTTGCCGACGATCACCACCTCGACGTCGCCGTCGGCCTGGCCGAGCGCGGACTCCACGGCCCGGTCAAGCTCGGCGACCCGGTTGCCCATGGTGAGGATGACGCACGAAATCTTCAATGCGTCATCGCCTTGACGCGTTGATCGGCCGTGCGCTGCATACTTCCATGATCACCGAGTCTGCCGTGTCGGGCAATTCCGTCCGAACGCTCCATTCCAGATTTACCGCGAAATAAGCGTATCGGAACCGCTAGCAAACCCCCACCCAACAGTGAGTGTCTTCCACATACGACGTACCGCGCCGCCGGTCGGTTCCCCGCCGGCGCGATCACGCTAACGATCATGCCAGCCGCCGCGAGGCCAGGATGCTGACCAGATGCAGCACGAGCTGGAGCACCGCCACCACCGCGCAGGCCACCACGAGCACCCGGGTGGCCGCGCCGCCGCCGGCCAGCGCGTCCCAGGCCGCGGCGATCACCACCAGGATGGACAGCTCGACCGCCTGGACGATGCGGTGGAAGCGCAGCGCCGCCGCGACCTTGCGGGCCATGCCGAGCCGCCGCGAGGCGAAGTGCTCGGCCGACGCCTCGGTCGCGGCCACCAGCCCGGACCTGGCCCGGGCCACGTCCACCAGGTCGGTCTCCGCCTTGATCAGGATGGCGCCCAGCGCCGCGGCGAACCCCAGCACGGTGTACCAGTCGGGGGCCGTCACGGACGCGCGAAAGCCCAGCCCGATCAGCAGCGCGGCCTCGGCGAAGTAGTGGCCCACCCGGTCGAGGTAGACGCCGGTGATCGAGGTGCGGCCGGTCCAGCGGGCCAGCTCGCCGTCCGAGCAGTCCAGCAGCAGGTAGACCTGGACCAGCACGGCCGCGCCCACCGCCGCCCAAAGGCCGGGCAGCGCGAGCACGGCCCCGGCCAGCAGCCCGCAAAGGATCATCAGGCCGGTCGCCTGGTTGGGCGTGATCGGCGTCTTGGCCAGCGCCCAGGTGACGTAGACCGACAGCTTACGCATGTAGAGCACGCCGGCCCAGTGTTCGCCGCTGCGGCGGTCCATCGTGCCGGCCGGCTGCGCGACAGCGCGGATCTCAGCGACCGACGGCCCGGACATACGCTCCCACCCGCTCCCGCACCTCGGTGTCCGACAGGCGAAGGTGCTCCAGGATCGTGTACCGGCCCGGACGCGTCGCCGGGGCGAGCACCACCGCCTCGGTGAACTGCTCTTCGGTGAGCCCGACGTCGCCCGGTGTCACGGGCAGCTCGTGCCTGCGCAGGCAGCCGACCACCTGGGCCAGCCGCTGCGTGTCGTCGCGCAGGAAAAAGCAGAAGGCGGCGCCGATACCGGCCAACTCGCCGTGATTGGAGGTCCCGGGGTAGAGCTGATCCACGGCATGAAGGATCTCATGGTCGCCGCCGCTGGCGGGACGAGATGACCCTGCGATGACCATCGACATGCCGGAGAGGATCAACGATTCGGCCAGAACAGTCAAAAAGGCATCGGATTCGATCGAGTCGGCCCTGCCGATCACGGCCTCGGCCGCGGTACGGGACACCGCGCAGGCCAGCCCGTCGATCGGCTCGCCCCGCTCGGCCGCGGCGAGCTGCCAGTCCTCGATCGCGGACAGGTTGCTCACCACGTCGCCGATCCCGGCGCGGACCAGCGAGGGCGGGGCGTCGTGGACGAAGTCGAGATCGACCATGATCGCCAGTGGCATCGGGACGCCGAAGGAGCCCTTGCCGCCCTCGTGCGTCAGGGACGCCGTGGGCGAGCAGATGCCGTCGTGGGACAGGTTGGTGGCCACCGCGACCATCGGGATGCCGGCCAGCGACGCGGCGTACTTCGTCGCGTCGATGGTCCGGCCGCCGCCGATGCCCACGACCGCCTCGAAGGCGCCCTTGCGCAGGTCGGCCCCGAGCGAGACGGCGGCGTCGACCGAGCCGTCCGGCACCCGGAACAGCTCCGCCTCGCCCAGCGTGGACGCGATCATCGTAGCGATCTTGTCGCCCTGCCCGGCCCCGACCGCCACGGCCACCCGCCCGGAGGTCGCCACCCGGCTGTCGGTGAGCAGCGAACCCAGCTCGGCGATGGCCCCCCTGCGGACCTGCATGGTCAGTGGCGCGGGGAGCATTCTGGCTAGTATCGGCATGCGATCTCCCGGGCCTTGGCCAGGTCGTCGTGGTTGTCGACCTCGACCCACTCGACCTTGCCGATCGGCGCCACCGCGATCCGCTCGCCGCGCGCGACCATCTCGGCGTAGCCGTCCTCGTAGTAGAGCTGCGGGTCGCGCTCGAAGGTGGCGCGCAGCGCGTCGGCCAGCCGGTCGGCCGCCCCGGGGCGGATGAGCGTGGCCCCGATGTACTCGCCGTACGCGGCGGCCGGGTCCATCAGCTTGGTGATCTTCCGCAGGTCGCCCTCGGGCGACAGCGTCACCTTCATCTCCTCCTCGGCGAGCGTCTTGACGTCGTCCACCGCGAGCAGAAGGTCGGTCGTGGCGGGCGCGCCGAGCAGGGTCTCCTCGATCGAGACCGGGTGGACGGTGTCACCGTTGACCAGCAGCGCCCCCTGGGCGAAGTGCTCGCGGGCGCACCACAGCGAGTAGGCGTTGTTCCACTCCTCGGCCTTGTCGTTGTGGACCAGCGTCAGCCGTACGCCGTGGCGGCGCTCCAAGTCGGCCTTGCGCTCGTGTACGGCCTGCGCGGCGTAGCCGACCACCACCACGACCTCGCGCAGATCGACCGCGGCGAGGTTGCGCAACGCGATGTCCAAGATCGTGGTGTCTCCGTCGACCGGCACGAGGGCCTTGGGCAACGTGTCGGTGTACGGCCGCAGACGACGTCCGGCCCCGGCGGCCAGCACCATTCCCAGCAACGTGCAACTCCTCATCCGCGCGTCACATTCGTAGGCCCAAAGGTTAGTTGCCTTCCGGCCCTGATCGTGTAATCCCCCGTTAGCCGGGCCCTCGAATCGTGTTAACGCGCCGATGCCGGCTCTGCCGCGTCAGTCGTGTGCGCCGAGGTCGGCGGCCTCCAGCCCGGAGCGCGGGGCGGCGAGCCAGCAGGTCACGCTCTCCCACAGGAAGAGGCACCACAGGTAGAGCCCGAGCAGCACGAACAGGAGCGTCACCCGGCCGGCGAGCCCGCCGAGCGCGACCAGGAGCATCCGCCCGTCCCAGCCGAGCCCTGCCGTGGCGAGCCAGGACGGCGGATAGACGCGCTGACGCACGCGGTAGACGACATCGTAGTGGTGAAAGGCCATCGCTCCGAGCAAGGCGAAGATCAGCGCGGGGGGCACGTCCCTGGCGAACCCCACCGAGGCGACGAAGACGTACTCGGTCAGCCGCAGGGTGGGCGGCACCAGCCAGTCCAGGCGGCCGTCGTGCAGGTGCGAACTGCCCGGCCCGGCCAGCAGCAACGCGACCGCGGGGGCGAACACCGCCAGCCCGTCGGAACCGGCCACGCCGACCACCAGCAGCACCGCCGTCACGAACGCGCCGGCCAGCGCGGGCGGCAGCGGCGGCAACTGCCCGGCCACCAGCAGGCCCATCCCGCGCGACAGCGAGCCGTCGTCGCGGTAGGCGACCAGCGTGCTCGGCGGCACGGGGGTCATGCTCACGGAGATCACCGGCCTGTCCTTTCCCGCCCCGTCACGAAACCGACCTGGCGACGCGCCCGGTCACGGTGTAGAGCGTGGCGAGGCCGCCCCAGCCCAGCAGGGCCAGGAAGGTCACCCGGGCGTCGAACAGGCCCGCGGTGACCGCGATCAGCGCCATCCGCTCCCCGATCGGCAGCACCACGATCTTGCGCAGCCAGCGGACGGCCCCCTGGTCGAAGCGCCGGGACAGGCGCACCAGCGGGCTGCGCCGGTCGGATGGCGGCGGGGGCTGCGGCGGCACGTCACCGGGGTCGGCCAGCGAGCGCGGCCGTTCCGGCTGGGCACGGCCCGCCTCGGCCGCCGACGCCTTGAACGAGAAGTCGATCGTGTGACGCAGGGTCTGCAAGGCCAGTGCCGACACCGCCAGCGCCCAGATCCCGCCGGGCAGGCCCACCGCCCCGGTGTACCCTGCGGCCAGGCCCACGTACACGAGGTACTCCTTGGCCCGGTCGGAGATCGCGTCCAGCCACGCCCCGAGCGGCGAGAACGCGCGGGTGAAGCGGGCGAGCTGGCCGTCCACGCAGTCGAGCACGAAGGACAGCAGCACCAGCCCCGCGCCCGCCAGCATCGCGGGCCGCTCCCCCGCCGAGAACCACACCGCGGCGAGCGCGGCCAGCCCGAGCGACGTGCCGGTCACCGCGTTGGGGGTGAGCGACAGCCGGGCGCACAGCCGTACCGGCCAGGCCGACCACGAGCTGACCAGGTGGGTGGCGACGAACCCGTCGTCGGACTTGATCGCCGCGTCCAGCCGGGCCGCGGTCTCATCGACCTCCGCCAGGCGGCGCACCGCGTCGGCCGCCTGCCCGGGACCGGTCACCCGGTCGCAGCGCAGCGGCCCGAGCATGGCCGCGCGTACCGGGACGCCCGCCCGGACCAGGCCGACCAGGATCAGGTCGCCGACCTCGGCGCCGCTGACCGTGCCCAGCCGGCCGCCCTGCACGTGGTCGGCCAGTTCCTCGGCCACTCCCGCCAGGCCGCCGAGATCGGCCTCGCCGACCTGTAACACGCCGCGGAAGGTGCCGTTGGACTCGACGACCCGGTGGTAGGAGCTGCCGGCCGCCGCCACCCGGCCGCGCTCGACGCGCACCGGCGGGCGCAGCGGGCCGCCGTCCCCGCCGTCGGCGGCCACCAGCGCGGCGGTGTCGCGGGCGGGGTGTTCGAGCAGCATGGCCAGCGCCTCCCGGTGGGCCACCAGGTCGCCGGGCAGCACGGCGACGGGCCCTGAGGACGCCCTGGCGACCTTCGCCACGCTCCTGAGATCGTCCACCAGCCCCCGGGCGCCGTCGGCGGCCCCAGGACCCACGGCGACGGCCGTGCGCGCCACCACGTGGACATCACGGACGGGCAGGGTGTCGAGCTGCCCGGCGAGCCGGTCGAGGACCGTGCCGTCGGTCAGGACGGACCTGGCCGCGGGGGTGGTCGCGAGCACCACGGCCGCGGCGCGCGAGGGCCGGTGGCCGCCCGACGTCTCGGCGGGCGGCGACGGCGCGGACGGTGGGATCACTGCGGGATCACTGCCAAACGGCTACTCCTTCGCTCCCTCACGCCGACGGCCGCCGCACGAATGGGAAGTGCGCACCCAGCGTAGCGGGATGTTGACCGGAGTTCACGACGGTGGCGGGCCATTCATTCCTGATCAGACGGTGGTGTGTCCATGCCGATACGCTCGGGTGAACCGCACACCCCTCGACGTGGAGGAAGCATCCGTGACCGCTAGTGACGACCGGCGTCGCCGTACCGTGGCCGCGATCCTGGCGGGCGGTGTCGGAGCGCGGGCCGGGCTCAAGACCCCCAAGCAGTTCGCGCGGGTGGCGGGGCGGAGCATCCTGGCCCACACGCTGGCGGTCTTCGAGGGCGCGCCGCAGATCGACGAGATCGTGGTGCTGATGACGCCCGGCTACGTGCGCGAGGCCGAGGAGATCGTCGCCCTGGAGGGGTTTCGCAAGGTGCGGGCGGTGGTCGAGGGCGGCGCCAGCCGTACCGAGACGACCTGGCGGGCCCTTGAGCACATCGGCGACGGTGACGCTGACGTGCTGCTGCACGACGCGGTGCGGTTCCTGCTGGAACCGGCGATCATCACCCGGTGCGTGGCCGCGCTGGCCCACCACCGGGCGGTGGGGGTGGCCGTGCCCAGCTCGGACACCCTGTTGCGGGTGGACCCGGCCGGCGACGGCGAGGTGATCCGCGACATCCCCGACCGGGCGCTGTTCCGGCGGGCGCAGACGCCGCAGGGCTTCCGGCTGGAGGTGATCCGCGAGGCGTACCTCAGGGCGCTGGCCGACCCGGGCTTCGCCTCCCGGCCCGCCACCGACGACTGCGGGGTGGTGCTGCGCTACCTCCCCGAGGTGCCGATCCACATCGTGCCCGGCAGTGAGCGCAACATCAAGGTCACCCATCCGACCGATCTTGCCATCGCCGAGACGCTTTTCCACCTCGCCACCACGGCGATTCCGCGAAGCGCCGCGGATCTGTCCGGGCGGGCGGTGACGGTCCTCGGCGACGGGCCGGTCGCGGGCGCGCTCGCCGCCCTGGCCGCGCGGCGCGGGGCGAAGGTCGCGACGGCCCTGGACGGCCCGGCCGACTGCGTGGTGATCGTGACGCCCGGAGCGCCGGGCGCGCTCGGCGAGGCCGCCGAAGGCGATGTGTCGCGGGCCGTCGAGCACGGGGTCCTCGGGCCGGTACGCGCCGCTCGGGCGGCTCTGCCGTACCTCCGGGAGTCGCGCGGGCACCTGCTGTTCTGCGCGGGCGGGGGCGGCGGCAGCCTGGCGGCCGTGACGGAGTCCGCGCCCGCCGGGCTGGCCCGCGCGCTGGCGGGCGAGGAGGCCGCGTCCGGCGTGCGGGTCAACTGCGTCACCGCACGCACGGACGACCCCGGCAGGATCGCCGAAGCCTGCCTCGCCGTGCTCGCCTCCACCACGACCGGTCAGGTCACCGAGGCCCGCTGAATCAGCGTGGTTTGCTGAGCCGCGGCGGGCTGGTGATGAAGCCCCATCCCCAGGCGAGGTGCATGGTCGCGTACACCAGCGGCAGGCGGGCCAGCGCGCCCGCGGGCAGGCCGCCCCCGGTCAGCAGCGCGCCGCCCACGATGGCGGCGAGGTAGCAGGCCGGGACGAGCAGCGCGGGCCAGAAGAACGGCGCGGTCACCAGCCCCGCCAGGATGGCCAGCACGGCCGCGGGCGGGGCGAGGTAGCGCAGGTTGATCGTGCCCTGGTGGGTGCGGGCCACGACCCTGCGCCAGCGCCCGTAGTGGAAGTACTGGCGGGCGAGGGCCCGCACGTTGGGCCGGGGCCGGTAGGACACCTGCATCCGGGGCTGGAACCACACCAGGCCGCCCGACTCGCGGATGCGGTGGTTCATCTCCCAGTCCTGGGCGCGCTGGAAGTGCTCGTCGTAGCCGCCCACGCGGTCCAGCGCCTTCCTGCGGAACACGCCGAGATAGACCGTGTCGGCCGGGCCGGGCTCGCCGCCGGTGTGGAAGCGCGCCCCGCCCACCCCCAGCTTGGAGG
>NZ_POUA01000267.1 GCF_003236385.1 Spongiactinospora gelatinilytica
CCCCCCGAACCGAGCCCGCCACCGACGGTCCGCGCCGCGGGCGCGTCGCGGCCCTTCTCGCCGCGATGTTCCTGGTGAACGTCTTCGGTTACGCCGCCAACAACGCCGCCATCGCCGTGCTCCTGCCCTCGCAGGTGAGGTCCGCCGCAGGCGACGGCGCCGTCGCCGCCCTGGCCCTCGTCAACGGCGTGAGCGCGATCGCCTCGTTCGGCATACCGCCGCTGGTGGGACTGATGTCGGACCGTACCCGAACGCGCTGGGGGCGTCGATCACCCTGGATCCTCGGCGGCGGTGCCCTGACCGCCGCCGCGCTGGTGCTCACCGGAGCGGTCTCCACCGTGACCGGCCTGGTGATCGGCTGGTTCCTGGTCCAGGCCACGATCAACATCGGCCTCAACATCATCCTGGCCACGATTCCGGAAGGCATTCCGGCGAAGCGCCACGGCCTGGCCAGCACCGTGCAGGGGGTCGGCATTCCCGTGGGCGGCATCATCGGCGTCCAACTGGGCGCGGCCCTGGTCGACTCCGTCATGGTCGCGTACGCGCTGCTCGGCGGCCTCTTCCTGATCGCTTCCGTCATCTCCGCGGTGCTCATCCGGGAACGCTCCAACACGGCGCAGGACGCTCCGGACCTTGCGCGCGAGCCCATGGGACGGCAGTTCCTGGCGATGTTCAGCAGCCTTCTCGACCGGGACTACCGGTGGGTCTTCATCTCCCGGGCCGTCATCTATCTGGGCTACAACACCGTTTTCGGCTTCAGCCTCTACATCCTGCAAGATCACATCGTGCTGCCGGCCGGGCTCGCGCCCGCCTCCGCGGTGGCGACCGCCCAGACGACCAGCATCGTGTTCCTCACCATCGGCACCCTGATCTCCGGGCCGCTGGTGGATCGGCTGGGACGGCACCGGGGGTTCGTGCTGATCTCGTCCCTGCTCCTGACGTCCTCGATCGTCCTGCCGCTGCTCTCGCCGAGCTGGACCATGTTCCTCGTCCAGGCCGGGCTGAGCGGATTCGCCCTCGGCGCGTTCCTCGGCGTCGACCTCTCCCTCGCCACTATCGTGCTGCCCAAGACCGGCGACGCCGGTCGTGACCTGGGCGTCTTCCACATCGCCCTGAACGCGCCCCAGGTCGTCGCACCGTTCGTCGCCGCACTGGCGGTTCAGCACCTCGGCGGGTACCACGCGCTCTTCATCGTGGGCGGCGTCTTCGCGTTCCTCGGATCACTCACCGTACTCCGCGTCAGACCTCAGCAGGTGACCACATGACCGCCCGCGCCCGTGCCTCCGCTTCGCCGCCTCAGCCGGGAAGATCGTGAGGTTGCGGCGGCCTGCCTGAATCCTCTGTCACGTCGATCGCGGCGGCGGCGAGGGCCAGCACGGGGAAGATCGCATGCGCCGGGACCCGATAGACCCCGCGCTCCGGCTGCTCGACCAGCCCGGCCGAGGTCAGCGTCTTGAGATGGTGGTAGAGCTGGCCCGGCGAGGCCAGGGCCAGCTCGGTCTGCAGGTCGGCGACCGGTTTGGGCCCGGCGACCAGTAACTGCAGGATTTGGAAGCGGGCCGGGTGCCCGGCGGCGGCCAGTACGGCGGCCAGCGGCCCGGCCGGCTGCCGCAGCAACCACCCGGGGCTGCGCTTCACTTCCCACAGCCACTCATAGCCGCCGAGCTTGGCCTGACCACCGTAGGTGATCAGACCCGTGTCATCGCCGGCGGCCACCGGCTTGGGCGCGTTGAGCGCGGCCTCAAGGGCGGCGACCCGCGCCTCAAGGCTCTCCAGCCGGTCGTCGGCACTGCTCAGTGCTGCCTCACTTCAATGCTGCACGAACCTTCGCGAAGAACGCCGAATCGGTCGCCATCCGCACGATGAACTGCTGATGAGCATAGCTCCGCAGCCCCGACAGCCAAGTCGACGTGGGCAGGCGCCGCAGCACCAGTACCGTCTCGCGCGGCTTCTCTCCAGGCTGGACGGTGTACATCGCCTCGCTGATGATGCCGGGCAGCGCACCCCCCTTCGCGCCGAGGCGCAGCGTGTCGGGGTCGGCACCGGGCTGGCGCATCGGCCACTCCAGGTGCTTTCGCGCGATCTTGTCTTTCCTGAGGTCGGAGAGCACCTCGCGCAGTACGCCAGGCTTGATACGGGCCACCTTCTCGGCCCAGGCGGCCTGCTCGGCGATGCCGGGGAGCTTGAGCTGGATCTGCTTACCGGCCTTGACGTAGTTCTTCAGGCAGACGTCGGCGGGCAGCTTGCAGCCGCCGAACCCGCGGAGCATCTCGCCGTTGATGGTGCCGACCGGGGTCCGCGCGAACTTGCTCACCGCGGCGGGGCCGAGGCGGTCGCGCAGCAGATCGGCGGCGGCGTTGTCGCTTTCCTCGATCATCGCGGAGACGATCTGGTCGAGCGTCGCGTTCGCGCCCGGCTTGAGCCGCTTGAGCGCTTCCTCGTGCGCGCCGCCGTCGGTACCGGGCAGGTGGTAGGCGTTCCATCGAACCACGGGCACGCGCTCGCCCGGCTTGATCTTCCCCTTGCGCACGGCGTCGGCGTAGGCGGCCAGGTGGGTGATCTTGAGGGCGGACGCCACGGACGTGAGCTGGTCGGCGTTGTGCCTGATGCCCTTCGTCACCAGCGCGACGTCATTGGGATGGGCGCGGATGTAGGCGAGTACGGACTCGACGTTCTTGAGGTCGGCGGGGGCGGGGGCGGCGACGCCACCGGTCACCGGGGCCGCCACGGCGGCGGCCAGGAACATGCTGAGGATCGTCTGCATGACTCGATTGAACCATAAAATCGAAATTCCGGAATAATGGAGCTTGAAGGTCGTGCAGGCGTGAGGCCGTGTGCCGGGCCCCGGTGGAGGTCAGGTTCTGTCGATCGGGGTCGTGCCCATCCAGCGCAGGTAGGCGTCCATGTCGACGTTGCCGCCGCACACGATGGTGGCCACATGCTTGCCGGCGAAGCGGGCGCGGTCTTCGAGGACGGCCGCGATGCCGAGCGCCGCCGAGGGTTCGACGACGAGGCCGGCGTGGTCGAGGAGCATGCGCATGCCGGCGATGATCGACGACTCCCGGACCAGGACGGCGTCGTCGGCGACCAGCAGAAGGTCGTCCAGGACGGCCGGGATGGGACGCCGGCCGGCGACGCCGTCGGCGATGGTGTCGGTCGAGTCGGTGGTGACCACCTGCCGGCGGCGCCAGGAGTACGTCATCGCCGGTGCGCCCAGCGGCTGTACGCAGATCACCTCGACCCCCGGCGCCAGGGCCTTCAGCACATGGCCCACACCGGTGGCCATGGCCCCGCCGCCGAGCGCGATCAGCACGGCGTCGAACGACGGCGCGGCGTCGGCCAGCTCCAGGCCGATGGTCGCCGCGCCCTCGCAGGTCTCGATGTCCAGGCTGTCTTCGACCAGCCGTACGCCGTCGTGTCGGGCGATGGCCGCCGCCCGCTCGCGCGCCGTGTCGAAGTCGCCGTCCACCAGCTCCAGCCTGGCGTCCAGGGCGCGGATGCGATCGAGCTTGGCCGCGGGCGCGAAGCGGGACGCCACGACGGTGACGTCGAGCCCCCGGCCGCGGCCGGACCAGGCGAGGGCCTGGCCGAGGTTGCCCGCGCTGGCGCAGACCACGGCCCGCCGGCCGGCATCGGCGAGCAGGCTCGCGACCAGCTCGGTGCCGCGGCCCTTGAAGCTGCGTACCGGGTTCGCCGTTTCTAGCTTGACGCTCACCGCGCACCCGAGGCCGGGCTCCAGCGCCTCGCAGCGGTACAGCGGGGTGTCCAGGAAGACCGGGTCGATCACCCGGCGGGCCGCCCGGATCCGGGCGGTGTCCAGGCGCGTCTCCGGCATGGCACAGCAGCCTAGCCGTCGTGCCGAAGCCCGGCGACGGTACCTCGGTACTCCCGCCGAGGGTCCGGAGTACCGCGCGGAGATCATCCGGGATGCGGACGATTCGGGCGGGCGGCGGCGGAAGGCTGTCAGCAGTGGCCCGGCTCGCTGTGCAGGCTTCCTTGATCTGGCTGGCGTGGCGGACGCTCCGATGGCATCGTGGACCGGCAGGCGCTTCCCCGCGCGAACGGCCTCATGCAGGTCTTCGTCTCCATCGCCCAGGCCGTCGGCCGCTGGCGGGCTGGGTCGTCGAGCTGAGCGACGTCGGCGGCGCGCTGCTCGTCACGTCCGAAACTGCCGTCCCATCTGCTGATCACCCTGTTGTGCGCGGGAATGGGCGTGGCGTTCGGAGTCATGGCCGCGGCCGGTCAGACCTGGTCGGTCGGCCTGCTGATGATGTCGTTGATGTTCCTGCTCTCCCTGCTCGGCCGCCTGCTCACGCTGTTGTTCCAGGACACCGTTCCGGCCGAGTACCTCGGCCGCGTCACCGCCACCTCGCAGTTGCTGACCACCGGCTTCGGCCCGCTCAGCGTGCTGTCCGCGGCGTGGCTCAGCGACGTCGCATCGGCCCGCTTCGTCTTCGTCATCGTGGCGGCGGCCGCGCTGGCACTGGCGGTGCTGTCCCGCTTCGGCGTGATGAGCCGGGCGGACTGGCGTATTCGCTTGCCGTAGGGCTGACCATTTGGTTAGTATGCTGACCATGCGGTCAGACAACAATGACGACCTCACCGCGCGGGCCCGGATCAGGAACGCGGCGTTGGAGTTGTTCGGCGCCGAGGGGGTCGGCCGGGTCAGCGTGCGGGCGGTCGCCGCGCGGGCCGGGGTGTCCCATGCGCTGGTGCTGCACCATTTCGGCAGCAAGGAGGGCCTGCGCAAGGAGTGCGACGGGTACGTGATCTCCCTGGTACGCGGCGGTCCCGGCCTGGAGGCGCTGGACGACGCGCCCGGGCTGGGGGCGCTGCTGGAAGCGGGCACCGCCGTACGCCGCTACCTGGCCCGGGCCTTCCTGGACGGCACGCCGGAGGCCGCCGCGTTGTTCGACGAGATCGTCGCGGCCACCGGCCGCTGGCTGGACCAGGGCGTACGCGAGGGATGGGCGCAGCCCAGCGAGGACCCACACGCGCGGGCGGCCATCTACGTGACGTGGCTGCTGGCGCCGCTGACCTTCGGCGAACACCTGTCCAGGGCGCTGGGCGTGACCGACCTGCACGGCACCGACGCCACCCTCCAGTACTCCAGAGCCGCCATCGAGATCTTCACCCGGGGCGTGTTCGCCGACGACCGCATCCTGACCGCATGGGACGCGGTCCGAGAAGAGCGGCAGCGGCCCTGAAGCCGCCGCGGACCGCCCTATCCCCTTTTTAGTTCCCTTTTGGAGCCGACATGAGCACTCTCGCCGGTCTGCTGACCGCCCCCGACCGTGACGCGTACCTGACCGGCCTGGCCAAGGACGGCCCGGTCAGCCGCGGCACCTACCTGGACGGCACCCCCATCTGGCTGGTCACCGGTTACCCGGAAAGCGTCACCGTACTGACCGACCCCCGTTTCAGCAGCGACATCACCAAACAACGCAAGATCGACCTCGCCGCGATGGCCGGCCTGCCCGAGGACGTCGCGCCGTACCTGCTGCACACCCTCGGCGTGTACGACCCGCCCGACCACACCCGCCTGCGCCGGCTGGTCTCCCGTGAGTTCACGGCCCGCCGGGTGGAACGGCTGCGCCCGCGCATCCAGCAGATCGCCGACGCGCTGCTGTCCGTCGTGCCCGAGAAGTTCGACCTGATCGAGCGGTACGCCTACCCGCTGCCCATCGAGGTCATCTGCGAACTGCTCGGCGTACCCGCCGATGACCGCGACACCTGGCGCACCTGGACCGCCGCCCTCGGCGCGCCCGACCTGGGCCGGATCGCCGAGGGGGCCAGGGGACTGGTCGGCTACATGCGCGACCTGATCGCCGCCAAGCGGCGCGCGCCCGGCGACGACCTGCTGTCCGGGCTGGTCAAGGTACGCGAGAACGACGGCGACCGGCTCGGCGACGAGGAGCTGATCTCGCTCTCCATCAGCATCCTGATCGCCGGGCACGAGACCACCGTGGGCCTGATCAGCCAAAGCGTCCGGCTGGTCCTGGCCCGCTCTCTTGGGCTCGGCGACGTCGAGGCGGCGGTGGAGGAGTTCCTGCGGTACGGCGGGCCCGCCGAGATCGCCGTCATGCGGTACACCCTGGAGGCGGTGGAACTCGGCGGCGTCGCGATCCCGGCGGGGGAGGCGGTGCAGGTCGTGTACGCGGCGGCCAACCGCGACCCGCGCCGCTTCGACCGGCCCGAACTCCTCGACCTGCGCCGCCCGGACAACGCCCACCTCGGCTTCGGCCACGGCATCCACTACTGCCTGGGGGCGGCGTTGGCCCGCGCCGAGGCGCAGATCGCGCTCACCAGCCTGTTCGACCGGTTCCCTGGGCTCGCCCTGGGCGGGGAGACCGACTGGCAGCCGGGCATGAAACGGGCGCTCACCGGCCTGCCGGTCCGTACCTCCCTGCCCGCCTGACCCCCGGGCCGTCCCCGCCTGCCTGACGGCCGGGCCGTCACCGGCCGGCGCGCGGCAGGATCGGCATGGCGGCCACGGGCCGGCGCGGCAGCCGCGCCGTACGCCGTGACGAGCTGCCCGGCCAGCGGCTCGCCGACCCGCAGGTCAGCGGCGATGTCCGGCAGCACCCCGGCGATCACCATGTCCCCGGTGGCCCCCGCGAACGTGGCCAGGGCCAGCGGCAGGGCACGACCGATCGACGCGGTACCGGTCCCGGCCCGCGTTGCGGAAACGGCCATCAGCCCGCCTTGACCCGGCCGAGCCCGCGCTCGATCTCCTCGGCATGCGCGGCCAGCCGCCCACGCAACCGGCTCAGCCGCCCGATCCGCTCATCCAGACTCTCCAGCCGCGCCCGCACGGTGTCCAACGCCGCCGCGCGGGCGGCGGTGTCCCAGTAGCCGGTGATCGCGGACGTAAGCTCGGTCATGGCGACGATTCTGCCAATCGCCACCGACAGTTCTGCGACCCCGACCGGGGGATCCGGGCTTCGCCTACTCTTGCATGGATGTCGGTACGTCTTTCGCCGCGTCTCGCGGCCGTCGTGAACGCGCTTCCCCTCCGGCCGGACTCACGGGTGCTCGAAATCGGATGCGGGCCGGGGGCGGCCGCACGGGCGGTCGCGGAGCGGCTCACCAGCGGCCACATCCTGGCCATCGACAGGTCCGCCGCCGCCATCGCGCAGGCCGAGGCAGGTGCGGCTGAGGAGATCGCGGCCGGGCGGATGAGCGTCCGGCAGGTCGCGGGCGAGGACTTCGCCCTCCAGGCACAGGAGGAACCGTACGACCTGGTCTTCGCCGTCCGCGTCGGCGCACTCGACGGGCGGCACCCCGAGGCCGGGCAGCGCATGCTGCGGCGCATCGCCGAGGCGACCACGCCCAACGCCCGCCTCTTCATCGACGGCGGCGACCCACTTCGCGAGCTGGTCATCCCGCGCCCTTGAGCGTCATGACCGTCTTGCCAGCGGGACGATCGGCGTTATCGGGTGAATATTCAGATGTGCGGGCGGGACTTGCCCGTCTACAGTTATTCGCGTGACGAAGCTCAATCAGATCCTCGCGGTAGAGAAGGGCGTGAAGTCCGACGTCCAGCGTAAGGTGACCGATGCCTATCAGCAGATTCAGAAGGCCCCCCTGCTTTCTGGTATCTCGCGCACCTACCAGCCGATCGACGATGAGGGTGAGCAGTTGCCGCCCGAGGCGACGCGCGTTCAGGTGCAGGCGGAGACCGTGCTGAAGGGCGTTGGGGAAGTCCTCACGCGTTTGTTCGACGTGACCGCGACAAAGGATTGGGCGAACTGCGCCGCCAAGGCCGACGTGATGGTGGACGGTTCGGTACTGCTGGCGGATGTGCCCGTCACTTATCTGCTCTTTCTGGAGTAGCAGCTCACCGACGTGCACACGTTCATTTCCAAGCTGCCGACTTTGGACCCGGCCGAGACCCGGGCACAGGACGAGCACACCGAGGCATGGCGTACCGAGCCGGTCAAGACGACCCGTACCAAGAAGGTGCCGCGCAACCACGTGCTGGCCGCGGCGACCGACAAGCACCCGGCGCAGGTGCAGGTTTACAACGAGGACATCGTCGTCGGCTACTGGACCAAGGTCGCGTTCTCCGGGGCGCTGCCGCAGCGCCGCGTCAACGAACTGCTGGCCCGGGTGCAGAAGCTCCAGGAGGCCGTCAAATATGCGCGCGAGGAGGCCAATGGCACCGAGGTCGTCGATCAGAAGATCGGCGAGAAGGTGTTCGCCTATTTGCTCGCATGACCCTATAGACCCCCTCGCCTGCGCGCGAGGGTGCGCGAGGAGCGCAAGCTGAGGCTGAAGCCTGAGCCTGATTCAGGGCCGCACGGCCCGATCAAATTCAGATTCTCGCTCCAGATTCAGCATTGACCGTCGGGCGCCGGACCGACCGAAGGCGGACGGAGATTGTTGAGATGCCGGTTCGAATCCGGCCCGGGCCTCCACTCGTGGCCCGGTGGCTCAACGGCAGAGCGCACATCGACCAGGACTGATCCGCCTTCTTGAACGCCGCCGGCACCACCTGTGACGGCATCTTCCAGGCCCCCCGGCCATGGGTGGTCCGGGGGGCCGCTCCATTTCCCGGTGGCACGCACCCTTCCTGCGGGACCGGCTACTACACGCCGTAGTATGACGCGCTGTAGTAGAACGCGGAAGGAGATGTGATGCGGCGTTCGGCGCACTGTTCGGACCCGAAATGCGAATGCCCCCGCGCGGGGGCATTCGGGAAGCGGGGGTATCAGGGAAAGGGGATCAGCCGACCGGGCGGGGGAGGCGGATGGTGACGATTCGGCTGGGCACGCCGGAGTTCACCAGCCGGCCGTCCGCGCCGAACCCCCCGACGCCGAAGTCGTTGTCGTTGGCCACGACGAGGGTCCGCCGGTCGAGCAGGGTGACGCCCTCGACCTTGCCGGGCAGCGTGGGGGCGACCTTGGACAGGTCGGCGACCAGCGACTTGGCCGGGAACCGCACGCCCTGCGGCGTGGCCTGGGCCTCCAGCGACGGCGCGGTGGCCGGGTCGTCGTAGCGCCCGCCGAGCAGGTTGGTGGCCTTGGCCAGGTCGATCTGGTAGATCCGGGCCACGTTGTCGGTGCGCTCGTCCACCAGCAGCTTGCGACCGCTCACGTGCGCCAGGCCGGAGATCTTCATCTCGTCCTGGTCGCCGTCCGCCTTGGGGTCGAAGGTGGTGACGTCCTCGAACCGGTAGGCGTACTCACCGGTCACCCGCTCCGCGCGGATGTCGTACGTGAGGATTCGCCCGTTCCGTGATGACTCGGCGGTCTTCTTGTCCGGGTTCGCCAGCGGGCTCTGCACGGCGAGGTAGAGGGTGCCGCCGCTGATCGCCAGGCCCTCGAAGCCGCGGTTCTGCTGCCGGGAGGCGAGGATCGCGGGCAGGGTCTCCTTGACCGGGTAGTCGGCGCCGGTGAGCTTGAGGCCCTTGGGCACGTACCGGGCCAGCACCTTGCCCCGCTCCGAGACGTGCAGCAGTGACGGCGCGTACTCGTCCACCAGCCAGAAGTCCCCGCGCGGGCCGCGCACGATGTCCTCGGTGTCCACCCCGCTCGGGTTGTACGGCAGCGCGGTCCGCCCGTCCCAGGTGTAGGGCTCCTCGTCGTGGCCCTCCTGGTTGCTCAGCCCGGTGATTGGCTTGCCGGAGTCGCCGACCAGCGGCAGGTACTTCTTGATCTCGACGCCGAACCGGGTCGCCACCTGGACGATCGCCGGGGCGAACTCGGGGATCGGGAACGTGCGGCGCTTGTCGCCGTCCACCTTGATCTGCCCGTTCGGCCCGCGGTCGGTGACCATCCAGTAGTCGCCGCGCCGCGCGGCCGGGAACAGGCCGCTGCCGATCCCGCCCAGCTCCACCCCACGGTCGTCGGTGATGGACCCTTGCAGCTCGGCCAGGGGAACCGGCGGGATGCGCACGTCCTTGGTGACGACGGGCTGCCGCTCGGGGCCGTGTTCGGCCGCGACGGGGGTCGGTACGGCAAGGGGCACGGCGGCGAGCGCCAGGCCCGCGAAGATGGGACGGAACATGGCATGGCCTTTCATCGGCATGGCGTTCATTGATATTCCGCGCCTGTTGACGTCAACCAACCACATGATGACGCGGCGATGAAGGCCCGTTGTCGGGCATGTCGGGGGCGGTGACGCGGGTGCGACGGGCGGGTGGCACGTCCGCGACGGGCCGGGTGCGATTGTTCGGATCGGTTCTCGTTCGGGGGTGAACGCCGGATGCCTGCTCCCGTGAAGCTTCCCCGACCGCCCGCGCCGGCCGTGTCTCCGGTGCCGGATCCGCGCCGGCCTGGCCGTCGGCCGTGGTCCAGGCGCGGCGGGCGGTGGGCAACGCGGCGGTGGCGGCGGCGCTGGGCGGTCCGTCCCGCTGTACCGAGCCGATGCCGTGGGCGGGGGAGTCGCTGCTCGCGGGCCAGAACCTGGTCGGCAGCCAGGCCGTGGCCGGCCGCGCGAGCGCGCCCGCCGCACCGAAGCAGAAGCCGAACCCGAAGCCGCCGCCGGTACGTCCGGCCGGCGTGAAGAAGGCCGCCGCGCCGCCCGAGCAGAAGGACACCTCGACCGCGGAACGGCCGGACAAGAAGGCGACGCGGGAGCGGGCCGGCCGGCGGTCGCCGGGGGCCGATCCGAAGTTCCAGGCGCTGAAGAAGGACGTCACCGCCAAGAAGCGGCGGATCGGTACCAGCCACCCGCCCGCGACCGCCGAAGCCGGTGCGGCGCAGGCCGCCGCGGTGCCGCCCCGCGATGATCGGGAGGCGCGGGGTAAGGCCGCGCACGCGGAGGAGATGGACGCGGCCCGGCCGAAGGAGTTCGACAAGCAGGCGTTCATCGCGGCGGTGAAGAAGGCCGTGGCCGATCGGGGACGATCGTCGAGCTGGGCCGGATGCTGGTGGGCGTGCTGCGCAAGGCCGCCTCCGCCGTCGGACTGATCCTCAAGGACCCGATCGGGTTCCTCAGGAACCTGGTCACCGGGGTGGGCGGGGG
>NZ_POUA01000268.1 GCF_003236385.1 Spongiactinospora gelatinilytica
GGCACACGGCGGTCACCGACCGGACGGCGACCTTGGCGCGCGGCGGCGGGCCCGGGCGGGCGGTCTCGGGGCGGGTGGCGCCCGCCACGCCGTACATGGCCAGGAGCGCGACCATGACGAGTGCCAGGAGCCCGAAGCGGTTTTCGATCAGGACCTTCATCTTCCGGCCATCTCCTTGCGCCGGGAGCGGCGCGGTCGGGCCTGGCCCGCGGCCTGGTCGCCGTAGTCGGGCACGATCTCCTCGGGGCGCCTGCCCGGCGAGGCGAGCACCAGCGCGGCCACGACCAGCACGGCCTGCGCCCACAGCCAGACGCGGTGCAGCGGGTCCTCGTGGGTGATCCGGACCGTCGCGGGCGCCTTGAGGGCCTGCCCGAGTGTGAAGCCCTGCGCCCAGCCGTCCACGGTGGCGGGCGTGACCTGCGCGCCGATGGCCCGCCGGCCGTCCGCCACCGGCTCGGCCAGCACGAGCGTACGTCCGGCGCCGCCCGCCGGGACCGTCACCACGAACCCTCCCCCGGGTTGTGTGACGGCCGGGACGGGTGTCCGCCCGCCTCCCGGGCCGGTGATCCAGGCCAGGGCGGGCGGCGCGGTCAGCCGCCACACGCCCACGGTGTCGGACAGGCTCAGCCGGCCGAGCGCGGGCTGGGAGTCCAGGGCCCCGGCGACCTCCGGATCGACGCGTCCGCCCTCGGGGGCGCGGACCACGACGAACCGCACGCCGTACGTGGCCAGGACGCCCGCGTCCGTGCCGCCCCGCCCGGCCGCCAGTCCCGCGGCGGCGGTGGCCAGCCGCGCCTTGGCCGGGCCGGGCACGGGCAGGTCGGCCTCGCCGACGAGGGGCCCGCGCGAGCGCAGCACGGTGTAGGTGAGGCCACCCGTGGCGCTGCCGCGCAGTACCAGCGTGCGTTCGCCGGGCGTGCCCCCCGCCACGGCGAGCGGCGTGACCGGCGCGTCGCCGCGCAGCGGCCCGGCCAGGCCCGTGGCCGCCCAGTGGCCGGCGCAGATCAGCGGGGCGGAGCAGGCGACGGCCGCCAGCGCGTACGCCAGCGCCCGGCGAATCCCGCCCGCCGCCCGGAACTCCGCCAGCCGGTGCGCGGTGAGCGCGGCCACGACCAGCATGCCGGTGGCCGCGAACGCCAGCGGCACCCCCGGCCAGGCCGCCGCGGGCGGGCCGCCAGCCGCCGGGGCCACCGTCGCCCGGCTCACCAGGATCGCCGCCAGCACGCCGTACAGCGCCACGCCCCAGCCCACCGCGACGGCCATCCGCTGCCGCCGCATCAGCAGCGCGGCCAGCGCGGCGGCGAGCAGCCCGGCCACCGCCCACAGCGGCGGCATGCCGGGACCGCCCGGGCTGAGGGTGAGCAGCGCCTGGGCGGGCAGCGCCGGATCGGTGAGTTCGGGCCGGTGCAGCCCGGCCTCCAGCAGGATCTGCCCCGGATCAGCGGCGAACCGTCCCAGCCACGGGAACAGCAGGACCAGCGGCACGCCGAGCGCGATGCCCACCGAGACCGCCACCCCGCGCCTGGCCGCGCCGAACGCGGTCGCGCCGAGCAGGCCGATGACCGCGGTCAGCGGGTAGACGAGCGGGACGAACGCCGTGCCGATCGCCAGCAGCAGGCCGAGTCCCCAGGCGGCCCGGCGCGACCTGCGGCCCTCCCCCGCCGGCAGCACGGTCGCCAGCGACGCGTAGGCGGGCAGCAGAACCAGCACCACGGCGGTGCCCAGCCGCCCGGCCGCGACCGCCCCGGTGGCCACCGGCAGCAGCGCGTACGCCGCCGCCAGCCACACCCGCCCGCCGGTGCTCGGGATGATCGAGCGGGTCGCCAGGTAGGCCGACACCCCGGCCAGCGGCACGCAGCCGAGCAGCAACACCGACACCGCGAGCCAGATCTTGCCGAACGCGAGCGTGGCCAGCGCCGCCACCACCGCCACGTACGGCGGGGCCCACGCGTCCGTGCCCAGGCCGCCGGAATGGAAGCTCTCGGTGTAGAGCCGCCACAGGTCCGAGGCGCCCCCGCTCACCGGGACGAGCGCCCCGCCGCCGAGTCCGGACCCGCCGATCAGCCGCCACTCGGCGGCCACGGTGACCGCGAGCAGCCCGAGGAACAGCAGCACCCCGGGGTTGCCGAAGGTCCGCTGCATCAGCCCGGCGTCGGTGAGCAGCAGTTCCTCTTCGGAGGGCCGATCGTCGGCGGCGGCGTGGTGGCGACCGGCCGACTCCACCGGCCCGGAGCCGGACAAATAGCCCTGGACCATGTCCGCGAAGCGCCGGAACACCGCCCCCGGCGGCGTCAGCAGCTGCTTGACCTGCGGATAGTGCCGCCTGCGGCCGTAGGCGCGGGCACGTCTGGCCTTGGCCAGCCGGATCGGGTGCCCGAGCACCCCGCCGAGCGCGCGGACCTCGTCCAGCGCGCTGCCCGGTTGTTTGGCCAGCACGAGCAGGACGGTCCGGAAGATCGACCCGAGGACGTTGCGCGGCAGCGTCCACAGCAGCGCGCGGAACGGCATGTTGGCCAGCACCACGAACAGCGCGTTGCGCCGGTCCAGGCGGCGCGGGTGGTGGTCGCTCACGGCGATCCGCCTGCGCCTGCGGGCCGCGGCCTCGGCGTGCCAGGCGACCGCGTGGGTGACGTTGAGCACCCGGTATCCGGCGTTGCGGGCGCGCCAGCACAGGTCCAGGTCGTCGCGGAAGAGCGGCAGGGCGGGGTCGAGGCCGCCCAGGTCGTCCCAGACGTCGCGGCGGATCAGCATTCCGGCCGTGGAGACGGACAGCACGTCGTGGACGCCCTCGTGCTGCCCCTGGTCGTACTCCCTGGCCTCCAGGCCGGTGTCCCTGCGCCCGGTGCGATCCACCGTGACGCCGACCTCCAGCAGCAGCTTGCGGTCCAGCCAGTCGCGCAGCTTGGGGCCGAGTACGGCGGCGCGTGGGTCCTGGGCGGCGGCCCAGAGCAGCGCCTCAAGTGCCCGGGCGTCGGGGGCGCAGTCGTCGTGCAGGAGCCAGATCCACTCCTGTACCTCGGCGCCCTGGGACGCGGGGAGGCGGTCAAGGACCTCCTCCACCGCGTCACCGAAGCCGGTGGAGCGGGGCAGCGTGAGCACGCCGCCCTCGCCGAGGCGCGCGGCGAGCAGCCGCCCGCAGCCGTCGCGGCTGCCGTTGTCGACACCCACGACGCGGTCGGGCGGTCTGCTCTGACCGAGCACCGCGGTCAGGGTGTCATCGAGCCACCGGGCGCCGTCATGGGCGACCACGATCGCGGTGACGGTGACCAGGGTCACAGAAGTTCCGATCGCGGACATATGTCCTGTTTTGTCGGGACAAATACCACTTACGCCGATGATCGACGCCCGACAAAGATACGGCACGACCGGCTCGCGCGCGCGAGGTCCGCCGAACGCGTCCACGCCTGGACGACCCCACGATGGCCACACCCTGAAGGGCGCACTCTCACGAAGAGGACACCCTCATGAAGGCGGCACCCCGATCACCGCCTCGCGCGAGGCGGTCAGCCCGCTTCGCGTTTGATGCGACGCCGCTCCCGCTCCGACAATCCACCCCAGATGCCGAACCGCTCATCATGCTCAAGTGCATATTCCAGACACTCGGCACGAACCTCACACGCGCGGCAAACCTTCTTGGCTTCCCTCGTCGAGCCGCCCTTTTCCGGAAAGAACGCCTCGGGGTCGGTCTGCGCGCACAGGGCGCGCTCCTGCCAGCCAAGATCTTCAGCGCTGAGCGCCTGTGCATCGACCAGGTCGGCCACTGCACACCTCCCTGCCGCCCGCCCGCAATGGAGCCCCCCTAGTGAACGCCCTCCGTCATACCCACCCGGTGGAGGGCGTAACTACACGTCTGTAATTACACTCATGTGCCCGGTGTGACGTCAAGCCGCATACCGGTATCCGGGGAAAGACCCGCTCTCCCCGGTTCACAGACGTGATGCTCTTCATCGCGGCGAACGCTACCCCCGTGGCAGGTTCGCGTGCCTTGTTCAGCGCACTCGCCGGTCGGAAACGTACCAGGACATGTTCTGGCCGTGACCCGGGCTCACCTTCTCTCTGTCCGCCGATAGCCGGGTCATTACGCGCGGGGTTCACCCGGGGTGTATATGGCTGTCGGATCGATCGGCTCGCCGGCCGCCTGCTGCTGACCCGGCTGGCCGGGCTGCCCCTGCCGCCCTTGCTGCGGCTGCTGGTCGCGATAGGCGTTCGGGTCGAAGCGCATGGTCGATTCCCCGGGGGCCTCCTGGCCCCAGCCCTGCTGCTGCCCGTCGTACTGCGGCGCGGCCGGCGTGCCCTGCGGGTGCCCGAGCGGGGAGCCGTAGGCGCCCTCGGCCGAGTGGTTCACCTCGGGATGGGTGCCGGTCTGACCCGGCTGCTGGTACGCCTGGCCGCCCTGGTAGCCCTGGCTCTGATAGCCCTGGTTCTGGTAGTTGTGCGCCTGCTGGTACGCCTGGGCGAGCTGCTGGGCGCGCGGGTCGGCCGGGTTCGGCTCGTCGTAGCGGTTGTCGGCCCGCTGACCGTACTCCTGGCCGGAGTAGCCGGCCTGGGGCTGCTGCCCGGCGTTCGGGTCGTAGCCGGAGGAGACATAGCCGCCGGTGTTGCCCGGGTAGCCCTCGTAGGAGGGGGCAGAGGGGGCCGCGGGCTGCGCCTGGTAGGTGTCGTAGGACTGGCCCTGGTCGGCGGGGTAGTCCGGAGCGTACTGCTGGCCGTACGCGCCCTGGCCGCCCTGCGCCTGCGGGTAGCCCTGCTGGTCGCCGAAAGCGCTCTGCGGCGGCTCGGCCGGGTAGGAGGGCGCCGCGCCGGGCTGGGAGTAGGCGTCCTGGCCGTAGCCCTGCTGCTGGCCGTAGCCGGAGTACTGGTTGTAGGAGGGGTCCTGGCCGCCGTCGGGCGGCGGCAGGGCGGGCAGCGAGGAGGAGGCCGGGGCGTAGCCCTGCTGCGCGCCCGCGCCCGGACCGGGCTGCTGGTACTGCCCGGACTGCGGCGCGGCCGGCTGGTAGGTCGGCGCGGCCTGCGGCTGCGCGGGCTCCTGCTGCGGCGGCTGCGGGGCCTGGTGGGCGGGCTGCTGGGCGGGCTGCTCGTACTGCTGCCCGTAGGACTGCTGGGCGTACTGCTGCTGGGAGTAGTCCGGCTGCTGACCGTACTCGGGCTGCTGGCCGTACTCGAACTGCTGGCCGTACTCGGGCTGCTGGCCGTACATCGGCTGCTGCTGGGGCTGGTGCTGAGGTTGCTGCGGCTGCTGGGGAGCCTGCTGCTGGGCGTAGTCCGGCTGCTGGCCGTACATGGGCTGCGGCCCCCCGTACGGCGGGACCTGCCCGCCCTGCTGCCCCGGGTAGCCGGGGAAGCCCTGCGGCTGCTCGGGAGCGCGCGGCGTCGCCGGGAACGCCTGCGGGATCAGATAGAGCAGCGCGATGGCGATCATCGCGAGACCGGCCAGCCCGGTCAGCAGGTTCTCCACTATCGCGGCGCCGGAGGCGATGCCGCGGATCAGCGCGATCACGCCGAACAGCGCGGCGACGCCCAGCGCCCCGGTCGCGCTGATCGTGATCGCCTTGGCCACGGGGCTCGGCTCGCCGACCTTGGTCGTCAGCACCACCGCGCCGACCAGCAGGGCGACGTTGACGGGCGAGACCAGACCGCTCAGGCTCGCATAGGAGAGCAGCCCGAGATTCGGGGCCAGCAGGCTCAGCACGCTGAGCAGGATGCTGACGGCCGCCACGGCGAACATGATCCACGCGGCCGGGTCACGGAGCCGGCTCGCCTCGATTCTGATCACAACTTGCCCCCATCAAGGTCCATATGGCACAGCGAAGTTTTGCACAAGGGCGACATTCGTGTCGGAAGACCCAGCAACCTCATCCAACCCAATAAGCGTTCCTACGGTTGCCATTCCACGAAATTTCGTGGTAATCAGCCGGGTTACGGACGCGCCGAAGCCCTGCCTCCCGGCCCAGGCGAGCCCCCATCGGCACCGGTGGAGGACGCGTGATGGAAGACTGGCCGGATGCGCATAGTCTCCCTCGCCGGCGGGATCGGCGGCGCGCGCTTCCTGCGTGGCCTCAAGGCCGCGGCCCCGGAGGCGCGGATCACCGTGATCGGCAACACAGGTGATGACATCACCCTGTTCGGCCTGCGGGTCTGCCCCGACCTCGACACCGTCATGTACACCCTGGGCGGCGGCATCGACGAGGACCAGGGCTGGGGCCGGGCCAAGGAGTCGCACGCCGTCAAGGAGGAGCTGGCCGCGTACGGCGTGGAGCCGCAGTGGTTCGGGCTCGGCGACCGCGACTTCGCCACCCACATCGTCCGCACCCAGATGCTCGCCGCCGGATACCCGCTGTCGGCGGTCACCGAGGCGCTGTGCGCCCGCTGGCAGCCCGGCGTGCGCCTGCTGCCGATGAGCGACGAGCGCGCCGAGACCCACGTGGTGATCGAAGACGACCAGGGCAGGCGGGCGATCCACTTCCAGGAGTGGTGGGTGCGGCTGCGGGCGTCGGTACCGGCGCTTTCGTTCGCGCTGGTCGGCGCGGAGAAGGCCCGTCCGGCCCCCGGCGTGCTCGACGCGATCGAGGAGGCCGACCTGGTCATCCTGCCGCCGTCCAACCCGGTGGTCAGCATCGGCACCATCCTTCAGGTCCCCGGCATCCGCGAGGCGGTGTCGGCCAAGACCGTCGTCGGGGTCTCCCCCATCATCGGCGGTGCGCCGGTGCGCGGCATGGCCGACGCCTGCCTGACCGCGATCGGTGTCCGGACCAGCGCGCAGGCCGTGCTCGAACTCTACGGCGCGGGCCTGATCGACGGCTGGCTGGTCGCCGAACAGGACGCGGACGTACGGCTCGACGGCGTCCGGGTGCGGGCCCGCCCGCTGATCATGCACGACGCGGCGGCCGCCGCCGACATCGCGCGGGCGGCCGTGGCGCTGGGCGGGGAGCTGGCGTGATCACCATCGCCGGGGTCCCCGGCATACCCGAGGTCCGGCCCGGCGACGACATCGCCGGACTCCTGGACCGCTGCGCGGGCGACCTGCGCGACGGCGACATCGTCGTGATCACCTCCAAGATCGTGAGCAAGGCGGAGGGCCGGGTGCTGGCCGCGCCGGACCGCACGGCGGCCATCGCCCGCGAGACCGCGCGGGTCGTCGCCCGGCGCGGCGACACGGTGATCAGCCAGACCCGCAGCGGCCTGGTGATGGCCGCCGCCGGGGTGGACGCCTCCAACACCGAGCCGGGCACCGTGCTGCTGCTGCCCGAAGACCCGGACGCCTCCGCCCGGGCGATCCGCGCCGGGCTGCGCGCGCGCCGCGGCGTACGGCTGGGCGTGATCGTCTCCGACACCTTCGGGCGGCCCTGGCGCAAGGGCCTGACGGACGTGGCGATCGGCGCGGCCGGGGTGCGCGTCCTCGACGACCTGCGCGGCGAGACCGACTCCTTCGGCAACCCGCTGGCCATGACCATCACCGCCGTGGCCGACGAACTGGCCGCGGCGGGCGAACTGGTCAAGGGCAAGATCACCGGGGTGCCCGTGGCGGTGGTCAGGGGGCTGGGTTCGCTGGTCACCGAAGACGACGGCACGGGCGCGGCCGAGCTGATCCGTCCCGCCGACGAGGACATGTTCCGGTACGGCTCGCGCGACGTGCTCTTCGCCCGCCGTACGATCAGGGAGTTCTCCGCCGAGCCCGTGGACGGCGAGGCGGTGCGCAGGGCCGTGGCCGCCGGGATCGCCGCGCCCGCCCCGCACCACACCACGCCGTGGCGGTTCGTGCTGGTGGAGCGGGCCGAGACGCGACGCAGGCTGGTCGACGCGATGCGCGAGGCGTGGATCGCCGACCTGCGCTCCGACGGCTTTTCCGAGCAGTCCGTGGCCAAGCGGATCAAGCGCGGCGACGTGCTGCGCAACGCGCCCTACCTGATCGTGCCGTGCCTGGTCATGGACGGCTCGCACACCTACCGCGACGACCGG
Organism: Spongiactinospora gelatinilytica; assembly: GCF_003236385.1. Classification (GTDB taxonomy): domain Bacteria; phylum Actinomycetota; class Actinomycetes; order Streptosporangiales; family Streptosporangiaceae; genus Spongiactinospora; species Spongiactinospora gelatinilytica. Next base: position 7,957 of record NZ_POUA01000268.1, read on the forward strand.
CGCAACGCGGCCGAGCGGGAGATGTTCGTGGTCGCCACCGGGGCGGGCGTCCAGAACCTGCTGGTCCAGCTCGCGATGGAAGGACTGGGCTCGGCCTGGGTGTCCTCCACGATGTTCTGCCGGCCGGTCGTACGCGAGCTGCTCGACCTGCCGCCGTCCTGGGACCCGATGGGCGCGGTCGCCGTCGGCCACGCCGCCGCGCCCCCCAGGGACCGCCCGCCGAGGGACGCGGCCGACTTCATCTTGGTCCGTTAGGCGCCTTCGGCGGTGCCGATCAGCGGCAGGGTCCGCCGCACGCTCTGGCAGACCCCGTCGCCGGCCGCCGCGGCGGCGCGGCGCTCGGCGTCCGGCTCGCCGTACCCGGTCAGGCGCTGCCGCAGTGGGCGGCCGGTCGGGGCGACCATCGCCGCGATCTCGCTGATCGTCTTGTAGGAGCCGTTCTCCGAACCGGCCATCCGGCTGATCGTCTCCTCCATCAGCGTGCCGCCCAGGTCGTTGACCCCGCCCTGGAGTACCGACCGGCACAGGTCGTCGCGCAGCTTGACCCACGAGCACTGGATGTTGCCGATCGCCCCGTGCAGCATGATCCGGGCCAGCGCGTGCACCGCGCGGTTCTCCCGCGCGGTCGGCCCGGGGCGGGCCACCCCCGCCAGGTAGATCGGCGCGCTGTGATGCACGAACGGCAGCAGCACGAACTCACTGAACCCACCCGTCTCCTCCTGGATCTGCCGGATCAGCCGGATGTGCCGCACCCAGTGGGCGTGTGTATCGACATGTCCGTACATCATGGTGGAGGTCGTCGGGATGCCGACCCGGTGCGCGGTGGTGATGACCTCCACCCACTCGCGGGCGGGCAGCTTGCCCTTGGTCAGCACCCAGCGCACGTCGTCGTCCAGGATCTCCGCCGCCGTGCCCGGCAGCGAGTCCACTCCGGCCTCGCGGGCGGCGTGCAGCCACTCCTCGATCGACAGGTTCGTACGACCGGCGCCGTTGATCACCTCCATCGGCGAGAACGCGTGGACGTGGATGCCGGGCACCCGCTCCTTGACCGCCCGCGCGATGTCGAAGTACGCGGTGCCGGGCAGGTCGGGGTGGATGCCGCCCTGCATGCACACCTCGGTGGCGCCGGCGAGCCACGCCTCGTGCGCCCGGTCGGCGACCTGGCCGAGGGAGAGCGTGTAGGCGTCGGCATCGGTACGGCGCTGGGCGAACGCGCAGAACCGGCAGCCGGTGTAGCAGACATTGGTGAAGTTGATGTTCCGGTTGACCACGTAGGTCACGTCGTCGCCGACGGCCTCGCGGCGCAGGCCGTCGGCGATCCGGCACAGTTCGGAAAGGGCGGCGTCGTCGGCCCCCGCGCCGGAGGGGTCGCCGGCCAGGCCGAGCAGCGTCAAGGCCTCGTCGTCGGTGAGCCCGGCAGGGTCGGACTCGGCGCGGCGCAGCGCCTGCCGCACGTCACCGCTCACCGCGCTCTCGCCGCGCACGGCGGCGGCACGCTCGCGCAGCGCGTCCCAGTCGCCGTAGACGTGGTCGAAGTCGTCGCGGCGGTCGACGGCGCGGCCCTCGGTGTCCACGGCCAGGTGCAGGTCGGTACGACCTGCGGCGGCGTGCCCGCCATCCGGCTCCTGCCAGGGGCGGCCCACCACGACGGCGTCCTCCCTGGCCAGCCCGGTCTGCGGATCGGCCAGCGCGGCCACGTGCCCGGCCACCCGCGGGTCCAGCCAGGGCTCGCCCGCGAGCACGTACTCGGGGTAGACGGTCAGCCGCTCGCGCATGGTGAAACCGGCGTCCGCCGTGCGTTCGGTGAGGACGTCGATCTGCGGCCACGGGTGCTCGGGGCTGACATGGTCGGGGGTGACCGGCGAGACGCCGCCCCAGTCGTCGATGCCCGCCCTGATCATCAGCTCGTACTCGGAGCCGATCAGGTTGGGCGGCGCCTGGATGCGCGCCCGCGGCCCGAGCACCAGCCGCGCCACCGCGATGGTCGCGGCCAGTTCCGCAAGATCGGCGTCCGGCATGCCGCGCATCGCGGTGTCCGGCTTGGCGCGGAAGTTCTGGACGATGACCTCCTGGACGCCGCCGTACTCGCGGGCCACCCGCCGGATCGCGAAGATCGACTCCGCCCGGTCGGTCACCGTCTCGCCGATCCCGATCAGGATGCCGGTCGTGAACGGCACGTTGGTCCGGCCCGCGTCCTCCAGCACCCTCAGCCGTACGGCGGGGTCCTTGTCCGGCGAACCGTAGTGCGCCTGTCCCTTCTCCTCGAACAGCCGCCGCGAGGTCGTCTCCAGCATCATGCCCATCGAAGCCGCGACCGGCTTGAGCCGCTGGAAGTCCTGCCAGGTCAGCGCGCCCGGGTTGAGGTGGGGCAGCAGGCCGGTCTCCTCCAGGACCCTGATCGCCATGGCCCGGACGTAGGACAGCGTGTCGTCGTAGCCGTGCGCGTCCAGCCACTCGCGGGCCTGGTGCCAGCGGTCCTCCGGGCGGTCGCCCAGGGTGAACAGGGCCTCCTTGCAGCCCAGCGCGGCACCCTGCCGGGCGATCTCAAGCACCTCGTCCGGGCTGAGGAACTCGCTCGGCAGTTTGTGCGGCGCGGTGGCGAACGTGCAGTAGCCGCAGCGGTCGCGGCACAGGCGGGTCAGCGGGATGAAGACGTTGCGGCTGTAGGTGATCACTCCGGGGCGGCCCGCGTGGGCGAGCCCCGCGTCGCGGACCCTTCCCGCGTGGCCCAGCAGGGTGGACAGGTGTTCCCCTCGCGCGCCGAGCAGCACCGTGGCCTCGGTGACGTCCAGGGTCTTGCCGTCACGGGCGCGGGCGAGGGCGCGTCGCATCGCGGAATCCGCGGGCGCGGGATCAGTCATACCCGGCACACTACGACCCGGCCTTCACATGATCACTAGAGCCCCTGGGATCTCAGAACGAGCGGTAGTCGCGGGCGGACGTCCGGGGGCCGCGACTACCGCTCGTTCTGAGATCCCAGGGGCTCTAGTGATCATGTGAAGGC
>NZ_POUA01000269.1 GCF_003236385.1 Spongiactinospora gelatinilytica
CACCCGCCCCTTGTCTAGGAAGGTTTCCAGCAGTGACAATCCAGATGGCCGATATCGGGCAGTCGGGTAATGCTGCTCCCGAGGTGTCCGATCTGCTCCGCGACCTGCCCGCCGAAAGCGTCCCCATCCGGGATTTGATGCCGTCGATGTCGCCGCGCAAAAGGGGCGAGGACCCCGCGCACGTCCGCCTCATCGTCGAGTCGGGCAACGATATCGACCCACTGCTCGTACACCGCCCGACGATGCGTGTGATCGACGGTGCGCACCGCCTGCGGGCCGCCATATTAAGAGGCCGCACCGAAATTTCCGTCCAGTTCTTCGACGGCAGCGAGGCCGATGCCTTCGTCCTTTCCGCGCAGCTCAACATCAGGCATGGCCTGCCGCTGACAATGGAGGAGCGAAAGGCGGCGGCGCAGCGCATCCTTAAGTCGCATCCGCATTGGTCCGACCGTGCCGTGGCCGAGTCCACCGGCCTGAGCCCGTTCACCGTGGGGGCCTTGCGCCGCAAGGCGGGCTCCGGCGCGGACGCGCACTCCGGCAGCCGGATCGGCAGGGACGGCAAGGTGCGGCCGATCAGCAGTGCAGAGGGCCGGCGCAGCGCCGCGGCCCTGCTGAAGAACGACTCCGAGATCTCCTTGCGGGAGCTGTCCCGGCGCACCGGGCTCTCCGTTGGCACCGTCCGTGACGTGCGGGATCGTCTCAGCCGTGGCCAGGATCCGATCCCAGCGCAGTTGCGTGCCGCGCCCGCCAGGCCGATGGGCCAGGCCGGGACGGCGCCGCCGCCCGGACCCGATCGCTCCCCTGCTCCCGTGCCCGCGGGCGGTCCGGCGCGCGGCCGGCCGGGACGGCCCCCACGGGATTGCGCCAACGCCGTGGAGACCGCGACCGCGGTACGCAAGCTCGCCCGCGACCCATCCATGCGCGCCACCGAGTCGCGCCGGATGCTTCTGCGGATTCTGCTCGCAACCGAAATGGACCAGACCCAATGGGAGGAGATCGCCGAGGCGATTCCGCCGCATTGCGTGCCACTGATCCGAGCCATCGTGCTCAAGCGCTGCGAGGACTGGAAGAAACTAGCGAACATGGTACCTCAGTAGACCGCGCAAGTCGAACACATGACCATTCCCGGCCGTTCGCAGAAGATGGGCCGTCATTGAAATTCTTCCGCTTTCCGGGTCGGTGAATTATCGTCGCCGAAGAGCCGGAGGAGGTTAATCATGACGAGCCCCGCTTATCCGTCCGGAAACCAGGCGGAAGACGAGCTCCGCAAACTGAACCGAGCGACGGTCGAAAAGTACATGCATACTCTCGGGCAAGACCGCCTGCGCCGGCACCTGCTCTTCACCGAGGACGGCGTAGGCGGTCTTTGGACCACCGACACCGGTGCCCCGATCGCCATCCGCGGCCGGGACCGGCTGGGCGAGCACGCGGTCTGGTCGCTGCGCTGCTTCCCTGACTGGGTCTGGACCAACATCCAGATCTTCGAGACACAGGACCCCAACTTCTTCTGGGTGGAGTGCGACGGCGAGGGCGCCATCCTCTTCCCCGGGTATCCCGACGGCCACTACAAGAACCACTTCCTGCACTCCTTCCTCCTGGAGAACGGAAAGATCAAGCTTCAGCGGGAGTTCATGAACCCGTTCGAGCAGTTGCGCGCACTGGGCATCCCCGTACCTGAGATCAAGCGCGAGGGCATTCCCACCTGAGCCGGAGGTAACGGCTCCACACATGTCGCACCTCCCGATCTGGCCGGGCGGGCGTCCTCGACCCCGACCCGGCCCAGGTCCCTTTGACCAGTGGAGACCCATGGACAGCACCATGGCAGGACTCCGGCTCAGCGAAGCGCAGCAGCAGCCGGAGTGGAGCGACACCTCACAAGTCAAGCGCGTCAGTGAGGTCCTGGCGGCACGTCCCCCGCTCGTGCGGGCCGAAGACGTACGCACCTTACATACCCACCTCACCGAAGTGGCAGCGGGCAGGGCCCTGATCGTCCAGGCCGGGGACTGCGCCGAAGATCCAGAGGAATGCACGGCGGAGCACATCAGCCGCAAGTCGGCCGCCCTGGACGTGATGGCCGGCGCCCTGAAAATGATCAGCCATAAACCGGTGATCCGGGTCGGCCGGATCGGCGGCCAGTTCGCCAAGCCGCGGTCCAGCCCGGTGGAGAAGGTCGGCGACCTGACCCTGCCCGCGTACCGCGGTCACCTGGTGAACGGCCCCGAGCCCACGATGGAGAGCCGGCGCCCGGACCCGCTGCGCCTCCTCACCGGGTACATGGCGGCCAGCGACATCATGGAGCACCTGGGCTGGCGCGGCCCGTTCTCCCGCGCCGTGAGCGACCCCCCGGTGTGGACCAGCCACGAGGCGCTGCTGCTGGATTATGAGTTCCCGATGCTGCGCCAGGCCACGGCCGGTGCGCTGACCCTGACCTCCACGCACTGGCCATGGATCGGCGAACGCACCCGCCAGGTCAACGGCCCGCACATCGCCATGCTCGCCGAGGTGGACAACCCGGTGGCCTGCAAGGTGGGGCCCGGCGTCAGCCCGGAGGAGGCCCTCGCCTTGTGCGAGCAGCTCGACCCCGACCGCGTTCCCGGACGGCTGACCCTGATCGCCCGGATGGGCGCCGACGTTGTCGCCGAGAAGCTGCCCCCGCTGGTCGAGGCGGTGCGCTACGCGGGGCACCCGATCATCTGGCTGTGCGACCCGATGCACGCCAACACGGTCCGCGCGGCCGACGGACGCAAGACCCGCGTGGTGGAGACGCTGATGCGGGAGGTCCGCGACTTCGTGCGCGCGGTGGAGCACGCCGGTGGCCTGGCCGGCGGCCTGCACCTGGAGACCACCCCCGATGACGTCACCGAATGCGTCGCCGACCCGGCGGGCCTGGAGTCGCTGGGTGATCGCTACGAAAGCCTGTGCGATCCGCGGCTGACGCTGTGGCAGGCGGTCTCGGTGATCTCGGCCTGGGGCGAGTGAGGCGGACGATCCGACCAGAAAGGACGGCCATGCCCGGCATACCCCCGATCGAGCCCTATCCCCTGCCCACCGCCGGCGACCTGCCCCGCAGCATCGCCACCTGGACGCCCGACCCCGATCGCGCGGTCCTGCTGATCCACGACATGCAGCGGTACTTCCTCAGCCCGTTCCCCGGGCAGATGCGCGCCGAACTGATCCGCAATATCGCCCTGCTCCGAACCCGCGCCGCCGCGCTCGGCGTCCCCGTCGGATACACGGCGCAGCCCGGCGACATGACCGAGGAGCAGCGCGGGCTCCTCAAGGACTTCTGGGGCCCCGGCATGCGCCGGACCCCGGAAGAGCAGGCCGTGGTGGACGAGCTGACCCCCGCGCCCGGCGACTGGATGTTCGGCAAGCTGCGCTACAGCGCGTTCTTCCGTTCCGACCTGCTCGCGCGCATCCGCGAGAGCGGCCGGGACCAGTTGGTCATCTGCGGCGTGTACGCGCACGTCGGGATCCTGGCGACGGCGATCGAGTCCTACACGAACGATCTTCAGACGTTCCTCGCCGGGGACGCGATCGGCGACTTCACCGCCGCCTACCACCGGCTGACCCTCAACTACGCCGCCGAACGCTGCGCGGTGGTGGTCACGGCGAAGGAGGTGTTCCCATGACAGGACCGCTCCCCGGAGTGCGAACCGAGGGCGATCTGCTCGCCACGGTGGTGGACCTCCAGGCGACCGCCTTCGCGCTGCTGCACCGGCCGGAGGCCAACCGTCCCGACCTTCTCGACGTGCTGATCGGAGAGGTCACCACCGTGACCGCGCTGGCCGACATCCCGCTGCCCCGCGACCCCGCGCCGGCGGACGGCGGGCCGCGGCACGAGGTACTGGCCCTCATCCCCTACCGGCAGATCCGCGAGCGGGGCTTCATCTGCGCCGACGACGGCGCCCCGCTGATCGCGATGATCGTGACCGGCCAGCGGACGGTACCGATCGCCGACGCCCTTGCCCGGATCCCGGACCTGCCGATCGCCGTCTCCGAGGGGCGCTTCGACGTCGCGGACGACGACTACGCCGAGACCGTGCGCCGGGTGATCAAGGAGGCGATCGGCGAGGGCGAGGGCGCGAACTTCGTGATCAAGCGGTCGTTCGTCGTCGAGATCGACGGCTACACGCCGCGCAGCGCCATGTCCCTGTTCCGCCGGCTGCTCCAGATGGAGTCCGGCGCGTACTGGACCTTCATCGTCCACACCGGCACCCGTACGTTCGTCGGCGCGTCGCCGGAGCGGCACATCACCCTGAACGACGGCGTCGTCACGATGAACCCCATCAGCGGCACCTACCGCTATCCGCCCTCCGGCCCGACCCTGCCGGGCGTCATGGACTTCCTCGCCGATCGCAAGGAGTCCGACGAGCTCTACATGGTCGTGGACGAAGAGCTGAAGATGATGACGCGGATCTGCGAGCCCGGGGTGCGGGTGGTCGGCCCGCGCCTGAAGGAGATGTCCCGGCTCGCGCACACCGAGTACGTCATCGAGGGCGACAGCCGCTGGGACGTACGCGACATCCTGCGCGAGTCGATGTTCGCGCCGACGGTCACCGGCAGCCCGCTGGAGAACGCCTGCCGGGTCATCGGCCGGCACGAACCGCAGGGCCGCGGCTACTACAGCGGCGTCGCCGCGCTGATCGGACGCGACGCGAACGGCGAGCGCACGCTCGACTCCTCCATCCTCATCCGCACCGCCGACATCGACAGCAAGGGCCAGGCGCGGATCGGGGTGGGGGCGACGCTGGTCCGCCACTCCGACCCGCTCGCGGAGGTCGCCGAGACCAACGCCAAGGCGGCGGGCCTGCTCGCCGCCCTGCGCACCACCCAGGCCGAACGGCTCGGCACGCACCCCGACGTCCGTGACGCGCTGGAGCGGCGCAACGCCACCATCGCGGGCTTCTGGCTGGGCTCCACGCCCGGGCGCACGCCCGGGATCCCGCGGCTGGCCGGCCGCAGAACGCTGATCATCGACGCCGAGGACACCTTCACCTCGATGCTCGACCACCAGCTCCGCTCACTCGACATGCCGGTGACCGTGCGCGGGCACGGCGAGAGCCTGTCGTTCGAGGGCTACGACTTCGTGGTGCTCGGACCCGGCCCCGGCGACCCCCGCGACGAGACCCATCCCAAGATCGCCTACCTGCGGGCGGCGGTGGACGCGCTGCTGCGCGAGCGCCGGCCGTTCCTCGCGGTCTGCCTGAGCCACCAGGTCCTGAGCATCCGGCTCGGCTTCGAGGTGCGCCGCAAGGAGGCCCCCAACCAGGGGCTGCAAATGGAGATCGACCTGTTCGGCGAGCCCGAGCGGGTCGGCTTCTACAACACCTTCGCGGCCCGCTCGGAACTGGACACGGCGGCGATCGGCGGCGTCGGCACGGTACGGATCTGCCGTGACCCGGTGACCGGCGAGGTACACGCACTGCACGGCCCGCGTTTCTCCTCCCTGCAATTCCACGCGGAGTCCGTGCTCACCCAGAACGGGCCACGCATCCTCGGCTCCTCCATCGAAAGGGCGCTGAGCACATGACGGTGAACCAGACCGCACAACGCGGCCACACCTACGTGGTCGTGGACGCCTTCAGCGACACCCCGCTCCAGGGCAACCCGGTCGCGGTGTTCTTCGACGCCGACGACCTCGACGCGGGCCGGATGCAGAGCATCGCCAGGGAGATGAACCTGTCGGAGGTGACGTTCGTCCTTTCCCCCAAGCAGGGCGGCGACGCGCACATCCGCGTGTTCACCCCGGTCAACGAGCTTCCGTTCGCCGGCCACCCGCTGCTCGGCACGGCCGTCGCGCTGGGCGAGACGTTCCCCGGCGACCGGCTCCGGCTGGAGACCGCCATGGGGATCATCGACTTCGCGCTGCGCCGTGCCGGCGGGAAGGTCGTCGCCGCCGAGATGGAACAGCCGATCCCGGTGTGGACGAAGTTCGACCGCGCGAACGAGCTGCTGGCCGCCCTCGGCGTCGCCGAGCCCGAGTTGCCCGTGGAGATCTACGCGAACGGCCCGCGGCACGTTTTCGTGGGGCTGCCCAGCGTGCCCGCGCTGTCGGCGGTCAACCCCGACCACCGGGCGCTGGCCGACTTTCCCGACATGGCCACCAACTGTTACGCGGGTTCCGGCACGAGCTGGCGGAGCCGGATGTTCTCGCCCGCGTACGGGGTGACCGAGGACGCGGCGACCGGCTCGGCCGCCGGGCCGCTCGCCATCCATCTGGCCCGGCACGGCCGGGTGCGGTTCGGCCAGTGGATCGACATCCACCAGGGGGTCGAGATGGGCCGCCCCTCGCTGATGCGGGCCCGCGCGGACGGCGCGGGCGACCGCATCGCGTCGGTGCGGGTCGAAGGTTCGGGCGTCACCGTCGCCCGCGGCCTGATCTACGTCTGAGGCGCCCCGGCGCCCCTCACCGGGAGGTGAACGTGAGCAGCAAGTTCGAGACCATCAGCGGGAGCACGGACCGCGCTTTTCCGGAGTACGACCTGCCGCCTGCCGAGCCGCTCGGCCTGGCTCAGCAGTGGATCTCCACCGCGAAGGAGCTGGGCGTGCGCGAGCCGCTGGCCCTCGCGCTCGCCACCGCGGACGGCGACGGCCACGCCTCCAACCGGATGGTCGCCATCGTCGACGTCTCCGCCCGGGGCGTGATCTTCACCAGCCACCTCACCAGCAGGAAGGCGCGCGACATCGCGGCGACCGGCTGGGGTTCGGGGATGCTCTACTGGCGCGAGACCGCGCAGCAGTTGAGCATCTCCGGGCCGATCGTACGGCTGAGCGACTCCGAGGCGGAGTCGCTGTGGAACGCCCGCCCGGTACCGCTGCATTCCATGACCACGGCCTCGCGGCAGAGCGAGGCGTTCACCGACTTCGCGGACATCGCCCGGCTGCGTGAGGAGGCCGAGCGCCTGGGCGCGTCCGGGCTCCCGCTGCCGCGCCCGCCGCGGTTCGCCGCCTTCCGCCTGGAGCCGGTCGTCGTCGAGTTCTGGGCCGCCGCGTCCGACCGGCTGCACCGCAGGCTGCGCTACGAGCGGCGCACGGACGGCTGGGAGGTCGCGCGGCTCCAGCCCTGACCGTCCGTCCCCGATCACCCCTCTCCAACAGATCACATGATGAGAAAGGCGAACTCAGTGTCCCAAACCACTACTCACACCGCCGGCGGCCATAGCGCCGAAGCCCGGTTCGATGCGATCGTCATCGGCGCCGGGTTCGGCGGGATCTACGCGGTGCACAAGCTCCGCAACGAGCTGGGCCTGCGGGTCCGCTGCTTCGACAAGGCGGACGGCGTCGGCGGCACCTGGTACTGGAACCGTTATCCCGGCGCCATGTCCGACACGGAGAGTCTGGTATATCGGTACTCCTTCGACCGGGAGCTGGCCCAGGAGCTCGCCTGGAACCGGCGCTACATTCCACAGCGGGACATCCTGGGTTATCTACAGGCCGTCGTGGACCGGTACGACCTGGGCAAGGACATCCAGCTCAACACCACCGTCGAGGCCGCCGTCTATGATGAGGAGGCCAATCTGTGGACGGTGACAACAGACGGCGGCGAGTCGTTCACGGCACGCTACCTGCTCTCCGCGCTCGGCCCGTTATCAGCCGCCAACTTCCCGGACATCAAGGGCAGGGACACCTTCCAGGGCCGGCTGGTCCACACCGGCTCCTGGCCCGACGACCTCTCCATCGAGGGCAAGCGGGTGGGTCTCATCGGCACCGGCTCGACCGGGACGCAGTTCGTCTGCGCGGCGTCCAAGATCGCTGAGCACCTGACGGTGTTCCAGCGGACGCCGCAGTACAACGTCCCGTCCGGCAACGCGCCGGTGAGCCCGGAGTACCTGGCCGAGTACCGCGCCAACTATGACGAGATCTGGCGGCAGGTGCGCCGGTCGCGGGTGGCGTGCGGGTTCGAGGAGAGCGATGTCCCGGCCATGAGCGTGTCGGAGGAGGAGCGCCGGCGGGTGTTCCAGGAGAACTGGGACAAGGGCAACGGCTTCCGGTTCATGTTCGGCACGTTCTCCGACATCGCCACCGACCCGGCCGCCAACGAGGCCGCGGCCGAGTTCATCAGGTTGAAGATCAAGGAGATCGTGCGGGACCCGGAGACCGCGCGCAAGCTCAGCCCCACGGACCCGTACGCCAAGCGTCCGATCTGCAACGAGGACTACTACGAGAGCTTCAACCGTGACAACGTCACGCTCGTCAGCATCAAGGAGAACCCGATCCGGGAGATCACGCCCACCGGCGTGATAACCGAGGACGGCGTCGAGCACCCGCTGGACGTCCTGGTGTTCGCGACGGGCTTCGACGCGGTGGACGGCAGCTACAAGCGGATGGACATCCGGGGCCGCGGCGGCCTGAGCATGAACGAGCACTGGTCCGACGGCCCGACCAGCTACCTGGGCCTGGCCGTCACCGGCTTCCCGAACATGTTCATGATCCTCGGCCCGAACAGCGTGTTCAGCAACCTGCCCCCGGCCATCGAGACGCAGGTCGAGTGGCTCACCGAGCTGATCGACGCGGCGGAGGCGGCCGGCCGGCCCGCCGTCGAGGCGGTCAGGGCCGCCGAGGAGACCTGGACGGTCACCTGCCAGCAGTCGGCGGACTTCACGCTCTTCCCGAAGGTCGATTCGTGGATCTTCGGGGCCAACATCCCGGGCAAGAAGAACAGGGCGATGTTCTACTTCGGCGGGCTGGCGTCCTACCGTGAGAAGCTCGACGCCGTGGTCACCGGCGGTTACGAGGGCTTCACCATGCAGTAGTGCGGAGTAGCGCGGCTTCGGCCATGCGGTTGAGGACGATTCGGGTTTTGCCCGGATCGTCCTCTTTAGTTATTAATTCCGCGTCCTGGGGGTGTGCATTGCACAGATCCGCACCAAGCCGAATTCCTTGTTAGCGCACCCGGGGGGCGTTAGCATATGGAGCATGAGTGAAACGACGATTCGCACCGACGACCAGCTCGCCACTTTCATCAACGTCATCGACGTGGACCCCGCGAAGCAGGAGGAGCTCATCGCCGTCCTGAACGAGGGGACGGAAAAGGTGATTTCCCAGAAGCCGGGATTCGTCTCGGTCAACATCATCGCCAGCAAGGACGGCAAGCGGGTCATCAACTACGCACAGTGGCGTAGCCCGGCCGACGTTCAGGCCCTCCTGAGCGACCCCGAGGCGCAGGCCTTCGCCAAGAGGGTCGCCGAGCTGGGCACCCCCGGCCCCGGCCTGTACTCCGTGAACGCCATCCACCACGCCTGACCTCCCGGGCACTCAGGGCTTACGCCATTCCCGGGCAGGAAGCCCCCCGGCGGGCCGCCCCGCCGGGGTTCCAGTCCTCGCCCCCTCATCGGCGCAGGGAGCACCTCTGTCATGAGCACCCAGGACACCGCTGACATCGTGATCGCCGGCGCCGGAATCGGGGGGCTGAGCGCGGCCCTCGCCCTGCACGCCCACGGCATCCGGGCCCTCGTGCTGGAGGCGGTCGATGACATCCGGCCGCTCGGCGTGGGCATCAACATCCAGCCCGCGGCCATCGCCGAACTGACCGCCCTCGGACTGGGCGACGCGCTCGCGGAGACCGGCATCCCCACCCGCGAGCACCGCTACCTGGACAATCGCGGAACGACTCTGTGGGCCGAGCCGCGTGGCATCGCGGCCGGGCACTCCAGCCCGCAGTACTCGTTGCACCGCGGCGAGTTGCAGGTGATGCTGCTCAACGCGGTGCGCCAACGGCTCGGCGACGACGCCGTGCGCACCGGCGCCCAGGTCTGCGGCTTCGAGGAGACCGGCGGCGGCGTCCGCGTCCATGCCCACAGTCGCTCCACCGGCGCCGCCGCCTTCGAAGGGGCCGCCCTGATCGGTGCCGACGGCGCCCGCTCGGCGGTCCTCGCGCAGCTCCACCCCGGTGCCGGGAAGATCTCCCCCGGGGGCGTGCGGATGTGGCGCGGCGTCACCGAGATGGACGAGTTCCTCGACGGCCGCACCATGATCCTGGTCAACGACCGCAAGACCACCAGGATCATCGCCTACCCCATGTCCGCGCGGCACTCCCGGCGCGGAAAGGCCCTGGTCAACTGGGTGTGCATCGTCTCCATGCACACCGACGCCGACGACGTCCAAAGCCGCGCGGGCAGCCTCGAAGATGTCCTGCCCTACTACGCGAACTGGGACCTCGGGTGGCTCGACATCGCGGACCTGCTGTCCCGCAGCGAGCGGATCCTGACCTACCCGATGGTGGACCGCGACCCACTGCCGGTCTGGGGCCGCGGCCGGGTGACCCTGCTCGGCGACGCGGCGCACCTGATGTACCCGATCGGGGCCAACGGCGGCTCACAGGCGATCCTGGACGCCACCACCCTGGCCATCGAGCTGGCGGCCGGCGGCGACATCCCCGCCGCCCTGCAACGCTACGAGGCGGTCCGCCGACCGGCGACGACGGCCATCGTGCTCGCCAACCGCAACATGGACGGCGCCGAGCGCGCGGTCGCGCAGGGTGACCGCGGCGACCAGGGAAGCGCCCTCGCCGACATCACCAGCAGCTATCGCGCGGTGGTCGAGCGGCACCAGTCGGCCAATTGAACAAAAGACGGCACGACAAATTCCCGGAGCCCCTCGATAAATGCGGCCGAATTCATCCGGCCACACTAGGAACGCATCCGGTAAGAGCACCCGCCACTTCCCTGGCACTCGTCGAGCCTTCACCTCCGGGTCCGGGGGAACCACATTCAAAAACGCAGGGGCCGCCGGCGTGGCAATGAATTGCCCGCGCCGGTCACCGGCGGCCTCCGCGCGACCGATCGTGTCACCGACTATGACGTACCGCTCCAAGAAAAGGTGACATCCTGGCCCGCCCCCCTGGCCCGGCCGGCCCCCCCCCTGTCTCTTAAACAC
>NZ_POUA01000026.1 GCF_003236385.1 Spongiactinospora gelatinilytica
GGCTGTAGATCGTGCTGAGTCTGGCCGGGGCCCGAGAAGTTGGGGGGTGGAGGATTCGGGTCCTGGCGGAGTGGGTCAGTTGGCGGAGGAGCGGGCCTTGAAGAGGGCGCGTTTGGCGGCCTTGCCGACCTGGCGGTCGGGGTGGGCCTGGCCGATGGCTTCGAGGAGCTCTTCCAGGTGCGGGTGCCGGACCTTCCAGATCACGTCGAGCAGGTTGGACAGGTCGGCGGCCGGGCCGATGTCGTGCAGGCTGCTCACGAACTCCTGGCGGCCGAGGCCGGCCGAGATCGTCCACATGTCGAGGATCAGCCAGTGGGTGTCGGCCTGGGTGGGCTCGGGCGCGTCGTCCACGCCGAGCTGGGTGAGGTGGGTGGCGGCGTACGGCCGCAGCGAGGAGATCTTCAGGGCCTCCTGCCAGGCCCTCACCGCGTCGTCGCCGAGCGACCCCACCATGCTCGCCGCCTGGACGCGGACCAGCGCGTCGGCGTCGTCTTCCGCCGCGGCCCGCAGCAGCTCCCTGGCCGCCTGGCCGGGCTCGCGCAGCGCCATCCAGGCGGCGAACTCGGCGTCGGCCTCCTCCTCCGGCAGCTCGGCGCTGAAGGACAGCAGGTCCAGGGCGGTCATGGCGTCGATCGAGGGGCGGGCGTCCACCTCGATGTCGGCGTCGTCGACCAGGTGGATCACGCCCTCGAAGCCGAGCGGCGTGAGGCGGATCTCGTCGCCCTCCACGGTGATCATGCCGTAGCCGCGCAGCCAGTCGACCACCGAAGCCAGCGGGTCGCCGTACTGCTCGGTGGCGGCGGACCAGGCGTCGGCGCCCAGGTCGTCGAGGTCGCCCACCGCCTCCTCCAGCTCGGTGCGCAGCTCGCCCAGATCGCGCGAGCCCCGGGCGGCCAGCAGGCGGACGAGCGCGGCCCTGGTGAGCCCGGAGAGCGTGAGCGTCAGCTCCTCGTCATCGAGCTCGGGATCGCCGTAGTCGACCGACTGCAGGCCCAGCAGCCAGACGTCGAGCACGTCCTCGTCGTCGTCGAACGGCCAGGCGGCCGTGTCGTCGTCGACCCCGACCGTGTCGTCGCCCTGCGGCAGCAGGAACTCCAGATCGACCGCGAGGTTCCAGATGTTCCACAGGGCCGGGACGCGCTGGGCCAGCGAGATGTCGCCGTCGGTGGCGGGCGGCGGCTCCGGCAGGCCGACGGCCTGCAGCGCCTCATGGATCTCCGCGTCGTCGAGCAGGTTCTCGTCGCCGATCTTGCGTGACGGCCCGACCCAGATCGCGAGGTCGCGAGTCGTCGTGAGCAGCGGCACCTGGCGCGCGGCGGCGGCCAGCTCGACGTCGGGGCGCAGCCGGATGGTGGGCAGCGCGCCGATCACGTCGGCGAACGGCTCGAAGTCACCCAGGCTCTCGGCCTCGTCGTCATCGTCGCCGTCGTAGTCGACGTCGTCCATCGCCTCCAGGAAGTCGTCCTCCAGATCGTCGAGCTCGTCGAGGAGCGCGTCGAGCTTGTCGGAGCCGTCCGCAAGCTTGCCGGTCTCGGACAGGAACGTGAGGTAGGCCCGGACGGCGGGGATCATCCCCTCGGCGGCCTCCTGCGGATCCTCGATGACCTGAGGCATGCGGTCGAGCAGCACGGTGCGAAGGTCGGTGCGCCTCCACCTGCCGACATGGGGGGACGCCGCCAGCCGGTGCCAGAGCACCGCGGGCCCCACCAGGTCGGGATCGCTGTCGGGCGCATGCTCAGGCGCCCACAGGATGAACTCTTGGAGCAGGGGACGCAGCTCCGCGGCGGCTGCCTCGATGCGATCTGTCACTCGCCCAGGCTAGTCGGCCGGAAGGGCGCTCGCCTCCCCATATCCGTTGGTCGATGCCGGGAATTGCGTATTGCTTGCGACATGCGGGAGGGGAAGGGGCGCCTCGGGCTCAGTTGGCCCGGCGCATGGCCTCGGTGATCCGCTCGGCCGCGGTGACGACGGGGGCGGCGTGCAGGCGGCCGGGAGTACGGGTCAGCCGTTCGATCGGGCCGGACACCGACACCGCGGCGATCACCTTGCCGCCGGCCCCGCGCACCGCGGCCGACACGCTGGCGACGCCCTGCTCGCGTTCGCCGACGCTGTGCGCCCAGCCGCGCCTGCGCACGCTCGCCAAGGTCGCGGCGGTGAACTTCGCGCCGCGCAGCCCGCGGTGCAGGCGGTCGGGCTCCTCCCAGGCCAGCAGCACCTGCGCGGCCGACCCGGCGGTCATCGGCAGCGCGGTGCCGACCGGTACCGTGTCGCGCAGCCCGCTGGCCCGCTCGGCCGCGGCGACGCAGACCCGCTCATCGCCCTGCCGCCGGTACAGTTGGGCGCTCTCCCCGGTGAGGTCGCGCAATTGCGTGAGCACGGGGGAGGCCACGGCCAGCAGCCGGTCCTCGCCGGCGGCGGTGGACAACTCGGAAAGCCGCGGGCCGAGCACGAAACGCCCCTGCGTGTCGCGGGCGACGATGCGGTGGTGCTCCAGGGCGACGGCGAGCCGGTGGGCGGTGGGCCGGGCGAGCCCGGTGGCCTGCACGAGCTGCGCCAGCGAGGCCGGCCCCGCTTCCAGGGCATTTAGCACGAGAACCGCCTTGTCCAGTACGCCGACTCCGCTAGAGTTGTCCATAAGCCGATACTGCAGTCTCGCGATATGAGAAAGCAAGTCAGAAAAGTGGGAGGCGAGCCAATGGGCCGCACACTGGCCGAGAAGGTCTGGGAGCAGCACGTCGTGCGTCGTGCCGAGGGAGAGCCGGACCTGCTCTACATCGACCTGCACCTCATCCACGAGGTGACCAGCCCGCAGGCGTTCGACGGCCTTCGCATGGCCGGGCGCAAGGTGCGTCGGCCAGAGCTGACCATCGCCACCGAGGACCACAACGTGCCGACCGTCCTCGGGCCGATCAGCGACCCCGTCTCCCGCACCCAGGTCGAGACGCTGCGCAAGAACTGCGCGGAGTTCGGCGTCAGGCTGCACCCGATGGGCGACGCCGGTCAGGGCGTGGTCCACATCATCGGGCCGCAGTTCGGGCTGACCCAGCCGGGCATGACGATCGTGTGCGGCGACTCGCACACTTCCACGCACGGCGCGTTCGGCGGCATCGCCTTCGGCATCGGCACCTCCGAGGTCGAGCACGTGCTGGCCACCCAGACGCTGCCGTCCTACCGGCCCAAGACCATGGCCATCGAGGTCAGCGGCGAACTGCCGGTCGGCGTGACCGCCAAGGACCTGATCCTGGCCATCATCGCCGAGATCGGCACCGGCGGCGGCCAGGGTCACATCGTGGAATACCGTGGTGAGGCCATCCGCAAGCTCTCCATGGAGGGGCGGATGACGATCTGCAACATGTCCATCGAGGCGGGCGCGCGGGCCGGCATGATCGCGCCGGACGAGACCACCTTCGCCTACCTCAAGGGCCGCGCGCACGCTCCTTCGGGGGCCGCGTGGGACACCGCGGTCGAGTACTGGCGGTCGCTGCGCACCGACGACGACGCCGTCTTCGACAAGGTCGTCCAGATCGACGCGAGCACGCTCACGCCGTTCGTGACGTGGGGCACCAACCCGGGGCAGGGCGCGCCGCTGGACGCGGCGGTACCGGCTCCGGAGTCGTTCGACGACCCGATCGCCCGTTCGGCGGCCGAGCGCGCGCTCGAGTACATGGACCTCAAGGCGGGCACCCCGCTGCGGGAGATCGCGGTGGACACCGTCTTCGTGGGCTCCTGCACCAACGGCAGGATCGAGGACCTTCGGGCGGCGGCCGACATCTTGCGCGGCCGGCGGGTGGTCACCCGCACGCTGATCGTCCCGGGCTCCATGCAGGTCAAGAGGGCCGCCGAGGAGGAGGGCCTGCACGAGGTGTTCAAGGCCGCGGGCGCGGAGTGGCGCGAGGCGGGGTGTTCCATGTGCCTCGGGATGAACCCGGACACTCTGTCCCCGGGTGAGCGCAGCGCCTCCACCTCCAACCGCAACTTCGAGGGCAGGCAGGGCAAGGGCGGCCGTACGCACCTGGTGTCGCCCGCCGTGGCCGCCGCCACGGCCGTGACCGGCCGCCTGACCGCCCCCGCCGACCTCTGACGACCCCGGCCCAGCACCTAAGGAACCGACCGACCATGGACGCATTCACCACCCACACCGGCCGCGCGGTGCCGCTGCGCCGCAGCAACGTCGACACCGACCAGATCATCCCCGCCGTCTGGCTGAAGCAGGTCAGCCGCACCGGCTTTGAGAAGGGCCTGTTCTCCGCGTGGCGCGAGGACCCCTCCTTCGTGCTCAACGACCCGGCCTACCAGGGGGCCTCGATCCTGGTGTCCGGCCCCGACTTCGGTACGGGATCTTCGCGCGAGCACGCAGTGTGGGCGCTTCAGCAGTACGGCTTCCGCGCCGTGATCTCCGCCAGGTTCGGCGACATCTTCCGCTCCAACTCCACCAAGATGGGCCTGCTCCCGGTGGTCCTGCCCGGCGACACCGTCGAGGCGATCCAGGCCGCCGTGGAGGCCGACCCGTCCCTCGAACTGACCGTTGACCTGCGCGAACGTGAGGTCAGGTGGGGGAGCGAGAAGGCCGCCTTCGAGATCGACGACTACACCCGCTGGCGGCTCCTGGAGGGCCTGGACGACATCGGCCTGACCCTGCGCGCGGCCGACGCCATCACGGAGTACGAGAATGGTCGGCAGCGATGGCTGCCGACGACCGCCTGAAAGCCCCCGCCTCCCACCCGGACCCGCGACGGCGCGCCGGTGCCCTGGACTGAGGGCGAAGGAGCCCGCGAGGGTGCGCCGGTGCCCTGGACTGAGGAGTGAAGGAGCGAGGGACGAGCGGATGAGCGACGAGGGAAGCGCGCCGGTTATCAGCGCCCGAGCCGCGGCGCGTAGCGTTGCGAGTGGGGCGGTTTGTCCTGGGATGCGCTCACCGTGACCACGCACGGGCCCGGGCGCGGTCGTGTCCGGACCGACGAGCGATCGAGTGAGGAACGAACGAGGGAGCGAGGAGGGGAGGACGCGACCTTGAAGGCGCCCGGGCCCCGCGCGAGCGAAGCGAGCGCCATGAGCACTGATCTCGCGAGTGGGTTGCGGGAGGCGCATCGGCGGGTGCGGGCCCTTTCCGGGGCGGCGGACCGGCGGGAGCGGCTGGCCCGGCGCCTGGTGGCCATCTGCGACGCCGCCAAGCGGGACCTCGGCAGCGCCGCCGCCCGCCTTTCCGTCTTCCTCGACGATCTTGCCGCGCTCGAATCAGGCAAGGACCCGGAGACCCTGCCGGAGCAGGGCTCCGACACGCCGAGTAGGCGCAACATGCCCCTCGGTGATTGAGTCCTGGGCCACCTTCCCCTAATTTCAAGCGGGAAGGGGTTTGGTGAACCGTTGCCTGGTGTGCTGGAACCCCGTGCCGTTACAGGGGGAGCAACCTAAATGAACAAGCGGGAACTCGTCGACGCCATCGCGGATCGGGTCGGCGACAAGAAGACCGCCAACGAGGCGGTGAATGCCGTCCTGGACGCTATTCAGAAAGCGGTCGCGGGCGGGGACAAGGTCTCGATCACCGGGTTCGGCGCCTTCGAGATGGTGCACAAGCCGGCTCGTACGGCGCGCAACCCTTCGACCGGTGCGCCGATCAAGGTGGCCGAGAGCTGGGCGCCGCGATTCCGTCCGGGGGCGGACTTCAAGGAGCAGGTCAACGCCGGGGGCAAGAAGTCGGCGAAACGGAAGTAAGCGCTTCACCTGTCCGGGCGCTCGGGGCGATCCACGCCTCGGGCGCTCGCGCCTTTCCGGCGATCCACGTCACTCGGGCAGCGGGAAGGTGGACAGCGTGATCACGGTGATCTCGCCGTCGGCCACCTTGATGTTGACCCGCTGCCCGGAGCGCAGCAGCCGCAGCGGCCCCGCGTCGAAGGCCCTGGTGCCGAAGGTCAGCACGCTGCCGTCGTCGAGGAAGACCGTCCCGGAGCGGGTCTGCTGGTCGTATGTACGTACCGTCGCCTGCACGCCCTCAGCCTAGGCCGTTCCGCCGGGGTCGCCCAGGATGAGCCTGGCCACCTCCGCGGTGCGCGGGCCGACGCCCAGGGTGACCGCCTCGGCGAGGTCGGCGGGGGTGTCGACGTCCCGCCGTACCGAGGGGATGTCGTCCCGGTCGAGTTCCTTGGCGCCGCGCCCAAGGTGCCTGGCGCGTGACTCGCCGCCGAAGCCCGGGGTGAACGGCACGCCCGGCATGGTGCCGTAGAAGGTGGTCCCGATCCCGGCCGCGTCGGGGACGAACGCCATGTCGAAGTCGGCCGCGGCGGCGAGCGCGACGTCGAGTTCGGCGGGCCGCAGGGCGGGCAGGTCGGCCTGGAGCGCTCCGACCGCGTCACCGGGCGCCAGACGTACGGCTTCCGCCGCCCCGAAGCGCAGCGCCGCGTTGAGGCCCGCCTGCGGATCGTCCACCACATGTCCGCCCACCTCGGCCAGCGCCTCCGCGGCCTGCGGGTCACCGGTGACCACGACGACCCGCGCCACGCGCGGGCAGCGCAGTGCCGCCGAGACCGTGTCGCAGGCGATCGCGACGGCGAGCGCCGCGCGGTGGGGTCCGGCCGCCCTGGTCAGCCGGGTCTTGGCGGCCACCAGCGTCTTCACCGGCACCACGAGGGACCAGGCGGAACTTTGCGATGCGCGCATACCCTTAAGCATCGCGCCTCGACACCCGACGCGGGCAACCGGGAGACTTGCGGCGCAGCAGCGCCGTCGACAGGAGGAGCCGATGAGCCGCAGGGACCGACCTTCGCGCTTTTGGGAATCGGTGGCCGTGGTGTTGCTGAAGCCGCCCATGCTGCTGCTGACCAAGCGCGACTGGCGGGGTGGCGAGAACATGCCGCGGACCGGCGGAGTGATCATCGCGGCCAACCACCTGTCCTGGACCGACCCGATGCTGCTCGGCCACTTCCTGTACGAGCACGGCCGCTGGCCGGTGTACCTGGCCAAGTCCGGGCTGTTCTCGGTCCCGGTGCTCGGCAAGATCATCGCTTGGCTGCGCACGATCCCGGTCTACCGGGGCAGCTCCGAGGCCGCGCGCTCGCTGAGCGCCGCCGAGCGGGGGATCGAGGGCGGTGCCAGCGTGATCTTCTACCCGGAGGGCACCTGCACGCGCGATCCCGACCTTTGGCCGATGAGCGGCAAGACCGGGGTGGCCCGGCTGGCGCTGGCCACCGGCGCGCCGGTCATCCCGGTCGCGCACTGGGGGGCGCAGGAGCTGCTGCCCTACGGGAGCAAGCGGCCGCGGATCTTCCCGCGCAAGACCTTCCACCTGAAGGCGGGCCCGCCGGTGGACCTGTCCCGGTACGCCGGGCGGGCCACGGACGGCGACGCGCTGCGGGACGCCACCGCCGACATCATCGCGGCGATCACGGCGCAGCTCGCCGACATCCGGGGGGAGGAGTCGCCGCCGGTCCCCTTCGACCGGAACACCCCTGTGGGCGAACCGGGGAAGCGCTCCGACGGCTGATCACGGCGTACGGTGATGAAATGAGCAAAGCTGCCGTATTCGGGACCGGTTCGTGGGGCACCACGTTCGCGATGATCCTGTGCGCCGCCGGCACCCGGACGACCCTGTGGGGCCGGCGGGCCGAGATCGTCGAGGCGATCGACCGGGAGCATCGCAATCCCGACTACCTGCCGGGCGTGCCGCTCCCGAGCGAGCTGCGCGCCACCACCGATCCGGCGGCGGCTCTGGACGGCGCGGACTTCGTGGTGCTCGCCGTCCCCTCCCAGTCGTTGCGCGCGAACCTCGCCGAGTGGGCCCCGCTGATCGCGCCAGGCGCGGTGCTGGTGAGCCTGATGAAGGGCATCGAGCTGGGCACGGCCAAGCGGATGAGCGAGGTGATCAGGGAGGTCGCGGGCGTCCCGCAGGAACGGGTGGCGGTCGTCTCCGGGCCCAACCTGGCCATGGAGATCGCCCGGCGGCAGCCCGCCGCGACCGTGGTGGCCTGCACCGACGAGGCGGTGGCGCAGAGACTGCAGCAGGCGTGTCACGCGCCGCCGTGGTTTCGGCCCTACACCAACACCGACGTGGTCGGGGTGGAGGTGGGCGGGGCGGTCAAGAACGTCATCGCGCTCGCCGTGGGCGTGGCCACCGGCATGGGCATGGGCGACAACGTGCGGGCGATGATGATGACCAGGGGTTTGGCGGAGATTTCCCGGCTTGGTGCGGCTTTGGGGGCGGATCAGCATACTTTCGCGGGTTTGGCGGGAATGGGGGACCTGGCCGCGACCTGTGCGTCACCATTGTCCAGGAACCGCACTTTCGGCGAGAATCTGGGCCGCGGGATGACCCTGGCCGAGGTGACCGCGGCCACCAAGCAGACCGCCGAAGGTGTGAAGTCCTGTGAGTCCGTCCTTGAGCTGGCGAGGAAGCACGACGTGGAGATGCCGATCACCGAGGTGGTCGTCGGTGTCGTGCACGACGGCCTGGACCCCGGCGAGGCGGCGACGCTGCTGATGTCGCGCTCGCCCAAGCCCGAACGGTACGGAGTGTGAGTTCTTAGTGTGACTGCCTCACGACGCGCGCGCCGCAGACTCGGCGAGAACACCCGCTCGATCCACCTGCCCCGGCCGGAGACCCCCGGTCAGTCCACCTTCGGTCTGCCGGTGTGGCGGGCCGCGTCGTGGAACTTCCGAAACTCCGCGGAGTACGCCGACGTGCTCGGCGGCCAGGGCCCCGGCCACGCCCTCGGCCGCATCGACAACCCCACCACGTCCTCCTTCGCCGCCGCAGTGGCCTCGCTGGAGGGCGCCGCCGCGCCGGAGGACGTGGCCGGCCAGGCGTTCGCGTCCGGCATGGCGGCCGTCCAGGCCGTGTTCTTGACGTTCCTGCGCGCGGGCTCGCACGTACTGGCCCCCAGCCCCGTGTACGGCGGGACGTTCTCCCTGCTCACCAACGTGCTGAGCCGGTTCGGCGTGACCGCCGACTTCGTGGACTACGCCGACCTCGCCCGCGTCCGGGCCGCCGTGCGCCCCGGCACGAAGATCATCTACGCCGAGACCATGGCCGACCCCACCATGGCCGTGGCCGACCTGCGCGGCCTCTACCGGATCGCGCGCGGCGCAGGGGCGCTCCTGGTCGTGGACTCCACGCTGGCCACCCCCGTCGTGTGCCGCCCGCTCGAACACGGCGCGGATCTCGTCCTGCACTCCGCCACCAGATACCTCGGCGGGCACGACGACTCCACCGGCGGCGTGGTCGTCGGCCGGCCCGGCCTGATCCAGCGGTTACGCGAGGTGCGCATCGACACCGGCTGCTCGCTGTCCCCCGACGAGGCCTTCCTGCTGCGGCGCGGCATGGAGACCCTGCCGCTGCGGGTGCGCCGCATGTGCTCCACCGCGATGGTGTTCGCCGCCTCGGTCGCCAAGCACCCCGCCGTGCGCCGGGTGGACTACCCCGGGCTGCCCGACCACCCGGGCAACCTGCTCGCCAGGCAACTGTTCGACTCCGGCCCGGAGGGCACCCGGTACGGCGCCTGCGTCACGGTCACCCCCGCCGGCGGCTACGAGGCGGGGGCCGCCCTCGCCGACGGACTCCGGCTGGCCGGGATCGGTTCGGCGGTCGGCGGCACGCACACCAAGGCCGCGCACGTCGCCGCCACGGTCCGCCCGACCGGGAAAGAAGCGGGGGTCGACGTGGGCGCGGTGCGCTTCTCCGTCGGGCTGGAGGACGCCGAAGACCTGATCGCCGACGTGACCAGGGCACTCGATTCCCTTCGTTCACCCTGAACCCCGTAGATACCGGTAGATGTGGCCCGTGTCGGCCCGGAGAGAAACCCCGCTGGGAGGGTAGATTCGGGCATCATGAACGAGCAGCGTGAGCGCCGGCCGCGCGTCGCCGTCGTCTTCGGCGGGCGCAACTCCGAGCACGCGGTGTCACTCCTCGGAGCGGGCAGCGTGCTCTCGGTGATCGATCGCGACAAGTACGACGTCGTGCCGGTCGGCATCACCCAGGACGGGCGGTGGGTGCTCGCGTCGGGTGAGCAGCGGTACGCGATCGAGGCCACCGTCGATGAGTCCGGCCCCGCCCTCGCGCTGCCCACCGGAGAGGCGTCGCTGGTCGCGCTCTCGCCTGGGCGCATCCCCGAGGAGCTGGGCGCGGTCGATGTGGTGTTCCCGGTGCTGCACGGGCCGTTCGGAGAGGACGGCACGATCCAGGGCCTGCTGGAGATGGCCGGCGTGCGCTACGTCGGGTCAGGGGTCCTGGCCAGCAGTGTCGGCATGGACAAGGAGTACATGAAGGCCGTGCTGGCCGCCGCAGGGCTGCCGATCGGCAGGTACGCCGTGGTCCGCGACCGCGACTGGCGGCTGGACCGCGAGCGGGTGCTGAAGGAGGTCCAGGGCCTCGGCTGGCCGGTCTTCGTCAAGCCCGCGCGGGCCGGGTCCAGCCAGGGCATCTCCAGGGCCACCGCGCCGGGCGAGCTGGCCGAGGCGATCGAGCTGGCCAGGGCGCACGACCCGAAGGTGCTCGTGGAGGCCGCGATCGAGGGCCGGGAGATCGAGTGCGCGGTGCTGGAGTCGCTGGACGACGCGCCGCCGGTGGCCGGCGTGCCCGGCGAGGTGCTGATCCGCGACGACCACGAGTTCTACGACTTCACCGCCAAGTACACCGAGGGCCACATCGACCTCGACGTGCCCGCGCGGGTGCCGGCGGAGGTCACCGAGCGGCTGAAGTCCATGGCGGTGCGCGCCTTCGAGGCGCTGAGCTGCGAGGGGCTGGCGCGGGTCGACTTCTTCCACACGCCCGACGGCGGCATCGTGCTGAACGAGATCAACACGATGCCGGGGTTCACCGCGACGTCGGTCGCGCCGCAGCTCTGGGCGGCCAGCGGCCTGCCGTACCCCGGTCTGGTGGACCGGCTCATCCAGCTCGCCCTACGGCGGTCCGTCGGCCTGCGCTGAGCCCCGGGCGGCTCAGCCGGGCAGCGCCCGCTTGATCGGGGCGGCCAGCCGGCCGAGCACGATCCCCGGGGTGTGCGCGCGCGACATGGTGATCTCGACGTATCCGCCGCCGGTCACGGCGGTGTAGAGGGTCGGGGCCTTCGGGTCGGGGAACCACCCGACGCCGTTGATCTCGGCAAGCCGGTCGGTGGGCGCCATCAGTGCCGGGCGCGGCACGCCGCAGCGCAGCGCGATCTCGCCCGCGCCCCACACCGTCACGTACGGCGACGGCGGCTCGGACTCCACGCGCTCGGCCCCGTCCAGCGACCGCGGCAGCAGGCCCTGTAGTTGCCGGCAGGCCGCGGCGGTCGCCCCCTGCGGGGCCGGCGGCTCGACGCGCACGGCTCCGCCGCACCCCGCCAGCGCCGCCACCGCCGCGATGACCACCGCCGGAATCAGTGTCGCTTTCCTCAAACCCGGCTCTCGCTAGATGTTCGCTAGATATGGACGATCGGACACGTAAGCGTACGCGTGATGCCCTCGACCGCCTGAATCTGGGCCACCACCAGCTTGCCCAGCTCGTCCACGTTGTTCGCCTCGGCCCGGACGATCACGTCGTAGGGGCCGGTGACGTCTTCGGCCTGGGTGACTCCGATGATCGAGGAGATTTCGCCGGCCACCTCCGCGGCCTTTCCGACCTCGGTCTGGATAAGGATGTACGCCTGCACCATCACGTCCTCCCGGGCGGGCAGAGCTGGTCGGACCAGCGTCAATCACCTGTATCAGCTTGGATCTGAATAGATCGGCTTGGATCGGCTTGGATCAGTTTGGATCAGCGCCGAAGGGCCACCGTACCCTGAGTTGCGTTAGGAGGTGCGTCATCACAGTCGGAGATTTCGGCGAATTCAGTCTTGTGACTCGCATCGCCCGGCGGCTGCCACAGGGCGACGGTGTTCTTCTGGGTCCGGGCGACGATGCCGCGCTGGTCAGCGTCCCGGACGGACGGGTCGTGGTGTCGACAGATCTGTTACTTGAGGGTAGGCACTTCCGCCGCGATTGGTCCAGCGGACAGGACATCGGCCGTAAGGCGGCGGCCCAGAATCTCGCCGACATCGCCGCCATGGGCGCCCGGCCCACCGCCCTGCTGGTCGGCCTGGGCATTCCGCCGGACACCTCCGTCGCGTGGGTGGACGAGTTGTTCGACGGCCTGCGGGAGGAATGCGCCCTGGTCGGGGCCAGCGTGGTGGGCGGTGACATCGCGCGTTCCGAGGCGGTGATGTTGGGGGTGACCGCGCTGGGCGACCTAAGGGACCGCGCGCCGGTGACCCGCGCGGGCGCCCGCCCCTCCGATGTCGTGGCCGTGACGGGGCGGCTCGGGCACGCCGCGGCGGGGCTCGCCCTGCTGACGGCGGGCGCGCGCGACTCGGGGCCACTGGTGGACGCGCACCGCAGGCCGCGCCCGCCGTACGCGATGGGGCCGCGGGCGGCCGAGCTGGGGGCGACCGCGATGCTCGACGTCAGTGACGGCCTGCTCCAGGACCTCGGGCACGTGGCGGAGAGCAGCGGCGTGCGCATCGAACTGGACTCCGCGGCCTTCGCCGTTCCGCGGGAGTTGCGGCAGGCCGCGGCGGAGCTGGGCGCCGACCCGCTGACCTGGGTGCTCACGGGCGGTGACGATCACGCGCTGGCCGCCGCCTTCCCCGCCGGGATAGGGCTTTCCGGGCAATGGCAGGTCATCGGGACGGTGACCGAGGGCCGTGGAGTCCTGGTGGACGGACGTGAGTACGGCAGGGGCGGTTGGGATCACTTCGCTGTGTGACCATGGGTTGTGACTATTGTGAACTTTGTGACAAATAAGTGGTAAAGATGTTATGAAGTTGGGCGGCCATGGTTCCCGACAGGAAGGGCTGTGATGGGCCGCCACGGCACAGAAGGATCCGAGCCGCAACGCAGGCGGGGGAGGCGCAGGTCGGACGACCTGACCCCGCCGGCCGAGGCGACCGGTCCCTACGAGCCCGTGTCTCCTCGCAGGCTCCCCGAGGACGACGACGCCGCCGAATGGACCGCCGAGTGGCGGGTCCCCGACGGCGACAACGCGTTGGGCGAAACCCCCGGCCGCCACGAGTGGCCGGAGATCACCGAAGCGCGGACCGGGCAGTGGGCCACGGGCCCACGACAGGAGGAGGAGCCCCACGCGGCGGTCTCCCCGCCCCCCGCCTCCCCGATGGCGACGCCGGTCCCCGAGCCGGCTCCCGCGACGGCCGAATGGCCGGATGTGACCGGTGTCGAGCACACCGCCGCCTATGACGTGCCGCGCGAGGAGTACGGCGAGCCGGCCGCGCCCGAGCCGTTCCCCGCCGACGACCCCGGCGAGCCCTCCTACGAGCGCCGCCCGCCGCCGCCCGACCGGCTCGTGTACTCCCCGCACCGTTCAGCGGGCCCAGAAGGCGACACGGAAGGCGATCAGACCACGCGGACCGGCTTTCTCGGTTCCGGGTGGCAGGGTGACGACGACGATTCCTCTCCCGGGCCCTACAAGGGCGTCTGGGGCGGCGAGAAGCTGGCGGCCGAGCCCAGGAAGCGGGGCCGGGTCGCGGTGCTCTCCGTGGCCGCCGTGGTGGCCCTGCTCGGCGGGTCGGTGGCCGGAGTGCAGCTCATGACCCGCTCGGCCGAGACGCCGGCCGCGACCAAGCTCGTCACCGCGCCGAGTGCGAGCGCCACGCCGGGCACGCCCAGCGAGCCCGCGGAGGCCTCCGAAGAGGAGGCAGAGCCCACCGCCGAGAAGACCGACGAGCCGGTGAAGAAGCCCAAGACGAGCGCCCCCGCCCAGCCGACGCAGACCGCCGCGCCGCGTCTCACCCAACGGCCCCGCGCCACCCAAGAGCCGCGGCCGAAGAAGACCCGCACTCAGGAAGCGCCGGACGAGGTGGAGAGCCCGAAGCGGGACAACCCGCCGACCAAGTCCCCCGCGCCGAACGAAGAACCGCCCGTGAGGGACGACCAGAAGCGGCCCGCGCCGCCGCCCGCCCAGCCCACGACCGGGCCGACCAGCCCGCCCGACGGCGGCGGCCTCGACTCCCGCGACGACAACGTCGTCGAGATCGATGTGGACCTCTTCGGCAGGCTGGCCGGCTACTCCGCCGAGCTGTCGATCGCCAACGGCTCCGCCACGGACCTGACCGGCGTCACCTTGAACCTCGCGGTGAGCGGCAAGGTCACCAAGGTGGAGGGCGCCGACTGGGACTACAGTGACGGCACTCTCACGCTGCGCCTGCCCAGGGCGATCCCGGCGGGCGGCCAGGTGAGCGTCGAGTACCGTGCGCTCGGCCGGTCCAAGGCCCCCAGCTCCTGCGAGGTCATCGGGATCACCTGCCTGCTCAGGTGACCGGGGCCGGTCAGGCCCAGCCCGGCCGCACCAGGCCGGTCTCGTAGCCGATGACGACGAGCTGCGCGCGGTCGTGCGCGGCGAGTTTGGCCATGATCCGGTTGACGTGGGTCTTCACGGTGGCCGGGCTCATGTGCAGCCGCGCGGCGATCTGGCCGTTGTTCAGGCCCCCGGCGACGTGGGACAGGACCTCGCGCTCGCGGTCGGTCAGCGGGGCCAGCCTGGCCGTGCTGGGCGACGCGTCCGGCCGCGCGGCGAACTCCTCGATGAGCCGCCGCGTGACGCCGGGGGACAGCAGCGCGTCGCCCCTGGCCGCGACGCGTACGGCGTGCCGCAGCTCGGCCGGTTCCGCGTCCTTGACCAGGAAGCCGCTGGCCCCCGCCCGAAGCGCCTCATAGACGTACTCGTCCAGGTCGAACGTGGTCACCACGACCACCCGGGTGGCCGACCCGGCCAGCCGGCGGGTGGCCTCAAGGCCGTCCAGCTCGGGCATGCGGATGTCCATCAGGGCCACGGCGGGACGCAGCTCGGCGGCCATCCGCACGGCCTCCCTGCCGTCGGCGGCCTCGCCGATCACCGTCAGGTCGTCCTCGCAGTCGAGCAGCGCCCGCAGACCGGCCCGCACCAGCGGCTGGTCGTCGGCGAGCAGCACGGTGATCACGAGGCGCCGACCGGCAGGGCGGCGGCCGGGGCGAGCGGGAGCCGGGCGACCACCTGGAAGCCGCCGTCCGGGCCGTCGCCCGCGCTGAGCCGCCCCCCGACGGCCGCGACCCGCTCGGCCATCCCGGCGAGCCCGTGCCCGCCGGTCTCCAGACCGCCTCGCCCCCGGCCGTCGTCGTCGATCCGGACGACCAGGCCATCGGACTCGAAGCTCAGGCTCACCCGGGCGCGGCTCGCGGCGGCGTGCCGGATGGTGTTCGTCAGCGCCTCCTGCACGACGCGGTAGACCGTCAGGTCCACGGCGGGCGGCAGCGGACGCCGTACGCCCGTCACCTCCATCTCCACCGGGACGCCCGCCGTGGTGATGAGATCGCCCAGCCGCTCTGTGCCCGGCGCGGGGCGGCGGGCGTCAAGGGCGTCGGAGGATTCGGGTGATTCGGGTGATTCGGGGGTGCGCAGGACGCCAAGGATGTCCTTCATCTCGGTCAGCGCCTCGCGGCTCGCCGTACGGATGACCGCGAGCGCGTCACGGGCCTCGCCGGGCCCGCCCGCGCGCTCCACGGCCTCCGCCGCCACGGCCGCGTGCAGCGCGATCAGCGAGATCGTGTGCGAGGTGACGTCGTGCAGCTCCCTGGCGACCTTCAGCCGCTCCTCCTGCGCCCTGCGCAGCGCGGCCTCCTCGCGGGTGCGCTCGGCCTCGGCCGCCCGGCGTTCGACCTCGGCGGTGTAGGCCCTGCGGGCCCTGGACACCTCGGCGAGCTGGGCGGCGACCAGCACGATCAGCCCCCAGATCAGCAACGCGACCATGTGGTCCACGCTCGGCTGGGCGAGGGCGGCCGTCGCCGGGATCGCGACCATGGCCCCCGCGCCGATCCACCCCGCCGCCCTGCGGTCGGCCGCGATCAGGGTGAACACCGCGATGAGCGCGGGAGCGGGCCAGAACGCGTAGGGGTAGCCGAGCGCGAAGTGGACCGCGGCGGCCCCGCCGGTGATCGCCAGCGCGATCTCGGGGTGCGTACGCCGTGGCAGCAGGCCCAGCACGCACCCGGCCAGCAGCGCCCAGCCGAGCGGGTCGATCGGCCGGGCGTCGGGCTGGTTGCCCTGGGCGAGCATGGACGTGCTGAACACGACCACACCGATGGCGATGACCAGCGCGAACCTATTCATTCCGGCACACTAACCGCGGCGGGCCGGGCCTGGAATACGGCCATCGCGGTATGCGGGTACCGCGGACGCGGTAGGAAGACCTCCGGACACGACGAACCCGGCGTACGCCGATGCGGACGCCGGGCCGGTGAGCCTCGCGATGGTGCGGCTAGCGGGTGACCTTGCCGGCCTTGATGCACGAGGTGCAGACGTTGAGGCGCTTCGGCGTGCTCCCGATCTTGGCGCGCACGGTCTGAATGTTGGGGTTCCAGCGGCGGCGGGTACGGCGATGCGAGTGCGAGATGTTGTTGCCGAACCTCGGCCCCTTGCCGCATACGTCGCAGACGGAAGCCACGGTATCGCTCCTTAGATCAGTCGATAGGCCCGTGCCTTGGCCTGGGCGGCGAGCGCGGGCATGCCGGGAGAACCGGCCAGCCGAACAAGGGTATCCGATGTCGATGACCGCCCGCCAACGCGAAGCGCGCCCCAGGGAACGGCCGAACAGGGATGCTCTCCCCGCAACCGTAGCGTATCGGCGGCGAAGGGCACGCCACATGCGGGAGGCCGCCCGACGCCGCAGAGTGAGGTCGCAGAGTGAATCTGTCGCCCTCGCACGATAGAACTGGTCGGGTGACGCGTTTCGACGAGCCGCTGGGGCGGGCCCTCGATCCTAAGACGGCCAAGCTGCTTGAGGGCGCGCTCGGCCTGTCCACGGTCGGCGACCTGCTGCGCCACTACCCGCGCCGCTACGCCGAGCGCGGCGAGCTGACCGAGATCGACTCGCTGGCGGTGGACGAGCACGTCACCGTCGTGGGCGAGGTGTCGCGCACGATGCGCAAGCCGATGCGCAACAAGTCCGGCACCTGGCTTGAGGTCGAGGTGGTCGACGCCCGGCAGAGCCGCATCTACCTGGCCTTCTTCGGCAAGGCGTCCCATGCGGTGGAGACGCGGCTGCAACCCGGCAGGCGGGGCATGTTCGCCGGGAAGGTCGGCAGGTTCGGCAGCGCCACCCGGCCGCGCTGGCAGCTCGCCCACCCCGACTTCGAGCTGTTCGACGAGAGCGAGGGCGACGCGAGCGCGGCGGAGTTCGCCACCGCGCCGGTGCCGATCTATCCGGCCGGCAAGGACATCAGCTCCTGGGTCATCCGCAGGGCGGTCGGCGTCGTGCTCGACACGCTCGGCCCGCTGCCCGACCCCCTGCCTGCCGCGCTGCGGGCCAGGGAGTCGCTGCCGGGGCTGGCCGCCGCGCTGGTCGCGATCCATCGGCCGCGCGACTTCGCCGACGTCAACCGCGCGCGGGGGCGGCTGAAGTTCGACGAGGCGTTCGTGCTCCAGGCGGTGCTGGTACGGCGGCGCCTGGCCGCGGCCGCCTGGCCGGCCAAGGCCCGCCCGCGCAGCGACGACGGGCTGCTGGCCGCCTTCGACGACCGCCTGCCGTTCGCGCTGACCGACGGCCAGCGCGAGGTCGGCGAGGAGATCGCGGCCGACCTGGCGAGCGCCCACCCGATGCACCGGCTGTTGCAGGGCGAGGTGGGCGCGGGCAAGACCGTGGTGGCGCTGCGCGCGATGCTCCAGGTGGTCGACGCGGGCGGCCAGGCGGTGCTCCTCGCGCCGACCGAGGTCCTCGCCCAGCAGCACCACAGGTCGATCAGCGCGATGCTCGGCGACCTCGCCTCGGGCGGCCTGCTCGGCGGCACCACGGTCGCGCTGCTCACCGGGTCGATGGGCGCGGCGGCCCGCCGTACGGCGCTGCTCGACGCCGCCTCCGGCGCGGCGGGCATCGTGGTCGGCACGCACGCGGTGCTGCAAGACCGCGTGCAGTTCGCCGATCTCGGTTTGGTCGTGGTCGACGAGCAGCACCGCTTCGGCGTCGAGCAGCGCGACGCGCTGCGCGAGAAGGCCGGCGACACCCGCCCGCACGTGCTGGTGATGACCGCGACGCCGATCCCGCGCACGGTGGCCATGACGGTGTTCGGCGACCTGGAGGTCTCCACGCTCAGCCAGCTCCCCGCGGGGCGCGCGCCGATCGGCAGCCACGTCGTCCCGGCCGCCGAGAAGCCCCACTACCTGGACCGCACCTGGGAGCGCATCCGCGAGGAGGTCGGGCTCGGCAGGCAGGTCTACATCGTCTGCCCCCGGATCGGCGAGCAGGAGGGCGACGAGGGAGACCTGACGCCCGACAAGAACGGCCAGGCCGAGGAGCGCCGCCCGCCGCTCGCGGTCACCGAGGTGGCCCCCATGCTGGCCGGCGGCCCGCTCGCCGGGCTGCGCGTGGAGGTGCTGCACGGCCGTCTCGACCCCGAGGAGAAGGACGCGGTGATGAAGTCCTTCACCGACGGCGAGATCGACGTCCTGGTGGCCACGACGGTGATCGAGGTGGGCGTCGACGTGCCCAACGCCTCGGTCATGGTGATCATGGACGCCGACCGGTTCGGGGTCTCCCAGCTCCACCAGTTGCGCGGCCGGGTCGGCCGGGGCGGGCTGCCCGGCCTGTGCCTGCTGGTCACCGACTCGCCCGCGGCCACCCCGGCGCGGGCCAGGCTCGACGCGGTGGCGGCCACGCTCGACGGCTTCAAGCTGTCCCAGGTGGACCTGGAGCAGCGGCGCGAGGGCGACGTGCTCGGCGTGGCCCAGTCTGGCCGCAAGTCGTCGCTGCGGCTGCTGCAACTGCTGCGCGACGAGGAGGTCATCGCCACGGCCCGCGACGAGGCCACGGAGCTGCTGACCGCCGATCCGGAGCTGGCCGGCCATCCCACGCTGCGCGCCGAGATCGACAGGCTGGTGGCCGACGAACGCGCGGAGTTCCTGGAGAAGACCTGACCAGGCAGGTCACGGGCACCGGAAGATGAGAGTGACCCAGGGCCCAGCCACGGGGACGGCCTCCCCCCGAATGCCGTCCCCGGCTGGGCCCACCCTCGGGTCAGGTGCCGAGGGCACCGGCGTGCGGAAGGGCTCACGATCACGCCGGTCGGCCTTCCCCTGGGTCACCTGAAGGCCGCAGCACTCATCATGCGGGCAGCCCGGTCCGATGGGAACGACCCTTGTTCATTCCTCGCCGCTCCTTGCGCTGTTCATTGCGCTGGCCTGGCGGGGTTTACGGCCGGTTCATCGCGGTCGGGGACTGGCGTGCAGAACCCCCCTTCCGGACCTCGCTAGATTGGGGCCATGATGCGGGTCATCGCGGGGAGCGCCGGGGGCAGGCGGCTGACCGCGCCCCCCGGCAGGGGCACCCGGCCGACGAGCGACCGGGCCAGGGAGGGGATCTTCTCCTCGGTCGGGTCGCTGCTGGGGCCGCTGACCGGCGCGCGGGTGCTCGACCTTTACGCCGGCTCCGGCGCGGTGGGCCTGGAGGCCCTGTCGCGAGGGGCCGCGCACGCCCTGCTGGTGGAGTCCGACGCGAAGGCGGCCAGGGTGATCAAGGCCAACATCGCCGCGCTCGGGCTGCCCGGGGCGGAGCTGGCGCTGGACAAGGCCGAGCGGGTCGCGGCGCGCGTGTGCGTGGGCGAGCCGTACGACTTCGTCTTCGCCGACCCGCCGTACGCGATGGGCGGGGCGGACCTGACGCTGGTGCTGGAACGGCTGGTGGACAACGGCTGGCTGGCCCCAGGGGCGCTGGTCGCGGTGGAGCGCGAGACCCGCGGAACGGACCTGCGCTGGCCCGCCGGCATCGCCAATGAGAGGGCCAGGCGATACGGGGAAGCGACGGTTTGGTACGGTCGCGCCGCCGGGAACCCGTAGATCTGGGGGGTGTGCCTTGCGCCGCGTCGTCTGTCCAGGGTCATTCGATCCTGTCACCAATGGTCACCTGGACATCATCGGACGGGCGTCTCGACTGTACGACGAGGTCGTGGTCGCCGTCCTGATCAACATGGAGAAGAAAAGCCTGTTCACGGTGGAGGAGCGCATCGAGATGCTCCAGGCCGTGACCAAGGAGTACGGCAACGTCCGGGTGGACAAGTTCCACGGGCTGCTGGTCGACTACTGCAAGCAGAACGAGATCGCCGCGATCGTCAAGGGCCTGCGGGCGATCAGCGACTTCGACTACGAGCTGCAGATGGCCCAGCTCAACTACCGGATGTCGGGCGTGGAGACGCTGTTCATGTCCACCAACCCCGAGTTCTCCTTCCTGTCCTCTTCGAGGATCAAGGAGATCACCCGGTACGGCGGCGATGTCTCCGGCCTGGTCCCCGACCTGGTGCACCGGCTCCTGGTCGAGCGGCTCAGGGGCTGACCGGCGACTGGTATTCTTTGTAATCGGCCTTGCACAACGGCGGTCATTCGCCATGCCTGATGAGAGCAGAATGTCTACCCGCAACCTCGACCCGCGAGCCCCTTGGGTGATCTCGACCCATGACCTGGGCCGGAGGCCGGGGTCGATGCGGAAGACGACCCGCACTCTTCCGGCACCGGCGGATCTGTCCGTCAACTTGATCGGCGTCCCCAAAGACGCCGATGTCGAGCTGGACATCCGGCTCGAAGCGGTGATGGAAGGCGTGCTCGTCACGGGCACGGCGAGCACTCCCCTCAGCGGGGAGTGCGCACGGTGCCTGGATCCTCTGACCTCGCGAGTCGAGGTCGAGTTCCAGGAGCTGTTCTTCTACACCGCCGAAGACGCCGGCGAGGAGGACTCCCTCCTCGACGGCGACCTGCTCGACCTTGAGCCGACGTTCCGTGACGCGGTGGTCCTCGCGCTGCCGCTCAGCCCGGTCTGCCGAGAAGACTGCCCGGGGCTGTGCACAGTGTGCGGGGTCAAGCTGGCCGAGGCCGGCCCTGACCATCGGCACGAGCAAGTCGACGCCCGCTGGGCGGCGTTGCGGGACCTGGTGAAAGACGACAAGCAAGACACGCAAGACCGGTAAGACATGCAACTCAACGACGATCAGGAGGGCTGACGTGGCCGTCCCCAAGCGGAAGATGTCGCGGAGCAACACCCGCTCCCGCCGCGCCCAGTGGAAGGCCGCCACGGTGGCGCTTGTCGACTGCCCGCAGTGCAGGCAGCGTAAGCGTCCCCACGTGGCGTGCCCGTCCTGTGGCACCTACAACCGCCGTCAGGTCATCGAGCCGTCGGCCTGATCGCCATGTGCTGACGCGTGTCGCCGGCCGGTAGCCGAGTATGGCCGCTGGTCGGCTTCGCCGTCGGCGCGAGCGGTGGCTGACTCGCCCGCGGCCGTGGTGGACGCCGGGGTCTGCCGGAGCCCTCCCGGCGCCCACCACGTTCTCGGGCATCCGCTTCCCTCACGCCACCGCGCCCCGGAGTGACGAACGTCACATCGGGTGTAATCGGTTCCGCGGAGGAGGAGATGTGGGCACAGGCCCCAAGCCGGTGGCCGTCGAGGTCGCCAGAGACGAACTTGAGCGGGTCCTGGCCGTCCGGCTGGACACCGAGGTGCTGGAGCGCGCGCTGACGCACCGCTCCTACGCCTATGAGAACGGCGGGCTGCCCACCAATGAGCGCCTGGAGTTCCTCGGCGACTCGGTGCTCGGCCTGGTCGTGACCGACACGCTCTATCGCAACCACCCCGATCTGCCCGAGGGGCAGCTCGCCAAACTACGCGCCGCCGTGGTGAACATGCGCGCGCTCGCCGACGTGGCCAGGGAGCTGAAGCTCGGCCGCTTCCTGCGGCTGGGCCGGGGCGAGGAGGGCACCGGAGGCAGGGACAAGTCCTCGATCCTGGCCGACACGCTGGAGGCGTTGATCGGCACGGTTTATGTGGACAAGGGCCTGGACGAGGCGTTCCGCGTGGTGCATCTGCTGTTCGACCCGCTGATCGCCCGCTCGGCCTCGCTCGGCGCCGGGCTTGACTGGAAGACCTCGCTACAGGAGCTGACCGCCGCCGAGGCGCTCGGCGTGCCCGAGTACCAGGTGGAAGAGAGCGGTCCCGACCACGCCAAGTCCTTCACCGCCGTGGTCAGGGTGGGCGGCGTCGAGTACGGCTTCGGCGCGGGCCGCAGCAAGAAGGAGGCCGAGCAGCAGGCGGCCGAGGCGGCCTGGAACCGCATCCGGGCCCTGCGCGAGCCTCCGGAGCAGGCGGCGAGCTGAGCGCGCGGCTGGGTTCGAGGGCGGCGACACGGGAGGGGCGCGAGCATGCCTGAGCTACCCGAGGTGGAGGTCGTACGGCGGGGCCTGGACCAATGGGTGTCCGGCCGTACGATCGCCAAGACGGAGGTGCTGCACCCGCGGGCGATCCGCCGTCACCTGCCGGGCGCGGCGGAGTTCGCGGCCCGCCTGGAGGGGCGCGAGGTCCGTGGCGCGGAGCGGCGCGGAAAGTACCTCTGGCTGCCGCTCGGCGACGGGCGCGACGCGCTCATGGCGCACTTGGGCATGAGCGGCCAGCTCCTGGTGACCGACTCCGGCTCGCCGGTGGAAAAGCATCTGCGGGTGCGTCTGTCGTTCGCCGACGGTGGTCCTGAGCTGCGGTTCGTCGATCAGCGCACGTTCGGGCACCTGCTGGTCACCGAGATGGTGCCGCTGGCCCGCCCGGTCCCCGCGCCGATCGTGCACATCGCCCCCGACCCGCTGGAGGAGTCCTTCGACGACGAGGACTTCGCCCGCCGGCTGCGCGCCAGGCACACCGAGGTCAAACGCGCGCTGCTGGACCAGTCGCTGATCAGCGGCGTCGGCAACATCTACGCCGACGAGGCGCTGTGGCGGGCCGGCCTGCACTGGGCGCGCCCGACCGAGCGGCTGACCCGTCCGAAAATCGCCGAACTGCTACGCGGCGTACGCGAGGTCATGGCCGACGCGCTCGACCAGGGCGGCACGTCCTTCGACAGCCTGTACGTCAACGTCAACGGGGAGAGCGGATACTTCGACCGGTCGCTCGCGGTTTACGGCAGACGTGACCTGCCCTGCGGCCGATGCGGGACCCCGGTGGTCAGGGAGCCCTTTATGAATCGGTCTTCTTATAGTTGCCCTCGCTGTCAAGTCCGGCCCCGGGGGCGGTCATGAGTGACGTAGCGCGACTGACCGCCTGGGTGAGGGGGCACGTGCAGGGGGTCGGCTTCCGCTGGTGGACCCGCGCGCGGGCACTGGAACTCGGGCTCAGCGGGCATGCGCGCAACATGCCGGACGGCCGGGTCGAAGTGGTCGCCGAGGGTGATCGGGAAGCCTGTGTCAAGCTGCTCGGGGCGCTGCGGGGTTGCGACACGCCGGGCAGGGTCGATGGAGTGGTTGAGCGCTGGAGCGAAGTTCGAGGTGGTTTGACGGGCTTTGAGGAGAGATAACGACTTCCGCTATACCCCCCAAATGCGGTACATTTATACCTTGGGAGTGCCCACTGGGGCATGAGGCAGAGCGTTCAACTTGACCGCTCATCGCACCGGTGCGACTCTTGATAAGAACCACGCGCACCCCTCCCGCGGCATGAAGTGCGCGAACCAGTCTGGTCACTCAGCGTGGAGGACCCTTTACCATGGCGAAGGCTCTACTCGGCCACGTCGGTGGTCCTGATCCTCGAATGGTCTCGGAAGTGCGCCGTCTCCAGCAGCGCATCCGTGACCTGGAGGCAGAGCTCATCCGGCTCCAGGCACAGAACGACGCCCTCTCGGCACAGTCCCGAGAGGAGACGTTCTCGCGCCTGCAGGATCGCGAACCGGCCCTCACCTGAGAGGGCCGGTGTCATCACGAGAATCCGCACAGGGACGCCTCGGGGAGGCGTCCCTCGTCATTTCCCTTCCGTGAGGCAGGAGGGCGGTAGGCTGTCCCGCTAGCCGTCGCATGTCAAGGGAGGGATGACCGGATCCGTGTATCTGAAGACCCTCACCCTCCGCGGTTTCAAATCCTTCGCCTCGGCCACCGCCCTGCGGTTCGAGCCCGGCATCACCTGCGTGGTGGGCCCCAACGGCTCCGGCAAGTCCAACGTGGTCGACGCGCTGGCCTGGGTGATGGGCGAGCACAGCGCCAAGTCGCTGCGCGGCGGCAAGATGGAGGACGTCATCTTCGCCGGCACCTCCTCACGCGCCCCTCTCGGCCGTGCCGAGGTCACGCTGACCATCGACAACAGCGACGGCGCGCTGCCGATCGACTACACCGAGGTCACCATCAGCCGGCTGATGTTCAGGTCCGGCCAGAGCGAGTACGCCATCAACGGCGACACCTGCCGCCTCCTCGACATCCAGGAGCTGCTCTCCGACTCCGGCATCGGCCGCGAGATGCACGTCATCGTCGGGCAGGGGCAGCTCGACGCGGTGCTGCACGCCGGTCCTGAGGACCGCAGGGCCTTCATCGAGGAGGCCGCGGGCGTGCTCAAGCACCGCAAGCGCAAGGAGAAGGCACTGCGCAAACTGGACGCGATGCAGGCCAACCTGACCCGCGTCCAAGACCTCGCCACCGAGCTGCGCCGCCAGCTCAAGCCGCTCGGCCGGCAGGCGGAGATCGCCAGGAAGGCCGCGGTCATCCAGGCCGACCTGCGGGACGCCCGGCTGCGGCTGCTGGCCGACGACGTGCTGACGTTGCGCGAGATCCTGCGCAGGGAGGCGGCCGACGAGGCCGCGGTGCAGTCCAGGCGCGCGCAGGTGGAGACCGAGCTCGCCCAGGCCCAGCTCCAGGAGAACGAGCTGGAGGCCGCCGAGCAGTCCGCGCAGCCGCGCCTGCGGGCCGCCCAGGAGACCTTCTTCGCGCTGTCCTCGCTGAAGGACCGGCTGCGCGGCCTTTCCGGGCTGGCCGCCGAACGGCACAGGAACGCCGCCGACGCCGCCTCGATCGACCGCAGGGGCCGCGACCCGGAAGACTACGAGCGCGAGGCGGCCGAGGTACGCGCCCAGGAGCAGGAGCTGGCCGAGGAGCTGGAGACCGCCCAGGAGGCCCTTGAGGCCGCGGTGGCGCGCCGGCAGGCCGCGGAGGGCGCGCTGGCCACCGAGGAGCGCAGGCTCGCCGCAGCGGCCCGCGCGGCGGCCGACCGGCGCGAGGCGCTGGCCAGGCTGCGCGGGCAGGTCGGCGCGGTGCGCAGCAGGGTCGCGGCGGCGCACGACGAGATCGGACGACTGACCCAAGGGCTCGCCGAGGCCGAGGAACGCGCCGCGCTCGCCCAGGCCGGCCACGACGCGGAGGAGAGCGGCCGGCCCGCCGCCGATCCCCGGCTCGTCGAGGAGATCGAGATCGCCGTCGCCGGGGTGGAGGCCGCCAGGGAGGCCGTCGAGGCCGCCGAGGAGGGCGTGGCGACGGCCAGGCGCGGCCTTGAGGGCCCGCGCGGGGCGCTGGCCGAGGCCCGGTCGGCGGTCGCCGCGGCGCGTGGCACAGACCAGGAGGCGCAGCGCGCCATCGCCGCGCTTCAGGCCCGCCGCGATGCCCTTGAGCTGGGCCTTTCCCAGGCGGCCGACGGCGCGGGCGCGCTGCTCTCCGCCGGTCTGCCCGGCGTGCTCGGCCCGCTGGCCGCGGTCATGACCGTACGGCAGGGCGCGGAGGCGGCCATCGCCGCGGCGCTCGGCCCGGCCGCCGACGCGGTGGCCCTGGCCTCCCTGCCGGAGGCGATCGACGCCCTGGCCTACCTGCGATCCGGCGACGGCGGCCGGTCCACGCTGGTCATCGCCGCCGAGGCGGCGGGCGGCGAGCGTCCCGAGGTGGCGGGGGAGTGGGCGCTGGACCTGGTCGGCGCCCCTGACACGCTGCACGGGGCGCTGGCGGGCCTGCTCGGCGACGTCGTCGTGGTACCGGACCTCCCGGCGGCCCAGGCGCTCGTACAGGTCCATCCTGGGCTGCGCGCGGTGACCCGCGACGGCGACCTGGTGGGCGCGCATCTCGCGACGGGCGGATCGGCGCAGGGCAGCTCGGCGCTCCAGGTGCGGGCCGTACTGGACGAGGCGGTGGCCGACCTCGCGCGTGCGGTCGCGACCGCCGAGACCACCGCGGACGACCTCGCGGCGGCGGCCGCCGCCGAGCGGGAGGCGCAGGGCGCGGTCGAGGCCGCCGAGGTCCGCGTGGCCGAGGCCCAGGCGGGCCTGACCGGTGCGCAGGGCGGGCTGAGCGCCGCGCAGGCGGCGCTGGACGCGGTCCGGGCCAGGCAGCGGGAGTCCGACCGGCTGGCCGCCGCGGCGGCCAGCAAGCTGGCCCAGCTCGCCGCCGCGGCCGAGGCGGCGCGCGCCGAGTGCGCCCGCCTGGCGG
This sequence comes from Spongiactinospora gelatinilytica, assembly GCF_003236385.1. Lineage (GTDB taxonomy): Bacteria > Actinomycetota > Actinomycetes > Streptosporangiales > Streptosporangiaceae > Spongiactinospora > Spongiactinospora gelatinilytica. Next base: position 26,184 of record NZ_POUA01000026.1, read on the forward strand.
GCGGCGTACGCGCCGCGGAGGAGGCCCGCGACCGTGAGGCCGCGGGCCTGGCCGAGCTGGAGGAACGGCTGGCCGAGGCCGAGGCGGGAGAGGAACTGGAGGCCGAGCCGACCACCGAGATCCGCGACGAGCTGGCCGCCACCTGCGAGGTCGCCAGGCAGGCCGAGATGGAGACCCGCCTGACCGTGCGCACGGCCGAGGAGCGCGTCTCCGGGATTTCCGGCCGCGCCGACGCACTGCTGCACGCCGCCGAACGCGAACGCGCCGAACGCGCCTCCGCCGCCGCCGAACGCGCCCGCCGCAGGCGTCAGGCAGCGGTGGCGCGGTCCGTGGTGGAGGGCGCGGAACGCGCGCTGTCGGCGCTGGAGTCGTCCATCGCGCTGGCCGCGGCCGAGCGCGACGACGCCGAACAGGCCAGGGGGCAGATCGACGCCGAGCTGAAGGCGGTCCGGGTCCGGGTCAGGGAGCTGGGCGGCGAACTGGACAAACTGGTCAACCGGGCGCACGGCAGCGAGGTCGCCCGCACCGAGCAGCGGCTGCGGCTGGAGCGGATGCAGGAACGGTCGATGGAGGAGTTCGGCGTGGAGCCGGACGCGCTGGTCACGGAGTACGGCCCTGACGTACCGGTGCCCGCCGACCCCGAACCGGTCCCTTACGTGCGCGAGGAGCAGGAGAAGCGGGCAAAGATCGCCGAACGCCAGATGGCCCAGCTCGGGAAGGTCAACCCGCTGGCCCTGGAGGAGTTCGCCGCCCTGGAGGAACGCCACGCGTTCCTGACCTCGCAGCTCGAAGACCTCAAGAAGACCAGGCGCGACCTCATGCTCGTGGTCAAGGAAGTGGACGAACGGGTCGAACAGGTCTTCGCCGCCGCTTATGAGGACGTCGCCCGCGAGTTCGAGACGATCTTCTCCAGGGTCTTCCCCGGCGGCGAGGGCCGGCTGCTCCTCACCGACCCCGGCGACATGCTCACCACGGGCGTCGAGGTCGAGGCCCGGCCACCGGGCAAGAAGGTCAAGCGACTGTCCCTGCTGTCGGGCGGGGAACGCTCACTGACCGCGGTGGCCTTTCTGATCTCCATCTTCAAGGCGAGGCCGTCACCGTTCTACGTGATGGACGAGGTCGAGGCGGCCCTTGACGACACCAACACGCAACGCCTGCTGACGCTGTTCGAGGAATTGCGGCAAAGCTCACAACTCATCGTCATCACCCACCAAAAGCGGACGATGGAGATCGCCGACGCCCTCTACGGAGTCTCCATGCGCGGCGACGGCGTGACACAGGTCGTCAGCCAACGCCTGAGGGAGCGCGTTTGATTGCCCTCGCTCCGCTCGGGCGGGGCCCGGGCGCCTTCAAGGCCGCGCCCTCCGCTCCTCGCTCAGTCGCTCACTCGCTCGTCCCTCACTCCCTCACTCCCTCCCTCGTCGCTCCGGACACGACCGCGCCCGGTCCCGTGCGTGGTCGCGGTGGCTGCGACTCTTTGACGCTCGCTGCGCCCGCGCGGTCCCCCTGGCCACGAGCGCAGCGAGCGCCCATAGGGGCGCACTTACCGCAACCACGCACGGCCTTGAAGGCGCCCGGGTCCGCGCGAGCGTAGCGAGCGCCATGAGTACAGCGTGGCGCGCAGGGTGCCCCAAACATGCAAAACTGGCGGGCGTGGAAGGTTACCTCGGCATCATCGTGATCGTTGTCGTCGTCGCCCTGCTGGCGGCCGGCGGTCTCTTCCTGCTGTTCCGGCCCGGGGGCAAGGGTGTTCCCCCCGCGCCTCCGAAGCCGCCGGTGGAGGAGGAGCGCGAGGAGGAGGCGGTAAGGCCGCCCGCCGGGGAGGAGGCGGAAGGGGCCACCACCACGGTCCCGCCGCCCGCGCCCGTCGTGGTGCCGCCGCCGGTCAAGCCCGAGGTCGAGGTGCCCCCGCCGTCCGCCGGGCGGATGGTGCGGCTGCGCGCCCGGCTCGCGCGTTCTCAGAACGCGCTCGGCAAGGGTCTGCTGGAACTGCTGTCCCGGGACCGGCTCGACGACGACGCGTGGGACGAGATCGAGGACACCCTCATCACCGCCGACGTCGGCGTGAGCCCGGCGCGGGCGATGGTCGAGGAGCTGCGTACCAAGGTCAAGGTACTCGGCACCCGCACCCATGAAGAGGCCAGGGGCCTGCTACGGGAGCAGCTGCTCGCCCAGGTCGGCCCCGACATGGACCGCACCCTGCACACCGCGCCGCACGGCGAGCGCCCCGCCGTCGTCCTCGTCGTCGGCGTGAACGGCACCGGCAAGACCACCACCACGGGCAAGCTGGCCCGCGTGCTCATCGGCGACGGCAAGAAGGTCGTGCTCGCCGCCGCCGACACCTTCCGCGCCGCCGCCGCCGACCAGTTGCAGACCTGGGGCGAGCGGGTCGGCGCGGAGGTGGTCCGCGGTCCCGAGGGCGGCGACCCCGCCTCGGTGGCCTTCGACGCGACCGCCAAGGGCATCACCGACAAGGCCGACGTGGTGATCGTCGACACCGCCGGTCGCCTGCACACCAAGACCGGCCTGATGGACGAGCTGGGCAAGGTCAAGCGGGTCATCGAGAAGAAGGCCACGGTCGATGAGGTCCTGCTGGTGCTGGACGCCACCACCGGCCAGAACGGCATGCGCCAGGCCCAGGTGTTCGCCGAGGCCGTCGCGGTCACCGGCATCGCGCTGACGAAGCTCGACGGCACCGCCAAGGGCGGCATCGTCATCTCCGTGCAGCGTGAGCTGGGCGTGCCGGTCAAGCTGGTCGGACTCGGCGAGGGGGCCGACGACCTGGCGCCGTTCGACCCCGAGGTTTTCGTGGACGCCCTACTGGGCGACTGACGGCGCGCCGTGCCTGGTGCCGATCGGCACCACCAGCGGCGTACCGGCCACCGGGTCGGCGATGACCTTGGCGTCCAGCTCGAAGACCCGCAGCAGCATCTGCTCGGTGAGCACGTCGTGCGGCGCGCCCGCGGCGACGAGCCGGCCGTCGCGCATCGCGACCAGCCGGTCGGCGTAGCGGGCGGCCAGGTTGAGGTCGTGCAGCACCATGATGATGGTCCGCCGGGCGTCGCTGTGCAGGCGGCGGATCAGTTCGAGCACCTCGACCTGGTGGGCGAGGTCGAGAAACGTGGTCGGCTCGTCCAGGAGCAGCAGGTCGGTGCCCTGGGCCAGGGCCATGGAGATCCAGGCCCGCTGCCGCTGGCCGCCGGACAGCTCGTCCAGCGGGCGTTCCGCGAGGTCCAGCAGGCCGGTCATGGACAGCGCCTTCTGGATGGCGGCCTCGTCGTCCGACGACCACTGACGGTACCAGCTCTGGTGCGGATGGCGTCCCCTGGCCACGAGGTCGGCGACGGTCAGCCCCTCGGGCGCGGTCGGGGCCTGCGGGAGCACCCCCAGGACCTTGGCGACCTCCTTGCTCGGGATCTTGTCGATCCGCTTGCCGTCCAGCAGCACCTCGCCGCCCGCGGGCCGCAGCAGCCGGCCGAGGGCGCGCAGCAGGGTGGACTTGCCGCAGCCGTTGGGCCCGATGATCGCGGTGATGGTGCCCGGTTCGACGCCGAGGTCGAGCCCGTCCACGACGATCCGCTCGCCGTACCCGAGCCGTACGTCCACGGCCTGAAGTCTCATGTGCGTGCCTCCCGGCGTGCGCGGATGAGCAGGTAGACGAGGTAGGGGGCGCCGAGGACCGCGGTGACGACGCCGACGGGGAGTTCGACGGGGGAGAAGACGGTCCTGGCGACGAGGTCGGCGCCTGTGGTCAGTACGCCGCCGGCGACGGCGGAGATCACCAGCGGCGGGTGGGCGACCCCGGCGAGGCGCAGCGCGATCTGCGGGGCGGCGAGCGCGACGAACGAGATCGGTCCCGCGGAGGCGGTGGCGACGGCGGCGAGCAGCACCGCGGCGAGGATCATCAGGCTTCTGGCCAGGTTCGTCCGCACGCCGAGACCGGTCACGGTGTCGTCGCCGAACCGCAGCGCCGCCAGTGACCGCCCGCCGAACAGCGCGGCGGGGAGCAGGACGGCCAGCGCCAGCCCCACCGGCGCGACGTGCTCCCAGCCGCGCCCGTGCAGCGAGCCGCTGATCCAGGTCATGGCCCGGGTGCTGTCGTTGACGTCGCCGATGGTCAGCAGCCAGTACTTCACGTTGGTGAACACGGCCGACACGCCGATGCCGACCAGCACAAGGCGGTAGCCGTCCAGCCCGCGGCGCCAGGCCAGCAGGTAGACGGCGAGCCCGCCGAGCAGGCCGCCGCCCAGGGCCATGACGGGGACGCCCGCGCCGGCCAGCGCGCCGCTCGTCCCGCCGTACATCGTGCCGGTGGCCACCATGACGGCGACCACGGTGACGCTCGCGCCGGTGGTCACGCCGAGGATGTCGGGGCTGGCCAGCGGGTTGCGCGCGATGGCCTGGGTGATCGCGCCCGCCATGCCGAGGGCCACGCCGACCAGCGCGCCGGTCAGGGCGCGGGGCAGCCGCAGCTCCATGATCACGAGGTTGGCAGGGCCGTCCCCGGTGACTCCGCCGATCACTTCGGCGAGGCTCATCTCCAGGTCGCCTATGCGCATGTTCAGGGCCATGAGCAAGGCCAGGGCGGCGAGGCCGAGGACGGTAACGAGTACGGCTCGCGGGCGAAGCCGCCAGGAGGCGCCGCCCAGCCGTACGGCCCGCACCAGCGTGGTCATGAGCCCATCACCGCCGGGATCACAGCCGGACCGGCTTCCTGCGACGGACCAGCGCGACGAAGAACGGCGCGCCGACGAGCGCGAGCACCACGCCGACCTCCAGTTCCCCCGGCCAGGCCAGCACGCGCCCGAGCACGTCGCCCGCCAGCAGCAGGGCCGCGCCGATCAGCCCCGCGTAGGGCAGCAGCCAGCGGTGGTCGGGACCGGACAGCGGCCTGGCCAGGTGCGGGACCACGAGCCCGACGAACGCGACGGCCCCGCAGGCGGCCACCGCCGCCCCGGTCAGCAGCGTGATGGCGGCGATGCCGACGGCGCGGGTGCGGGCGACGTTCTGGCCGAGGCCGCGCGCGACGTCCTCGCCCAGGGACAGCGCGTTGAGGCCGGGCGCGTTGGCCAGGGCGAGGATCAGCCCGGCCGCGACGAACGGCAGCACCTGCCAGACGATCGAGGAGCCCCGCCCGGCGATGGACCCGGCCTGCCAGAACCGGAAGGTGTCCATGGCCCGCTCGTCCAGCAGCACGATCGTGGAGGTGAGCGCGTAGAGGAAGGCGCTGACGGCGGCCCCGGCCAGGGCGAGCGTGACCGGCGTGGGGCCGCCGCGCCCGCCGGCCATGCCGAGCGCGAACACCCCGACGCTGGCGATGAGCGCCCCGGCCAGCCCGAACCAGATGTAGACGTACAGGCTGGACATGCCGAACACGATGATGGCCAGCACCATGGCGAACGCCGCGCCCTGGGTGACGCCGAGCAGGCCCGGGTCGGCGAGCGGGTTGCGGGTGTGACCCTGCATGAGCGCGCCCGCGACGCCCAGCGCGATCCCGGCGATGATGCCGAGCGCGGTCCTGGGCACCCGCAGGGTGCGGATGATGATGTCGTGTTCCGTGCCGGTGGGGGCGGTGAGCGCCTGCCAGGTGTCGCCCAGCGGCACGGACTTGGCCCCGATGGTGACGCTCAGCAGCACGGCGGCGGCCAGCGCGGCCAGCAGCGCGCCGAGGACGAGCGTGCGGCGCCGGTGTATCGCGTGGAGCGGGGTGGCCGGTCGCGCGCGGGACGGCGGCGCGGTGGTGCTCACCCATGCTCCTCTCCGTACTGTGACGACCCCATGGAGTATGCCAGTCAAGGTAAGGCTAATCTCAATGAGGTTAGCCTTACCTTGGTTTTATGTTCTACGGAGGAAACAGCCGATGAGAGTGTCGCGCGCCCTGCTCGCGTGCCTGGCCGGGGCGGTGTTCGCCACCGGCCTGTCGGCATGCGGATCGAGCACCCCGCAGGCGGCGCAGCCGGCGTCCACCACCCCGTCCACCACCACCGATTCCCCGGCGTCCCCGGCCTCCTCCTACCCCCGCACGATCAAGCACGCCATGGGCGAGACGGTCATTCCGGCCCAGCCGAAACGCGTGGTGGCGCTGGACCAGAGCTTCGTCGACGCCGTGCTGAGCCTGGAGACCGAGGTCGTCGGCTTCACCACCTACCGGGCGATCGACGAGAAGCTGCCCGACTACCTCGGCACCGCGCTGCAGAAGCACGGCTCGGCGGCCAAGGCGGTGGGCACCCTGGAGGCCCCGAGCCTGGAGCAGGTCATCGCCCTCAAGCCGGACCTGATCGTCTCGGCGAAGGTTCGTCACGAGGCGCTCTACGACAAGCTCTCGAAGATCGCGCCCACCGTGTTCAGCGAGACCACCGGCGCCATCTGGAAGGACAACCTGCGGCTGATGGGCCAGGCCCTCGGCAAGGAGGACGTGGCCGACGCCAAGATCGAGCAGTACGAGGAGCGGGCCGCCGCGATCGGCGAGGCGATCGGTGAGAAGAACGGCGGGAAGCTGCCGATGGTCTCCGTCGTGCGGTTCGCCGGGGAGCCGACCGTCCGGCTTTACGTGGAGAAGTCCTACTCCGGCGTCGTGCTGAAGGACGTCGGCCTCCCGCGCCCCGCCGACCAGCCCACCAGCGACCAGATCGCGGTGAACATCAGCCAGGAGAACATCGCCCAGCTCGACGCCGACCACATCTTCGTGGCGGTCTACCCCGACCCGGCCGTCGACGAGATCAAGCAGAAGTTCGAGGGCAACCCGCTGTGGGGCCGGCTCAAGGGCAAGAAGCACGAGGTCTCCGACCTGACCTGGATGAGCGCGGTGGGCCTGCTGGGCGCCGGCGCGATGCTGGACGACCTGGCCACCACCTTCGGAGTGGACCCGGCCACTACCGGCTGAGGAACTCCCGCAGATCGGCGAGATGGGGAGCGATGTCGATGCCGCGGTCGGCGAGCCAGGCGTCGCTGTCGTAGGAGGCGCGGTACCGCTCGCCTCCGTCGCAGATCAGCGTCACCACGCTGCCCCGCTCGCCGGTCCGCCGCATCTCGGTGAGGACCTGCACGGCCGCCGCCACGTTGGTGCCGGTGGAGCCGCCGACGTTCAGGCCGGTCACCTCGCGGACCCACCGCATCGCCGCGATGGACAGCGCGTCCGGCACGCGGATCATGCGGTCGATCACCGACGGCAGGAACGACGGCTCCACCCGCGGGCGGCCGATGCCCTCGATGCGCGAGCCCGGGGCGGTCGCCGAGAAGTCGCCGCCGGTCCAGGCCGGATAGAACGCCGACCCCTCAGGGTCCACCACGGCCAGGCGGGTCGCGTGGCGGCGGTAGCGGATGTAGCGGCCGATGGTGGCGGACGTGCCGCCGGTACCCGCGCCGACCACGATCCAGGTGGGTTCGGGATAGGGCTCCAGTTCCATCTGCTGGAAGATGGACTCGGCGATGTTGTTGTTGCCCCGCCAGTCGGTGGCCCGCTCGGCGTAGGTGAACTGGTCCATGAAGTGCCCGCCCGACTCGGCGGCCAGCCGGTGCGACTCCGCGTAGATCGCCGACGGGTCCTCGACCAGATGGCACTTGCCGCCGTAGAACTCGATCAGGGCGATCTTCTCCGGCGACGTCGATTCCGGCATGACCGCGACGAACGACAGGCCGAGCAGGCGGGCGAAGTACGCCTCGCTGACGGCGGTGGACCCGCTGGAGGCCTCCACGATCGTGGTCTCCGGGCCGATCCAGCCGTTGGCCACGCCGTACAGGAACAACGAGCGGGCGAGTCGATGTTTGAGTGAACCTGTTGGGTGCACCGACTCGTCTTTCAGGTAGAGGTTTACGTCCCAGCGTGCGGGCAGCGGAAAGACGTGGAGGTGGGTATCACAACTTCTATGAGCGTCGGCTTCGACCTGGCGGATGGCTTCGGCCGCCCAGCGGCGCGCCGCGGGGTCATGACGATCGACTTGCTGCATGACGACCACGGTAGCCATAGACCATTCGGTGTGATGCCTGCCACACTTTGCATCGAATCGAGTAAACAGTGTTATCCTAATGAGACTTGCCTGGCCCTTGGTGTGAGTACGTCCGCCGCATGCCCGGGTAACGCTAGACCCCCTGAGCAGGAAAGACTCTTAACGAAACCATTACGGCCTGCCTGGGACGATGACGTGGCCGCCGAAGAAGCGGATGGGCGCGTCATGCCTATCGCTGTGTGGTTACGGGGGGAAGAGTACGAGGGGGATACGACATGATCTCTATGACCGAAGAGCAGCGCCAGGCGTGGTTCGAACGCGACGTCGTGCCCGTCACCGCGCAACTTTACGCATCCGCGATGCGCCTGACCCGCAACTCGGCAGACGCCGAGGACCTCGTGCAGGAGACCGTGGCGAAGGCCTACACCTCGTACCACCAGTTCCGCGAGGGCACCAACCTCAAGGCCTGGCTGCATCGCATCCTGACCAACAACTTCATCAACGACTACCGCAAGAAGCAGCGCTCGCCCAAGCTGTCGGCGACGGAGGACATCGAGGACTGGCAGCTCGCCGCCGCCGAGTCCCACATGTCGACGGGGCTCCGTTCCGCCGAGTCCGAGGCGCTCGACGCGCTGCCCGACAACGTCGTGATGAACGCCCTGCGGTCGCTCCCTGACGAGTTCCGGGAGGCCGTCTACCTGGCCGATGTCGAGGGATTCGCCTACAAGGAGATCGCCGAGCGGATGGGCACGCCCATCGGCACGGTGATGTCCCGCCTGCACCGCGGCCGGCGGCAGCTCCGCGGCATGCTCGAGGGCTACGCCCGCGAGGTCGGCGCGCTGCGCGTCCCGGTAGCCGTGTAGACCCCGGCCTCAGCCCTCGCCCGCCTCACCTGCCCCGGGTCCGGTGCGTCCGCTCCCAGGTCAGAACGGCCCTGACGCCTGCCCCGGCGGAGGTCAGGGGAGGATCATGTGCAGGCGGACCCGCAGTACTCCCGCGGTGTGGCGGGTCTCGACGAGGTCGCAGAGCTGGCGGCTGATCCACAGGCCGTAGCCGCGCGGCGACTCAGGGCGGGGCGGGAGGAATCCGGGAAGCGGCAGGTCCAGGCGTCCTCCGGGGTCGGCGATCTCGCAGATGAGTTCGCTGCCCGCCGTCCAGATGGCGACCGAGCCCGAGCCACCGCCGTGCTCCACGGTGTTGGCGGCGATCTCCGACATGCTGAGCACCAGGGAGCCGACCGTGTCCCGGTCCAGGCCCGCGCCCTCGCCCGCCGCCGCGACGACCTGCCGTACCCGGCCCAGGTCGCGCGGCGTGAAGGCGACGACGACGCGGGAGGGCGGCGGGTCGGGGAAGGGCAGCTCGTCGCCGCTGAGCAGGAAGTGCTGCGGCGGGACGTAGCCGCGGCTGAGGTCGAGACCGTTGCCGTTCAGGGTCCAGGGGTGGGCGCGCATGGCGTCCTCCAGGACCTGCGGCGGTGTCGCCCGCTCGTCGTACAGGCACAGCGCCACGATCGGCGCGTCCGCGAAGGCCAGGTTGATGGCCGCCTCGTACCTGATCCACTCCCGGATGTCGCGCTCCTTGCGTCCCAGCCAGACCGGCTCGCCGACCAGCAGCGTCTGGCGTTTGGCCCACGGCTCGGCGTACTCGTGGTAGGCGGTCAGAGTGCGGGCCGGGTGGGTGTACCAGGTGGTCTTGAGCCGCCGGTCGACCCGGGCCGCGTCCTCGCCCAGCATCTCGGCGAGCAGGTCCAGCATGGGCTGCCCGGTCACCACGAGGATGTCGTGGCCTTCCCGCAACGCCTCGCCGACCAGCGGGAGGACCAGGCGCAGGTAGCTCTCATCGGAGCCGTACGGCACAGCGATGTGCGCGAACGACCCCGACCTGAAAAGTGCGCGCTCGGGCTGCACGGTGATGAACGTAACAAGCCTCCGCCGATGCTGACAATGTCAGCGGCCCGGGCTAGCCGGTGGCGATCAGCGCGACCGCGGCGAGCGCCATGACCACCCCGCCCATCTGGAGCCGGCGCAGGCGCTCCCGCAGCACGAACCTGGCCAGCAGGATCGTCGTCGCCGGATACAGCGACACCAGCACGGCCACCAGGCTGAGCAGCCCGCGCTGGGCGGCCAGCAGGTAGAGCATGTTGGCGAGCATGTCCAGCACGCCGGAGACCGCGATGATGGGCAGCGCGCCCGGCCCCGGCCGCACCGTGCGCCGGGTGATCAGGGCGAGCACCACGACCAGCGCGATCGACACGGTTCTTGCCCCGGCCAGCGGCCACAGCCCGGCGTCGTGGGGAGCCTGGGCGACCAGGATGAAGAAGCCGCCGAACCCCGCGCCCGCGGCCAGCGCGGACAGCAGTGGTCCCGTCGGAGCGGAGGCCGCCGCGCCTTTCGGCGCACGGCTCACCAGCAGTACGGCGGCCAGCGCGAGCACGACCCCGGCGAGGGCCGTCAACGCGGGACGCTCGCCGGACACCAGCCCGAACAGCACCGGCACGGCGGCCGACGTGGTCGCCGTGGTGGGCGCGACGACCGACATGGTGCCCGCGGCCAGGGCGCGGTAGAACAGCAGCAGGCCGGTCGTTCCCGACACGCCGGCGACCATGCCCCACAGCAGCGCCTCCACGGAGGGCGAGCCGGGCATCGCGGACAGCACCGCCGCCACGAAGACCAGCCCGGAGAACTGCGAGAGGACGACGACGGCCAGCAGACGGGAACGCCTGGTGGCCAGCCCGCCGAAGAAGTCGGCGGTGCCGTACACCAGCGCGCACGCGGTGGCGAGGACGACTGCGGTCAAGGAGTGCTCCGGTTCACTGAGTTGTACCAGTAGTACAACGAAGTACACCAGAGTGGTGCAACCAACTGCAAATCAGGTTCACTACAATGCACTGTATGTCGAACGACAACGGGGCTCTCGCCGCGGCCATCGCGAACAACGTGCGGGCGCAGCGCGCGCACCGCCGGATGACCCTGGACGAGCTGGCGGCCAGGTCCGGGGTGAGCCGGGGCATGCTGGTGCAGGTCGAGCAGGCCCGGACCAACCCCAGTGTGACCACGCTGGCCCGCATCGGCGACGCCCTCGGCGTCACCGTGGCCCGGCTCGTGGAGGTCGCCGACACCCCGGTGGTCCGGGTGGTCGGGAGTGCGGGGGTGGTCACGTTCCAGCACGGCCAGGGATCGGCCCGGCTGCTGGTCGGTACCGACGCCCCGGCGATCCTGGAGCTGTGGGACTGGCGGCTCGCCCCGGGGGAGTACCACGACGGCGACGCGCACCCGGCGGGCACCCGCGAGATGATCACGGTGATCGAGGGCGAGCTGACCCTGACCGTGCTCGGCCAGGACTACCACGTCCGCACCGACGAAGCCGCCCTGTTCAGCGCCGACCGCCCGCACCGCTACGCCAACGGCGGCACCTCCACCTGCCGTTTCATCATGGTCGTCACCGAGCCCGCCGAGCTTCCCGACCGCCGTTAGCGGGGCGTCCCGCGCGTTCGATTACGATCGGGTAGCAACCGGGCCGGTGAGGCGAACTCGGGCCTTGATGGTGGGTACATCACTCTCTGTGCAACACGCGGGAGTTGGCCGCTGGTGACTGATGCCCAAGCGGCGATAGGCAAGCTCCGGGCCGAGCTGATCGGTCTGGGAGTCACCGACGCGTACGAGGTCTGCGATGACTCCACCCTCTCGGTGTGGATCGGGCTCGTGGTGAGCTTCCGCGACGGAAGCTACCGCTGGCGGGAGGGGCCGGTCCGGCACCACCACTCCGGCAGCGATCCGGTCGGATGTGCCGTCCGGGTGGCGCGTCGTTACGCCGAACTGCGGGCCGATGTCCCACCATGGTGGGAGGACCTGGCCAGAATTCTGCGGGGGGAGTCGGCCCAGGACTACCCATGACACCCCGCCGGGCTTTCGGCCGCCCCCCACCGCCGGCCCAGATCAACGAACAAGGGCGGCCCGGTGTTCTGGACCAAAAAGATGATTACGGCGCTGGTGGTCGCGTTGGTCGCGTTGGTCGGGGTGGCCGGGTGCGCGGGGGAGCGGCAGGGCAAGG